>CANJZW010000003.1 GCA_947479475.1 Chthoniobacteraceae bacterium
CAGCGCATCGGCGTTTTCCTTTGCGGAAGGACGTTCGCGGCGCGACTTCGGCGGCATTTCACCGGCGGCGACGCGGTCGTGGACGAGGGCCCATGTTTCGAATTGCGCCCGTGCATCAAACTGCAGCGGGAGCGCTTCGAGATTGAGGCCGCCCTTTTTTGTCGTTGAATCGTGGCAGTCCAAACAGTGCGTCTCCAGATAGCCGCGCAGGTCCGCATCCGCTGCGTTGAGCGTGGAGGTGGCGAGAAGCAGGAAAAGAGGGAAGAGCGGGATGCGCAAGGTTGGAGAGAATGGGTAGATTAGGGCTCACTTCGTGAGGAACAGCTCGCTTCGCACAATGGCGTCGATGAGAGAGTGGAAGCCGTAGTTGTTCGGCTTGGTTTGCGCGAGTATGCGGGCGATTTCGCGGCGGTCGGAGTAGTGCGGCTCGGAACCGGTGGCATACATGAGGAGCTGGCGGGCGATGTTTGCAGCGAGGGCTTCCGGGTTCCGCAGGACGAGGGATTGGAAGGCGGCGAGGTTCTGGAAGGGCTCGCCGTTTGGGAGCTGGCCTGAAGGGTCCACTGATTGGTTAAGCCGCACGCGTGGGTCCCAGCCGGTGGGGAAGTGGAACTCCATCAGCGGGGAGCCGGTGAAGAGCGAGCGGTAGCGATCGCGAAAGCCGCCGATGACATCGAAGCTCTCCAATGCAAAGCCGGGCGGGTCGATCTTAGCGTGGCAACCGGCGCACCGTGTGTCGGAGCGATGCTTCTCCAACTTTTCGCGGATGGTCGTGGCACCGCGGGTGTCGGGATCGATGGCGGGCACTCCAGCGGGCGGTGGCGGGATGAAGTTGCCGAGGAGACGCTCATTGATCCATACGCCGCGCGTGACGGGCGACGTCGTGGTGCCGTTCGCGGTGACTTTCAAGACAGCGGCCTGGGTGAGGAACGCGCCGCGCGGACTGTCGTGAGGCAAAGGAACTTTGCGGATGGCACAGCCTGTCACGCCAAGGATGCCATAGTGAATAGCAAGGCTTTGATTGAGCATTGCAAAGTCCGATTTCACGAGATGCGTGACGCTGAGGTTGTGCGTGATCAACTCGCGCAGATAAGCGCGCGTCTCATCGATCATGCTGTGCTTCAGATGTTCGCGCGCCTCAGGATACATCCGCAGGTCCGGCTGCGTGGCGTCGATTTTCCGGAGGTCGAGCCATTGGTCGGCGAAGTCAGCAATGAAACGATCCGAGCGCGCATCTGCGAGTAGGCGGTTGGATTGTTTTTTGAGGTTCTCGGGAAGATGCAAGCGACCTTCGTTGGCGAGCGCGATGAGCTCTTCATCGGGCAGGCTGTTCCAGAACCATAGGGCGAGGCGCTCGGCGAGGGCACGCTCGGGGAGGGGAGGGCGCGGTGTCTTTGGTTCCTCGATGGTGTCACCGCCGACAAAAAGAAAATCTGTGGAGCAGAGCGCGGCCTTATACGCTTCCTTCATCGCATCTTCGAAACAGGCATGGCGTTCGAGTTCGCGCATGACGATCTGCACATAGCCCTGGACTTCGTCGGCAGGCACAGGCCGACGAAACGCGCGCGGAAGGAACTGTGCGAGCAGGCGCGTCGCGTCCTGCGGCGCATGCTCGGAGAAGGCACTCTCTAAAGGCGGTTCCTGTTCTTCCTTGGGAATTGAAGCATTGCTCGGACGGGCCATGGCCGAGCGCGAGCGCTGCCTCACGGGAATGCGTTTCGGCGGGATGACGCCGCTGTCTTTGGCAAGCGGGCGAATCGGCAGGTCGCCCAAGATCGCGCTGTGGCTGAGCGGCGGCCATTGATCAATAATGGGGCCTTCCACCTCGAACCAATCGAGCGCAATGCCCGGTCCGGTATAGACGGCGCAGGAGCCTTTTCCGTCGCCAGGGAATCGCCCGGTGGTTTTCTCGTGGCCGTTCAGTGTGCCGATGTCGAAGACCATCTCTTCATTCACTTCAAACCAGTCGTTGTATTCGTGAATGCAGCTCTCCAGCGAGGAGACATCGAAGAGTCCAAGCCAGCGCGTCGGGGAGTGATGAAAGCGCGGGCCGTCCGAGGGCAGCCACGCCGTCAGAGCGAAGGATTCGTTGCGGCGCGGCGGCTCCACTTTGCCGCGATCCCACCAGAAGCCCCACGCGGAAGTACGGATGCGATAGTGGCCCGCGTAGATGGGCGAGAATTGCAGCGAAAAGATCATTGGGCGATGCGTCGCGCCGGTAAAGAACCCCGCGGCGTGCGGGTAGTTGGGGAGCACTTTGCCGAACACGGCAAAGCGGGCCTTCTTGAGTTCCCCGTTTTGATTGAGGTCATCCCCTGAATCAGGCAGGGGCACGACGGGATCATATTGCTTGTCCCTCAGCGGCACGGCACTGCCATGCGCCATCCATTGCCACGTTTCCGAGCCAGTGGCCGCGCCATAGCGTTGGCGCAGCAATGGCGGCGGCGTGCTGCGGGTGGCGATTGCCGCGGTGAGTGCGAGGTCTGCCGCGTCCATGAACTGGTTCAGATGCACATTCGAGATGTTGAGCGCCTGGCCGACCTTGTTGTAGCCGTGGCGACGTTCATCCTCGGGCAGCATCGCCGTGATCCGCAGACTGGGAAGATGCAGCAGGTCCCGTAACGCGTTCTCGTATTCCTGCGCAGAGAGGCGGCGGAACAGCGCGCGGCCTGTCTTCGCGATGCGCGCTGCATCTGCCTTGTGCAAACGGTCATCGAGCAGCGTCAGCGCATCGGCGTTTTCCTTTGCGGAAGGACGTTCGCGGCGCGACTTCGGCGGCATTTCACCGGCGGCGACGCGGTCGTGGACGAGGGCCCATGTTTCGAATTGCGCCCGTGCATCAAACTGCAGCGGCAGCGCTTCGAGGTTGAGGCCGCCCTTTTTCGTCGTCGAATCGTGGCAGTCGAAACAATGCGTCTCCAGATAGCCGCGCAGGTCCGCATCCGCTGCGTTGAGGGTGGGCGGTAGGAATGGCAGAAGCGATGCGAGGAGGACAAAAAAAGCGCTCCGTCTCATGCCAGATCGAGTCCGGTGAGAGTTCCGGTGCTCGTGGAGAAGGCGTCGCGCTCCAGGCCCATGTGCTGGAGCATGGAGACGTAGAGATTGCACAGCGGCGTGTTGTTCTTCAGGTCGAACTGCAGGTGCTGCCCGTGCTTGAAGCGCCCGCCCGCCAGCAGGACCGGCAGGTTCACGTTCGAGTGGTTGCTGCCGTTCGACATGTTCGAGCCAAAGAGCACTGCTGTGTCATCGAGCAGGCTGCTGCCGCCTTCATTCACCGCGGCGAGCCCCGCGAGGAAGCGACCGAGGTTTTTCAGCCCCGCTTCCTCAACTTTGGCAAGTTGTTCCAGCTTCTCCGGTTCGTTGCCGTGATGCGTAAGCGTGTGCGTGCGGTCGCTCACGCCCGGCAGCTTCACGAGGACCTCCAGAGGATTCAGATACAGCGTGACTATGCGCGTGCTGTCGCTCTGGAGGGTAAGCAGGGTCATGTCGTACATTAGGCGCGCTCGATCCACGTCCTGGGTGTTATCTAAGATGTCCTGCGGCGCCGGCGCGGCGACGTGCGGTTTTTCCCGCTGCTGCCACACCCGCGCCTGCTCCAGGCGCTGCTCCAGCTCGCGCACCGAGGTGAGATACTGCTCGAGACGAGCTCGATCCTCCGCACCGAGATTGCGCGAGAGCCGCTTCGCCTTCGCATTCACAAAGTCGAGCGTGCTCACCCGCTGGCCTATCTCTCGCATCCGCTGTTCGCTTTCCTCCGCCGTGTCTGGCGTGAAGAGGCGACGATACACCTTCGCAGGGCTCAACTCCGGCGGGATGAACACGCCATCGCGCGAGACCGAAAGCAGGCCGTCATGCTGGCCGTTCACGCCCAGTGCGAGGAAGGGAAACCGCGTGTGATGGCCGAGCGACTCCGCCGCGAGCTGATCGACGGAGATGCTGTTTTTGAAAACGGCGGACGAC
Organism: Chthoniobacteraceae bacterium; assembly: GCA_947479475.1. Taxonomy (GTDB): domain Bacteria; phylum Verrucomicrobiota; class Verrucomicrobiia; order Chthoniobacterales; family Chthoniobacteraceae; genus Chth-196. Next base: position 3,961 of record CANJZW010000003.1, read on the forward strand.
GGAAAGCGCGCGCCGGTGAGGAAGCTCTTCTCCACCACATGCCCGCCGGAGTTGTCGGGATGCGAGAGGCCCTTCATTATCGAGTAACGCCCGCGCACCGACTCCAGATGCTCGAGATAGCGCGATGGCGCGTAGCTCGGCCCCGGCTCCTTCGGCCAGAAGTTCTCGGGCAGCAGCCCGGTGTTTGTCATGATGCATACCATTCGCTTCGGTGGCGGCGCGGATGCTCCTCGAGCCAGACGCGGCGCGAGCGCTTCGAGAAACGGCAGTGCTAGCACCGCCGAGCCCGCACGGAGGAACTGGCGGCGATTCAGCAGGTGCGGCATGGAGGAGGTGTCGTGGGATGGATCGGGGTGGGACATGCGGTGGTGGGAAAATGCGGTGGTGGGAAAATGCGGTGGTGGGAAAATGCGGTGGATCGTAAAATGATGCGTCGTTGTGTTGGGGAGGGCGGAATGGGCGATGCGGCCGCTCAAGGCCGCGTGAGCAGCTCCATCTTCACGTCGTCCATGAAATGACCGGGGAACTGGACAACCCCGGATTTGAGTGTGGGCTGCTCCTGAACCACAGCGAGATGCAGGACCACAAAACGCGTCTCTCGCGTAATCGGCAGCTCGACGGAAACGTCCTGCCACCGGCCGGTGCCCTTCAGTGCGGCTCTCCGGGAACCGGTCGCGCTGTTGTTTTGCTGCAGCCACGTATGGCTCATGGGCGATGGCAGCGTGCTTAGATCCTGATCCAGTGCATAAGCTCCAACCCTACAGGCGAACTTTTCCTCTCCCGTCACCACGCCCTGCGTAAAACTTGCCGAAACCCGCGCTACCGTGCTACCCACTCCGGCCAGCCCGCGCACGTCCACGATGCGATACACATCCCCCCACTGACTGCGGGGCGAGTTCTCTCCTGGATGGGTCGCACTGAGGAAGCGCAGCATCTTCGCGCCGCCATGAGCCTTCACGGCCGTTGTCGCATTCACCACGTGCGCCTCATCGCCACCCCATTGTCCGACCTCGCGTGGCAGGCCAGGTTCGGTCTTTGTCACGCTTGATTCAAAGCCTTCGCTAAACACCGCCTTCATCTTCTCCACCACACGCGGCCCCACATAACCGAACACCATCGAGGTGCAGAACATCCCGAACACAATGCCTGCCGCAGCGGCAACGGCAGCCAGTGGACGCCAGACGAACCAGCGCTTGGGAGCAGAGTGGGCCTCGAAATGGGGCAAGCGGGTGCTGCCGAGGGAATCCGTCCAGAGGCTTTCGTCCACCGCGAGGCAGGAGTGCGTGTCGGCCAGTTGGAGATATAAGTCGCGCGCCGCCGCGTCCCCTCTAAGCCGTGAGTTCAGAAGGGATGCCTGCACGTCTGTGGCCTGGCCATCCAGGCATGCGTGAATTAGTTGGATAAGTTCCTCGTGGTCCGTGTTCATGGCTCTGTCTGAAGTTTCCGCTCGATACACTGTTGCAGGACCTGCCTGGTCCGTTGGAGCGACTTGTAAACCGCCTCCGCACCCCGATTGAAGCTCGCGGCGAGAGCTTCGATGCTTTCTTCCTCAAAGTAATAGCCGCGCACAAGCCGGCGCTGGTCCTCGGTCAACCGGCGGAGGCAATCCCGCAGATGTTCGCGGCGGGCATCCAGCGGCGCGGCCATTTCCACGCGCCGCTCGTCCAGCATTGCGGCGACATCCTCCTCGATGAGACGCCTTCGGCGTAATTCTGTGCGCAGATGCAGTCGCGCCTCGTTTAGAGCGAAACGGCAGGCCCACGGCACGAAAGGCTTGGACGGGTCATATTTTTCGCTCGCCCGCCAGAGCGCGACTGCCGTTTCTTGCACCACATCCCGCGCATCACTAACATTCGGCACCAACGCCATGACGTATCGCAACAGCTCGCGCTCGGCAGCCAAAAACAGCCGCATGAATTGCTCATGCGTCAATGGTTGGGCTGGGGTGTTGGATTCGGCGAAGTCCATTTCTCTCTATTCTCTGCCGGTGGAGGCTGTTTTTGGACAAAAAACTTAGAGCGCGCGTCATTGTCTAGGGGCCTGCTTAATTGCGGTTGGATGGCGAAGGCTGAGGCGGTGCGGTTGCTCCGCTTCAGCGTGAATTCACCCCGGGCTTGCTTGCATGATTGGCTCTGTTTGGAGCCGGTAATTGAGCGTACTCGGGAGAGCGATATCGACGGGCTCAGCGAGGGAAACCAATTCGCCAAATCAATGCGGCGCCTTTGGGTTGAGTTTCTCCCAGTCTGCGCGCATGGCGTCCACGCGTGTTTGGACTTCTGTGGGCATCTTCACGAGATCAGGCCAGGTGCGGTGGTAGCCTTCGCCCGGGATTTTTTGGGTGGCGTCCAGGCCCATATGGGTGCCGAGGTTGGCGATGCTCGGGGCGTGGTCGAGGGCGTCGCTCGGGTTTTTGGTGAGGATGCTGTCGCGCTGGGGATCGGTGTTGGCGCACATGCGGAAGAGGACCTCGCTTGTGTTGTGGACGTCGCAGTCGGCGTCGACGACGACGATGTACTTGGCAAACATCATCTGCCCCATGCCCCAGAGGCCGTGCATGATTTTGTAGGCTTGCCAGGGATACTGCTTCCGGATGGAGACAAAAACGAGGTTGTGGAAGGCGCCCTCGGCCGGGAGGGCGATGTCCACGATTTCCGGGAAGTTCATCTGGAACACGGGCAGGAAGATCCGCGCGCTGGCGGTGCCCATGTAAAAGTCCTCCATGGGTGGGATGCCGACGATGGTGCAGGGATAAACGGCATCCCGCCGGTGTGTGATGGCGGTGATGTGCAGGACCGGGTAGGCGTCGATGGGTGTGTAGAAGCCGGTGTGGTCGCCGAAAGGGCCCTCGTCGCGGAGTTCCCCGGGCTGCACGAACCCCTCGATGACGAAGTCGACGTCCGCCGGGACGTCCAGCGGGACGGTGAGGCAGGGGGCGAGGTCGACGGGTTTTTTGCGTAGAAAACCTGCGAAAAGGATTTCATCCAGCCCGTCTGGCAGGGGCGCTGTGGCGGCGAACGCATACGCGGGATCGCCCCCGATCGTGATCGCCACCGGCATCGCCTCGCCCTTTTCGTAATAGCGTTTTCCGTGGCGCGCCGCGACCTTGTGGACCTGCCAGTGAACGCCGGTTGTTTGTCCGTCGTAGATCTGGATGCGGTACATTCCCAGGTTGCGTTCGCCGGTGTCGGGGTCCTTGGTGTGGACGCAGGGCAGGGTGATAAAGCGGCCGCCGTCATCGGGCCAGCACTGGAGGATGGGAAGGTCGAGAAGCGTGGGGAACTGGCGGGCGAGGGCGTCGGGGGTGACGGGTTTTTCGAAACGGTGCACCACCTCCTGCGCGGGGCCCGTACGCACGTGGTTGGGTTTTGCGTTCAGGAGTCCGAGCCCCTGCATTGCCAGGTTCCAGGCGGCGCGCAGGTTGGTGGGGGGCTTGGCCTTGAGGATGAGGCGCATCTGGTTCATCAGGTCGTCGATGTGGTCGATGCCGAGGGCCAGAGCCATTCGTTTGCGGGAACCCATCGTATTAATGGCGAGAGGGAAGGATGAGGGGACGCCGTGGACGGTGGGCTGTTCGAAAAGAAGCGCTTTTCCGCCGTCTGCCGATTTCATCTCGCGGTCGGCCCAGGCGGTGATTTCCAACTCCGTTGCGACGGGGAAGGGGATGCGCACGAGTTCGCCCGCTTTTTCCAAAGCGGCGATAAATTCAGCGGTGGAGCGGTAGGCCATTCCGCGAGTTTAGCGGTCCGGAAAGGAGAAGAAAGACGTACGGCGTAAAATCGGGTGTGAAGTTTGGGCGTGACGTGGGAGCTTCTGGGGCGCAAAGGATCTGCTGATAGCGCGAAGTGTGCTGCCTCCCTTTTTTTTGTCGTTATGGAAGTCATTATCAACACCACCCCCGAGGCCGCCTCCCAGTTGGCGGCGCGAAAAATTGCGGCCCAGGTCCGCAAAAAATCCGACTCCGTCCTTGGGCTGGCGACCGGAGGCTCGCCCGTGGCGGTCTACCGTGAACTGATTCGGATGCATCAGCAGGAAGGACTGGATTTCAGCCGGGTAACGACCTTCAACCTGGACGAATACCTTGGGCTCGGGCCGGAGCATCCCGCCTCGTATTTTAACTTCATGTGGACCAACTTGTTTCAGCACATCAACGTGCGTCCCGAGCGGGTCCATCTCCCTGACGGGCTGGCGCAGAATGTTCCGGCCAGTTGTCTCGCGTACGAGAGCGCGATCCGCGAGGCGGGGGGCATCGACCTGCAGTTGCTGGGGATTGGAAGCGACGGGCACATTGCGTTTAACGAGCCGGCCTCCTCGTTGTCCTCGCGCACCCGGATCAAAACCCTCACTGAGAGGACCCGCAGAGACAACGCGTCCTTTTTTGCAGAGGGCGAAGAAGTCCCGCAGCATGTGATTACCATGGGGGTGGGGACGATCATGGAGGCGAGGGAGGTTGTGCTTTTGGGGTTTGGCAAGGGCAAGGCGGATGCCATGGCGGCTGCGATCGAGGGAGCAGTGACGCAGATGGTGCCGGCCTCGGCCCTGCAGTTTCACGAGAAGGCGTGTTTCCTTTTGGACGAGGCGTCCGCCTCTAAATTGCAGCGCTCTGAATACTACCGGCACGTGTTTGCTAACAAACCGGCCTGGCAGCGGGTTTGAAAGGGTGGGGCCCTTGGTGAAAACAGCCCTGAAGCCCCCCGTTTCCGCCGCCCCGCATGGAACTTGACCTCAATAGCACCCCAGAAAGGACCATCCTCGACCTCCGAGGGCTTGGGATTCCCCATCTCAGGGTGCTTGGGCGCTACCGCTACCTCCGGGCTCATCCTCCGCTGGCCGACCACGCCCACCCCGGGATGATGGAAATCTCTTACCTCGCCCGCGGCACCCAAAATTACTGGATGGGTGAGGATTGCTATCGCATGACCGGCGGCGACCTCTTCGTCACCTTTCCAGACGAACCGCACAGCACCGGGCCGGACCCTGAACACTGCGGGCTGATGTACTGGTTCATTGTGGATTTGCCCCCGCGGGCGCAGGGTTTTTTGGGAATGCCCGATCCCCTGGCGCAGGCCTATTGGGAGGGGTTGCGTCATTTTCCGCACCGACACTGCTGCGCGGGGCCCAGTTTGCAGCCGGTTGTGGACCGGGTCTTCCGGGCGGCGGAGGCGCTGGACGGGCCTCTGCGCGGAGCCCGGATGCACCTCGCTCTTTTGGAATACCTGTACGAGATCCTCGCGCTCTCCCAGCGCGCCCCGGTGCGGGCGCTTTCCGGAGTGATGGCTAATGTTCTCGAATACATCGACTTGAAGATCGACGACGCGCTTTCGGTGGAAGTGCTGGCCCGGGAGTCCGGTCTTTCGGTGCCTCGGTTCAAGGCGCGCTTCCGGTCGGAGACGGGCTTTCCTCCGGCGGAATTTGTGTTGCGCCGGAGGATTGAGCGGGCCAGCCACCTGCTGGCAACCACGCCGAGAAGCGTGCTTGAGGTTGCGATGGAGGTGGGTTTTTGCAGCTCCCAATATTTTGCCAGTGCCTTCAGGAGGATCACAGGGATGACGCCGACGGCCTTCCGTGAAAAGCTGGCGGGCTGCGCGCCCGAGTGTGTTTGATTTTGTATTGCGATATCGTAGAGAACGACAAAATCTTTTTTTCCCTGCAAAGTCGTAAATAGTCCCCCCACTTTTTTAATCCCCTAACCCCTATGAATCCCAACTCTACAGAAGTATCACGCCGAGATTTCCTGAAAGCCTCGTCGATGGCTGCCGGTGTCGCCGCGTTTCCCTCGATTGCAAGCGCCCAGCACAAGAAAGACCGCATCCGGATCGGACTAGTCGGTTGCGGGGGCCGGGGTTCTGGAGCGGCCAACAACGCGTTGGAAGCGGATCCGGGCGTGCAGCTTGTGGCAATGGCGGATGCGTTTCCCGAGAAGCTGGAGGCCAGCCTGGCGGGGCTGAGCGCGAAGTACGCCGGGTCCCCCGGCCGCATCGACGTGCCAAAGGAGCGGCAGTTTGTGGGGCTGGATGCCTACAAGCAGTTGCTTGCCACTGACATTGACGTCGTTTTGCTGGCGGCGCCTCCCGGGTTTCGCCCGCTGCATTTCGCGGCGTCGGTGGAAGCTAACAAACACATTTTCTGCGAAAAGCCGATGGGCACTGACGCAGTTCACTGCCGCAGTCTGCTGGACTCGGCGCGTTTGGCCAAACAGAAGAAGCTTAGCGTGGTGGCCGGCTTTTGCTGGCGCTACAGCAACCGGCGCTCGATGTTTGATAAAATCCACGACGGCGCGATCGGCGATGTGCGCGGGCTCTACCACACTTACCTCACTGGGCCGGTCAAGCCGATGCCCGCGCCTGAAACGCGCAAGGAAGGAATGAGCGATGTGGAATGGCAGTTGCGGAACTGGATGAACTTTGTGTGGCTCTCCGGCGACGGCCTTGTCGAGCAGGCCTGCCACAGCGTGGACAAGATGCTTTGGGCGATGAAGGACGTTCCCCCGCTGCGTTGCACTGCCAACGGCGGTCGGCAGGTGCCCAATCCCGGCGGCAATATTTTCGACCACATGACCGTCCACTATGAATGGGCGAACGGCGTGCGCGGCGTCATGGCGCAGCGCCAGATTGGGGGCTGTTTCAACGACAACAGCGACTACATCACCGGTGAAAAGGGAATGGCCACGACAAAGGGCGGCCTGATCATCACGGGCGCCAACCCCTGGAAATACGACGGACAGAACTTTGAAATGTACGTCCACGAACACAAGGAGTTGTACGCCTCCGTGCGCAGCGGTGCCGCGCACAACGACGGGGAATGGATGTGTCAGAGTACGCTGACGGCGATCATGGGCCGCATGGCCGCCGCCACGGGCGCGGAAGTGACTTGGGAACACATGCTCAAATCCCAGGACAACATCTGGCCTGAAAACCTGCGCATGGACATGGACCTGCCCGTCGCGCCGATCGCTTCGCCGGGCAAAACGAAACTGGTGTAACTGTTTCGTTTTAAATTAGTAAGCTTAGTTCCGCCGCCGTGCTTCCGGGATTCAAACCCCGGCGGCCCGGCGGCCTTTTCAATCTCCTTCTCCCCATGAAAAAACTCGCCCTCGGAACCCTCTGTTTTGTTCTCGGTGTTTCCTGCCTGCAGGCCGCTCCACAACCGCCGCCCGGATACAGCGCCCTTTACAACGGGCTGAACCTCGAGGGCTGGCGCGGAGGATCCACCTTCGACCACCGCGCACTTCTGTCGATGTCCGAAGAGGACCGTGCCGCGAAGATCGCGAAATGGAACGAGGAACTCGGCGGCCATTGGGTGGTGGAGGGCGACGAATTGGTCAATGACGGGAAGGGCAGCTACCTGACTACTCTCAAGGACTACGGCGACTTTGAATTAAAGCTGGAATATAAAACCGTGCCGAAGGCGGATTCCGGCGTCTATCTGCGTGGCGTGCCGCAGGTGCAGATCTGGGATCCGACTGACCCGGATGAAAAGGGGTTGGGCCGGGCGAAGGGCTCGGGCGGGCTGTGGAACAACCCGGCGGGTTCGCCTGGGAAAGATCCCCTTGTGCTGGCAGACAAGCCGTTTGGCGAATGGAATCAGTTGCGGGTGGTGATGGTCGGCTCGCGGGTTTCGGTGTGGTTGAACGGGAAAATGACCGTCGACCACGCGATCCTGGAAAACTATTACGACCGCAATTCAAAGGATCCCGCCATCAAGGCCAATCCGCGGCCGATCCCCCGCGTCGGGCCGATCCAGTTGCAGACACACGGCGCGGAGATTCGGTGGAAAAATGTGTTTGTGCGTGAAATCGAGGGCACGGAAGCCAACCAGATCCTCTCCAAACATGGGGAAGGGCCTGATTGGAAGCCCATCTTTAATGGAACGGATCTCACAGGCTGGCAGGGGCCCGTGGACCAGTACGAGGCGCGCGACGGGGCCATCTACTGCCTCAAGGGCAAGGGTGGAACGCTTTACACTACGGAGGAGTTTTCCGACTTCAAGGTCCGCTCGGAAATCCAGATTCCGCCTGGGGGTAACAACGGGTTTGCGATCCGGTATCCGGGCACGGGCGACACGGCCTATGTGGGAATGTGCGAACTCCAGGTTCTGGATGATTCGGCGGAAAAATACGCCACGCTGGATCCGCGCCAGTACCACGGTTCGGTGTACGGCATTGTAGCGGCGCACCGTGGATACCAGAGGCCAGTGGGCGAGTGGAACTTTGAGGAGGTCACCGTGCAGGGTTCGCGCATCCGCGTGGAGTTGAATGGAACCGTCATTGTGGACGCGGACGTTGCGACGGTGAACGAATACATGGCGAACTCGGCGCACCCTGGGAAAGACCGCACCAGCGGACATTTCGGGTTCGCGGGGCATGGTTATCCGGTGGGATTCAAGGCGCTGCGCGTGTTGCCCTTGAAGTAGTCGCCGGCCGACCATTCCGGGTTGCTGCTGCGTAGGAGGGGAGAGTTCAGGCGTGCAGAAAATGCGCTTGGAAAAACAAACGCTTTTCGTCCCTGCGTTGGCTTGCAGCTCATCCTGTGGTATCTTTTTTCAACCCCTTTTTAGAACATGAAAACACTCCCGACTCTCCCGACTCTGGCGACTCGCCGCAGTTTTCTGCGCCACCTTGGAACCGCGGGGCTGGTTGCTCCTGCTTTTATCCGGCACCTTATTTCTGCGCCGCCCTCGGGCAAAGTCCGGCTCGCCGCCTTTGGCGCCAATGGAATGGCTTGGTCTGATTTGAATTCGCACCTGGCGCACCCGAACATCGAACTCGTGGCGGTGGCGGAGGTGGACTTGGACCGGTTGGGGAAACTGACTCAGCGGTTTCCCGACAACACGGTGCGCATTTATCAGGACTGGCGCCAGTTGCTCGACAACGAGGCCAAGAACATCGACGCGGTGACGGTGGGCACGCCCGACCACATGCACGCGCCCATCGGTCTTTCGGCGATGGACCTGGGGCTGCACGCCTATGTGCAGAAGCCGCTTGCCCACGACGTTTTTGAGGCGCGCCGCATGGCCACCGTGGCGCGGGAAAAGAAGCTGCACACCCAGATGGGCATCCAGATCCACTCCTCCGGACAGTACCGCACGGCCGCGCAGCTGATCCAGAAAGGGACGATCGGGAAGGTGCGCGAAGTCCACACTTGGAGCAGCAAAAAGTGGGGGGACGCCTCACCTGCGCCAACGCAGGAAGATCCGGTGCCGACGGGGCTGGACTGGAACACTTGGCTGGGCGTGGTTGGGGAGCGGCCCTTTGTCAAAGGGGCCTACCATCCCGGCAACTGGCGCAAGCGGTTGGATTTTGGAACGGGTACGTTTGGGGACATGGGTTGTCATATTTACGATCCTGTCGTGGACGCCCTTCGGTTGGGGTCGCCGTTGACCGTCCGGAGCGAGGGGCCGGCCCCGAATGACTGGAGCTGGGCCATCAACGCGGTGATCCATTACGTCTTTCCCGGTACGGATTTTACGGAGGGCAAGACGGTGAAGGTGACGTGGTACGACGGGGACGCGCGCCCGCCTGAGGAAGTGAAAGCGCTGTTGGAAGGGCAGCCGCTTCCGGAGCAGGGTTCCGTGTTCATCGGGACCAAGGGCACGATGATCCTGCCCCACATCGACTGGCCGAAATTTTTTCCGGTGGCGGATTTCAAGGACTTCCAGTACCAGCGGCTTGAGCCGGGAAACCACTACGGGCTTTTCACCGACGCGATTTTGGGCGGGGCGCCGACTACGGCGGGGTTTGACTATTCTGGGCCCCTGACTGAGACGGTGCTTTTAGGGGGGCTGGCCACGTTTTACCCGAAGACGACTTTGGAATGGGATGGAGCGGCGCTACAGTTCAAAAACATGCCGGAGGCTAACGCCAAGGTGCGCCGCCGCTACCGCAAGGGTTGGGAAATTGCGGCGATGAATATTTAGGCTTAATAAATGGGGTTCAGGCGCAGGCGTTTGTAGAATTCGGGATGGACCTGCGCGTTTTTTGAAAGTCGTTCTCGAGTCCAATGCCGATGACACCCGGCAATTTTGGCGCGCCTTCCGGCGCCGTATGCGAGCCGTCCGGATCAAAAGTTGCTGGGGCTGCGCGCGGCGGGGTGAGCGTGCAAAAAATACGCCGTAACTGGGGACGTCTATTCGTTGACGTCTATTCGTTGACGTCTTTCGTTGACGTCTATTCGGAGGCGGCCGTTCTCTTCTTGCTGGCAACGCCTCGCTCGAGTGCGGCGCGAGCAGCGTCCGGGACCGGTTGGCTTGCGAGTTCGCCCTGGCGCGCCCGGGCGAGCCGAATGGAGGCCTCCAAGTTGCGTGCGTAAAAGAGGGCGAGCGTCTTTTTGTCCGTTCTTATCTCGGCGTTGTAGAGGTCCCTGAAAATCTGGCAGGCACCGTCGGTTTCGCTCGTCCACATATCCGGCGAGGAGGATTCCAGACGGAGCGTGTAGGCGGCGTAGTAGAGGGCCAGGCCGAGGGTGGATTTGGCCTCGGTCACAAGAGAACCAGGCAGGGGCTGCCCAGGTCGGGGCTCGAGGAGGATGTCCATTTGCTCGGCGGCTTCCAGGGGAGAGCCTTCCAGCGTCAGGGCGCGCGCCGCGTCAATGCGCAGACGCGTGCGCAGAACCACATCCTTGGGGTGTGCCGCGTTTTCCGCCGACAGATAAAAGCGCACCGCTTTTTTATGGTTTCCTGCGAGCTCGGAAGTTTTACCAAGCAGGCGCAGTTGAATGGATTTTTCGGCAAACAAGAGGCGCTGGCCTGCGGTGAAATGGAATAAAATCACGCCAAGGGGAAGGAGGCACCAGGCGATTCGGGCGTGTTTTCTCATGCCTGAAAATGGGGTGAGGCGGTTTCGAATTCGGCCGGGACTTGCTCGGGAGTCTGCCTAGGGCCTGAGGGGAGCGTGATGTAGGCTTCGAGCGAGGCGTTGATTTCCTCGGGGGTGATGAGGGAGTCGGGCTGGTAAAGCCAGCGTTCAATGGTGCGCAGAAGTGAACCTGCCTCAGGGTGTTCCATGATGCGACGGAGCTGTTCGAGGCTGTCCAGGTGGTCGAGTTCAAGTTCCTTCCCCCAATGTTCAAAGAGGATCTGTTCGAGGCGCCCTTTTTCGGCGAGGGAAATGGATTTGTTGGCGGCCTTTTCCACGAGAGGCCGCAGAAGGTCTGCCAATGTTCGCGGGCTGTCGGAATCGGGCGCGTCGTCTTGGGCGTACTGGGGAGACTCTTCGGGGTCGGGGTTTGTGGCGGCTTGTTTTTTGGGAGGCCAGAACAGAAAGACGCCACAGCCCGCCCAAAGGAGAGTGCCGAGGAGCAGGAGTAGGCGATAGGGAACAGCCCTGCTTTGAAAAGGGGGATCTGTGTAGACGGCGGCGTAGCGAGCGGTGGGCGGGATTGCGCTGCTAACGGTCACGGTGGCGACAGGCTCCCTGAGGCGTTCCCCAGTTGGTTTTACGAGAAAATCCGTGAGGTTAAAAACGCCGGCTTCCAAGCCGGTGTAGGAAAGGCGGTAAGAGAAAGCGCCGCTTTCGCCGGGTTCGATGGCAGTGATTCGGACTAGCAGCGGCGTGTTTGGAGTGTGCTCGGCGACGGTGTACGTCCTTTGGTCGAGGACGAGCGTTTCGGCGGCCTCGGTGCCGATGGTGGGTAGGCTTGGAAGGGTGGCCGCAGGCGTGGGCGCCTGGTTTGGGCTGAACAGAAAAAGTCCGCCTACGAGGACAAAAAGCGTTGCAGTCACGGCGGCCGTTTTGATCACAAGCGGCCTGGGAGCGGGACGCAGGGAGCGCAAGTAAAGTTGAATGTCGGCGACGAGACGCATGTCAAAGGAGGCTTGGCGTGGAAGGCCAGAGGGGATTCACCGGCCTGCTTCGGCTCCGCCCGCCTTCCAGAAGTCGGCGGCGCTCTGGTCTGGGGAGCCGCTGTCGAGTTCTTTGCGGGAGATGCGTTTGAGGGTGGGGCTGGCTCTCAACGGTTCAATATTCCGGAACGTTTTTGGAAGGACGAGTTCCGCGAGGAGCGGGCACAAGGCGAGAGGGGCAAGGTCTTCCACAGGAGTTTCGCGCAGGTTGAGTTTGAAAAGCGGGAGCTTTTTGAGGGGCGCGAGGTCTGTAATTGGGTTGTTGGAAAGCACGAGGTTTTCCACCTGTGAGCCCTCAAGGAAGGCGAGGGTGGTGAGGTTGCATCCGCGCATGCTTAGGGATTTCAGGGGGAGTGTGGAAAGTTTTTGGAGGAGTTCCGGATTAAGGGAAGAGGCGCAGCCGTTGAGCTGCAAATCGGAGACCGGCATGCCGTCGAGGTAGTCCAGGGAGTCGAATTTGAGCAACGAGAAATCGATGATAAACGTGCCTTCTGGAGTCTTCTTGAGGCGGCGCGGTTCCCAGCCTGGCAGCGACTGCAGTCGTTGTTCCAGCAGCGGGGTGAGCTCGGTGGCGCGCTTTTTGAGGTCCGCTACGAGCCAATACGTGTCTGTTTCGCGTCCTTGGCGCTGCATGGTGTGGACGAGGGTTGCCATCGCGCTTGGGGGGAGTTCCCCGGCCTCGGTGAGGGAGGGAAGTAACTGCGAGCAGATGTCCAGATTTTCGGTTGCCGTGGGATCTTTGCGCAATTCCAGGACGTGCTGGAAGGCTGCGATGGCCTTTTGGAGGAGACCTTGGCTCTGGAGAAGGCGGGCTTTGAGAAGGTGGTAGTCGGCATTGGTCGGATCGACCTCGACCGCGAATGACGCTTTTTCCAAGGCATCCTCCAAGCGGCCTTCCCCGAGGTGGACCCAGGCGCGTTCGACAAACGTGGGCGCCGCCTTGCGAAGGTGGGCAAGTGCTTTTGAGGAGCGGTCTGCCTCGCGGGCCAGGGACAAGGCGAAACCAAGGGTGACGAAAAAGATCACCCCGGCGGCCCCGGAAACGGTCCTGTGCCGTTTGAGGAGAAGGGAGAGGCGTTTAAAAACACCGGCGTGTTCAGCCTCGGTGGCGTAACCGAGGCGATAAGCGGCCAACTCCTTTTGGAAGGCGTCCACAGACTGGTAGCGGTCTGTCTGGTCATGGGCCATGGCCTTGAGGACGACGGCTTCGAGGGAGCTTGGGATTCGGCCCGCCGGAAGATGAGGCAGTGCCCCGGAGGATGGGGTGGGTTGTTCTTCTATGGAGATTTTGAGGGTGACTTCTTCCAGCTCTTTCCGATCTGAGGAGTGTTTTGTGGCACCACTCACAGCGGCGGTAGGGGTCACAATTTCGCCGCGGATGACTTTGCCCAGCATCTGTTCGGCCGTTCCGGAATCCACCGGCGGCCGGAGGGTGAGAATGTGGTAGAGGATGGCTCCGAGGGAATAGATGTCGGCCCGCTCGTTGATACTTTCGATATCTCCGAGAGCCTGTTCGGGAGGCATGTACTGCGGGGTTCCCAGAACCGCTCCGGTCTGCGTGTTTACGCCCGCTTTGTAATTAAACTCGTCGTACTCCTCGTCTGAAGGCGGTGGGGGCTCTTCTTCCGGAGTGAGGAGCTCGGGTGTGTTGCAGGTTTTAGCCAGGCCCCAATCCATGACGAGCACTTCGCCGAAGTCCCCGATCATGATGTTGTCGGGTTTAAGGTCCCGATGGATCACGTTCTGGCTGTGAGAGAAGCGGAGTGCGTCGCAGACCTTTTGGAAAATAGTCAACAGTTCCAGGAGCGGGTAGCTGCGGATGGCGTCCTCTTCGCCCCGGGCGAGACCGTTGAGGATTTGTTTGAGGGTCACGCCCCGCACCAGCTTCATGGTGTAGAAAGGCTGGCCGTGTTCGTCTGCTCCGAGGGTATGGACGGGGACGATGTTGGGATGCTCGAGCTGTCCTGTGATCCGGGCTTCGTGGATGAAGCGGAGGACATCTTTAGGAGAATCCCCGTGGAGGACCACCTTCATGGCGACCTGGCGCTGGATGGATTCATCTTCCGCCTGCAGCACGGCGCCCATGCCGCCCCTGCCGATGAGCTGGCCGATTTTGTAGCCGCTGTGCTGGAAGGCCATGTCTTCCGGCAGGGATTCAAGCACCGCGGCTTGCGACGGGGCGAGAGAGCCGCCCATATCGATGTCGGTGCAGATTTTGCGCAACTCCACGCAAACGTTGCCGACTTGAATTTTCTGCCCGTGCCAGATCTGGGTTTTTCCGGTGATTCGGCCGCCGTTGAGGGTGGTGCCGTTGAAGCTGCCCAAGTCCTCGAGGAAGAGGTTGCTGAAGTTTACTGTGAGCCTCGCGTGTTTGCGGGAGACGGTGGTGGAGGGAACGCAGAGATCACACGCGGTGGAGCGGCCCATCACGTATTCCCCGGGCCGCAACGTGCGGCGCAGAAGTTCCTCGCCGTCGAGGCTGATAAGGATTTCTGTTTCCGGGGCGATCATAAAAAGAAGGGGGTGTTATTTGGAACCGACTGGGCCCGCCCAGTCGAGGCAGAGAAGGAGGCCTTCGTCCCGGAGGTACAATTTCCGGTTGGCAAGGACCGGGCCGGTCCAGCAGGGATAGGAGAGGCCGGGGACTTGCCACTGGCCGATTTCAACAACCTTGCCGGGGTCTGTTTCGAACAGACCGAGTCTGCCCGCTTCGCCCAAGGCGACGAGCTTTTTATCCGCGAGAATGAGAGAGCCGCGGCCGTAAAACTCCGGGGCTTTTTCACCTTCGCGCAACTTGGAATGGCCCGCGTTTGGCCAGCCCTCAAAGCGGTCCCAGCGCAGGGTGCCGTCCGCCCAGTCGACGCACCGGAAGCGGGCGTCGGGCTCGTTGCGGCCGCTGAATGCGAAGAGCCGTCCGCCTTCCAGGACGGGCCGGCTCCAATGCATTTCCAACTGGGTGCCGCGCCAGACTTCGTCGACCGCGGCGCCGTCCGGGCGCACACGAAGAAGGACCGAACCGTTGCGGAAATAAGCGGAAGAAATAAGAACGCAGTCGTTGTCGACGATGGGTGTCATCGCGTTGACGGAGGAGTCCTGGCGGGCACGGAACCAGAATGCGAAGTGGCGTTTGCCGGTTTCCGGGTCGAGGGAGAGGAGGCCCTGGCGGGTGCAGCAGAGCACGTGGCGTTTTCCGTGGATGGTGGCGAGAACGGGGGAGCAGTAGCTGGCCTGTTTTTGAAACGCGGGATCGGCAATGTTCCACTGGATGGTGCGCTCGCCGGGCCAACCGGTCATGGGAACACCGCTCCAGGTGGATTCGCCGCCGTTTTCCCAGAGGGTCTTTCCGGTGCGTGCGTCAAAGGCGACGACGGCGGAGTTGGGTTGGCCGCCGACCAGCACGATGAGGCGAGAGCCGTCGAGGATGGGGGTGCTGCCGACGCCGAAAAACGCCTCAGGGACTTCGAAGTCTTTGCGAGTGTCGCGGGACCAGAGGACGCTGCCGTCTTTGAGGTGAAGGCAAAGGAGAAGTCCTTCGGCTCCGAAGGTGTAACAGAAATCGGGGGTGAGAAGGGGGCTGCAGCGTGGGCCGTTGTTGTAACCGAACGGGTCGATGAATCGGGTGGGGTAGGAATGACGCCAAAGCGGCTTGCCGGTGCCAGCGTCAAAGGCTTCGATGATTTCCTCGTCGCCAAGGCGGTGATGCAGCACCAGGGAATTTCCGAGGATGCTCGGAGCGCTGTAGCCGGTGCCGATTTTTTTTTGCCAGAGGATGGGAGCGCCGTCGGCGGAGAGGGTCTGGCGGAGGCCTGTTTCGGGGCTGCGATTGTCGCGGGAGGGGCCTAGGAATTCAGGCCAGTCAGCCGCACTCGCAAAGAGGGAAAGGGCGGCAAGCAGCAGGGTTGGGAGGAAGACGCGTGGCATGGTCATGGGAGGAGGGGTGGATTCGTAACTGATGAGACGTAATCAATGGGATAAAGACTTTGAAAGCAGCCCTTGTTTTGGGCCGGCGATGGGATTGTCTTCCGCGGCGCTTCCCATTCTACCTTGCGCCCTTGAGCAAACTAGCTACTGCTTTTTCAAAATCACCCGGCTCCAAAAGCCGCGCATCCGAGGGCTTCGCCCACACTTGAGAGGCGAGCTCCTTGGTGAAGTCCAGCTTGTCGACCCTCAAAACGAGCGACTGTTTGGGCAAACGCACCCCCGCCCGGACGGGTTTGCCTTCCGCATTGAGCCAGAGGCGCATCGACCAACCGCTGGCCTCGGGCGGGAGGAGCTTTGCAATTTCCGGCCTTGTGCGGACGTCGAGCACGCGGCAATTTGCGCCGTCCAAGGGGGCGGTGCCTTTGTCGAGCACTTCCAGGAGAACCGGCAGGATTGCCAGTTGTTTGCCCGAAAACGGCAGCTGCATGGGTGGGAACGTTTGTTCTTTGGCGGGCTGTCCGTCCGAAGGCGGCAGCCAGGCGCCGGGCGCCACCCAGGCTTTTTGGCCGTCGCGACAGGCTGCGATGACGGATTCGCCGGTTTGGAGTTTGAGCAGGAGCCTGCCCGGGGGCTGGAGGGCAAATTCAAAGACGGGGAGCTTGTCCTCTGTAAATTGGACGTCACCAAGGGATTCCACCCTGCAAATGAGGCGGCAGGCGCGCGCCTCGCCGGCGGGCGGGGAGGTGAGAAGGTCGAGGAAAGGCAGGAGGACGTTCTCCGCCTGCTGGTCGGGGGTCGCGGCGAGAAGCCGGGGAGAGGGGATACTCAGGGTTGACAGGGCGCTGAAAGCGGCAAGTGTGACTAATCTGCAAGACCGAGCTAGAATCGAGCGGAAATCTAATGCAAAGTATGGTTTGTTTATCATGGGCTTTGACCTTTGACGATTTGGACTCCCTGCACTAACGAACCTCAGACGCATGGCGGCAACGCTTTTCTCTAACTTGATCCTCGCTAATAGCGATGGTGGATTAATTTTCGCCTTCGAGCAATCCACGCTGCCGGGGAAGGTGGTGCTGGGTGTTTTGTTTCTTGGCTCGGTTTTTTCCTGGTCAGTCATGATGAGCAAACTCCTCACTCTGAGGGTCGCGAAGCGGCAGCGGGAGATGTTTCTGGATCTTTTTCGGCAGGACAGGCAGCCCTTGCGGTTGTACGCGGAGGGGCTTACTTTTGACGGGGCGCCCGTTTTCGCCGTCTATGAGGCGGGATGCGTTGAGTTATCCTATCAACTGTTGGGTTCCACCGAACTGGATGAAACGTTTGCCGCCAGATTGGAGACGGCCGGCCGGATTACCCCGTCCCAAATGAGGGTGGTGGCGGTTGCTTTGGAGCGCGCCGTTGGGGAATCTTCCTTAAAGTTGGAGTCTCAAATGATTGTTCTGGCCACTGCGGTTAGTGGCGCGCCTTTCGTGGGGCTGTTGGGGACGGTGTGGGGCGTGATGGAAACGTTTGCCGACGTGGCCAAGGCAGGGTCGGCGAGCCTGGCGGCGATGGCGCCCGGGGTCTCCGCGGCGTTGATTACGACGGTGACCGGCCTGCTGGTGGCGATCCCGGCGATGTTCGGGTACAACTATCTGGTGACTTCGGTGCGGGGGATGATTGTGGAAATGGACAATTTTGCGGCTGAACTCACCAGCGCTTTCGAACACCGCTATGTGGATCACCGGCCGGAGAGTTCCGAGGGACGCAGAAACTAGGCGCCGGGGTTCAGGTGTTTATCAGAACAGATTGTTATGCGCCGCTTCTCTGACAAGCACAGCTTGCACACGCTCAATGAATTGAACGTGACGCCGCTCTTGGACCTGGCCTTCGTTCTCCTGCTGATCTTCATGATCACCACCCCTCTCATGGAAAATAGCACCGACCTGATTCTGCCTTCCGGCCAGAAGGACGGCGTTTCGGTGGATCCCAACAGCGTGATCAACGTGTCTATCTTTCGTGAAAACAAGATCATGCTCAACACGGAGGTCGTGCCGATCGAGGAACTGACGGTGCGTCTGGTTGCCTTGCGCGTGGCGAAGCCCGAGGTAGCGGTGGTCGTGCGCTCTCACAAGGAGCTGCCCGTGCAACGGTTGATGGAAATTTTGGACGCGGTTAAAGCTGCTAAAATCACCAAGGTGGGGCTCGCGAAAGTCGCCGAGGGCCAATAACCAAGGATCTTTGGCTAATGTCGGACGAATCGTTTTTCCGCAAAAACTTCCTCCTTGTAGCGCTGCTGCATGTCGTGGTGCTGGGTGGTATTTGGTTTTTCAACGCGGCACGCAAGATTCAAAAGCCTGTGGAAGTGATGTGGCTCGATGGAGGGGCTGGCGGTTCCGCCGGCGCTCCCGAGGGCGGTCCCGCCCCAGCTGCCCCCCCAGAGTCCGCCGATACGCTGCCTGAGTTGCCCGCCCCCGCGCTCCCAAAGGTTCCAGCTCCCAGGCCCTCGCCCAAGCCGGAACCCGCCGTGCCCAAGCCTGAGCCCGTGGCCCCCAAGCCTGAGCCCAAAGACGAGCCGCCCAGCGAGATTTCCTTACAGACTCAAAAGCCGAAGCCCGAACCCAAACCGGCACCCAAACCCGAGCCGAAGCCCGAACCCAAACCGGCGCCCAAGCCTGAGCCGAAGCCCGAACCCAAACCGGTACCCAAACCGGCACCCAAACCCGAGCCGAAGCCTGAACCCAAACCGGCGCCGAAGCCCGAGCCGAAGCCCGAGCCGAAGCCCGAACCCAAACAGACACCCAAACCGGCACCCAAACCCGAGCCAAAGCCTGAACCCAAACCGGCACCAAAGCCCGAGCCGAAGGCGGAACCAAAACCCGCGGCCAAGTCGGACGCCTCCGCCAAAGCCCCGCCCAAAGCGGAGCCGAAACCGGCCGGACCGGTCAAAGTGGAGGCTGTCGCGGGAGGTCAGTCTGGCGAAAAGGGGCCGCCCTCCGTGGTGCCGGTGCGGGTTGAAGCCGTGGGGGGGACAGGAAATGGCGGGGGCAATCCCGGGGGTGGGATGGGGACTGGCTCGGCGCAGGGGCGCGGCGGATCCGGCGGGGGCGGCGGGGGAACGGGGGCTGGAGGGGGCGGAGCCGGCAACGGATCAGGGAGCGGGTCTGGCCGGGCGGGCGGGGGGCCGAGTGCGGCGGATCTGGGGCGTTACGGGCGCACGATTTACGAGCGTTTTTACAGCGTGTGGGAGCAGCCCATGTCGGTGGTGCGTTCCAATCAGGACTTCGTGACCGTTCTTAAAATCCGGATTCGCAAGGACGGAACCATCGCGGGGAGGGAAATCGTCACCTCCTCGGGAAACCCGGCGATGGATGAATCCGTGCAGCGCGCTGCAGAAAAGGTGCATCGGATCGAGGCGCCTCCCCAGGGGATTGTCACCGACCCGTACGAAGTCCGCATTGCCTTCAAACTGGATCAGAACTAGCGCCTGTGGGTGAATAGCCGTTTTTCATAAACATTCTATCCTCCCGGTTTGCAGAGCGCGTTTTTCCGGGATTTGGGCGCTCCTCACCGACCTCAAGCAGCGTGGGTGAAAAACAGCGATTCACGAACAGGCTCGAACGGGGACGGGCGGGATCAGCTTTTGAGGCCGAACATTTTCGGGTCAAACTTTTCGCCAAAGGAATTGGCACCTTTTTGGGAGGATGTTCCTTTTTTGATGAAAAAAGTGCGGCTGATGATCCCCTGTGGCGCTGCATGATTGAAGACCCTGCACTGGAAGGCGAGCATGCCGTCCTCCGGTTCCAGAGCGACGGTGAGGGAGGCTTCGATGCAGCCTTCGATGGGGGTGGAAACGCTTTTGATGTCGTCGAACTGCTCCCATTGATAACGCAGAGGCAAGTCGCCGGACACGCTGACTTCCATGCGGATAGGCTCGCCCGGTGGGACGCGCAAAACGAGGGGGGCGGTGGTGTCGAACTGCGGGGAGCCCAATTCCTGGACGGGTTTTGTCTCCGAAACCGGGGCGCCGAAGGCGTTTGAATTGGACTTGGACTTGGCCTTTGAAATCTCTGTGGGAACGAAGCCCTTGCGCTTGAACATCTGGGCGTAAGTCTGCACCGACATGGGTTCTTGCGTTTGTTGGAGGAGGCTTTCCGGCGGCGCGGGGCTGTCTGTTTTTGCCGATGCGTTTTGAGGCGAAGACGGGCCGCTTGCAGCAATTTCGCTGCCCTTGGGATCGGCCGGGTTTTTGGCGGTTTCCTTTGGATTGGCAGGCGCGCCGGACGGCGGTGTGGCCCCGGGGGAAGAGGAGGGCTCCGTAGAGGTCTCTGCGGGTTGGTCGGGCTGGGGAGCGGCTGCGGACTTCGCGTAGGTGTGCTTGATGCTGGATTGGAAGTCTGGCCTGGGCGGGGCCTTGTAAGGGGCGGCCGGCAGGGGGTTGGAAAAGTGGATCTGGCGCAGGGCGAGAGTCTCGTCGCCGGAGGTTCCCGCATCCTGGGGCACGGGTGCCGTAACCTCCCCCTTGATGGGCTTGGAGTTGCGGAGGGAGTTTGTGATCAGGGCCAACCGGGCCGCCCGCTTCGGGTTGACAAAACGTCTGAAGGCGATGCATTCGGCCGGCGAAACGGGGATTTGCCACTGGAACTGCTCAAAGCCGGAAAATGCCTGCCAATAGGGGTTTTCCGGCCAGCGGGCCAGGACTTCCCCCTCTGAAAGCCCTGTCAATTCCCCCAAAACGACTAGGGAGGCCAGAATCCAGATCTTGGCCGCGCTCATCCCCTCTTGATGCGCTTCGGGAAACAGGCCCACCACTTCTGTCCAGTCAAAGTCGCGCGCGGCCTTTGCAAGAGGCCGGTTGAGGTCCAGAATATCGAAGAGCCTGACTTTCATCGAGGAGGATAGGTTACACCACTTATCTAGCGGAGGGGAATGCCGACGCTTGTTTTTTTAAAACCAGCATTTCAAGGCGACTCTGCCGCTTGCTGCGCTGCATGGATTAAGCGAATATTCAATGAATGCCCCGTGTGATTCATTTCCCGACCCTTGAAAATTCCCTGCCCCCCCTGGGAACTCCCATGGATTGGGAGAGGGCCCACGTCTGGCATCCCTTCACACAGATGCGCGACTGGTGCGCAACGGAGCCGGTCATGCTGGTGGATGCTCTGGGCGCCTCGGTGCAGGATTCCCACGGCCGCTGGTACATTGACGGAAACTCGTCCATCTGGACCAACATTCACGGGCATCGACATCCGCGACTGGACGCCGCCTTGCAGTCGCAGCTCAAGCACTTCGCGCACACCTCCTTTCTCGGGTTGACGCATCCCGGCGCGGCTCAATTGAGCGCGGAACTGGTGGCGCTTTGGCCCGAAAACACGCTTTCCCGCGTTTTTTTATCTGACAACGGGTCGACGGCCATTGAGGTCGCCTTGAAAATGGCGGCCCAGTACTGGCAGATCAAGGGGCGCCCTGAAAAGCAGCGGTTGGTGGCGTTTGAGGGAGCCTATCACGGCGACACGCTGGGGGCGTCCAGTTTGGGCGGGGTGTCGACGTTTACCGAGCGGTTTGCGGCCTGGCATCTTCCGGTCGACCATGTGGACTCGATTTCCGCGCTCGAGGCGCTCTCTGCGGATGGGGTGGCGGCGGTGGTCATCGAACCCCTGGTGCAGGGGGCCAATCAAATGCGCCTCTGGCCCTCCGGCCTGCTCGCCCAGGTTCGGCAGTGGTGCGATTGGCACGGGGTTTTTCTGATCGCGGACGAGGTCATGACGGGTTTTGGGCGCACTGGCACCCTGTTCGCCTGTGAGCAGGAGGGTGTCGTTCCTGACTTTGTGGCGCTCGCAAAGGGCCTCACCGGGGGGTACATGCCACTCGCCGCCACGCTCACCACCGAACGCGTCTTCGAGGCGTTTCTCGGCGGGGCGGATAAAACTCTTTATTACGGACACTCTTACGCTGGGCATGCGCTCGGCTGTGCCGTGGCTTTGGAAAACCTGGCGATCTTCCGGGAGGAGGGCGTGCTAAGCCGGTTGCAACTTCAGATTCAGCGGCTGGCCGCCCTTTTAGAACAGCACTTGCGACCGTCGCCGTTTGTTTATGAAATCCGGCAGCGCGGTTTTCTGGCGGGGATCGAGCTGCGGGCTGCGGGGGGCGCGCCCTTTGTTGCTGGTGCCGCTGGCCTTGGGATGGGCGCGCGGGTGTGTGTGGCGGCGCGGAAGTATGGTCTGTTGACCCGGCCCGTGAGGGACACTGTTGTGCTGATGCCCCCGTATTGTATAACAGACTTGGAATTGGAGCGGGCTGTGTGTGCTGTTGCCGCCGGCATAGAAGAGTGCTGCACTAAACCCTGATCTTCGCCAATAAGGGCCGAGGCAGACGGCTTTTTTGGCGACCCCCCCGAATCTTTTTTAGAAACCTTTGATATGGCAGACCAATGGACAGCACTGAAAGCTCCTGCGCGTGCGGCGCTTTCTCAACGCAATTACGCCGCCGGCACTCTGGTGGAGCGGCTTGGAACCTCGGGAGTGGCCGCGGCGGAGATCCTTTCTGCGGACCCAGCGGTGCTTGCGGCTGGCTGGATTCCGGGAGTGGAGTTTGTCCCGAGGCGTGTGTTTAGGCAGAGGCACCGGGGTTTTTTCGGCGAATTCGTCCGCGAGGGGCACGGGGTGACGGGCAAACTGGGGCTGTGGCCGAGGCAGTGGGCCACCGCGACGATGTTCGCCGGTTCGGCCAAGGGGTTTCACATCCACCCGCCCCATATTCCGGCGGATACCGATCCTGCGGCCTGGTTTGAGCATTTGTTTGGGGCAGCCCCCGCGGCCGTGAGCGAGCGTCCCTATGAGAAAGAGCAGTGGGACATCATGTTTTTTGTGCGGGGGAATGTGGAGATGCTTTTGGTGGACGAGCGCGCCGGGCTTCCCAGGCGGGTCATGCGGTTTATCCTCGAGGGAGATGACAGCGGGGGCAGCGGTCACGCCGGGATTGTGATTCCAGCGGGGGTGGCGCATGCGCTGCGCGTGGAGGGTTCCACGGACGCGATTATGGTTTACGGCACGAGCACCGTGTTTGATCCGGCCGCCGAGGGGCGCATCGCCGACGATGTTGAGCGTGCGCCCTTGCCCAGCGAGTGGCAGGCTTATCTCGAGGGCGCACAGTAACCGGCCCTGCCGCCCTCTTCTTTGCTATGCCCATTTACGAATACGAACCCTGCTCGGGCGAATGTCGGATTTGCAAAAAGGGGTTCACGCTGAATCGGCCCCTGAGCGCGCCTCCCTTGGAGAAGTGCCCTTTGTGCCGGGTGCCTGTGCGCAAGTTGATCAGCACGTTTTCCACCCCGACGTTTTTGAAGCCGCTCTCCACGGCGCAGGCAAAAAACGCCGGGTTCAAGATCTACAAAAAAGTGGGTCAGGGCGAATACGAGAGACAATAAAACCGCGTCTGTTTCATGCTATCCACCCAAGAACCGGTGACTCCGACGGTGCGCACGGAGGTGCACGTCATGTTTTTCGACACGGACTGCGCCGCCGTCGTGCACAACATGGCCTATTTGCGTTTCATTGAAACGGCGCGCACTTATCTGGCCGAGCAGCTTGGAATGGGGCTTGCGGAGATGGCCAAAAGCAGCCTTTTCCCGGTCGTGGCGCGCACGGAGATCGACTACAAAAAGCCGGCGGTTCTGGGGGATAAATTGGTCGTTAAAGGCTGGTTGGAGTCTTTTGACCGGAGCCGGTTCTGGTGCGGCTTTGAGATCCGCCGGGAAGGGGACGATGCCTTGATTGTGAGGTCGCGGCAGATGCTGGCCCTGGTGCAAATGCCTGCGGGCCGCCCAGTCCGGCTGCCCTTGGAATGGCAGGAGAGCTACCCCCACTTGATGCGCAGCGCCGGAGGGCGCGCCGGGGAATAACGCATGTTTTTCACTCAAGCTCCTGGAGCCCTCTTGGGAGGTGTAAAAGCCAAGGAATATTCTTCCTGCTGGGTTGTCTTGGGGCTAACCAAGGTCGAGAATGTTTTCACACCCCTATGAGCACTAAAAAATTCAATGTTGCCGTCATCGGTTACGGTTGGGCCGCCACCGCCCACATCGACGCCATCAATGCCACCAACGAAGCCCAGGTGACGGCGGTCTGGAGTTCGCGACCGCTGGATTCTGCGACGTTAAGCGCCAAACATGGCTCGCCCATTGAGGCCTATTCGGATCTGTCTGCGATGCTGGCGAGCCCGGACATCGATGTGGTCGATATTACGAGTTATCCCAACCAGCATGCCGCCCAGTTCGTGGCTGCGGCCCGGGCTGGAAAACACATCATTGTGGAAAAGCCGCTGGCCATTGAATGGAGTGAAATTCTGGAAATGAAGCGCGCGGCTGAAGAGGCCGGAACGAAGGTGTGCGTGTGTTTTGAATGCCGCTTTTCTTCCCAGTTTCTGGCTACAAAGTCCGTCATCGACCAGGGGCTTTTGGGCAGTCTTCATTACGGGGAGGTGGATTATTACCACGGCATCGGGCCCTGGTACGGCCAGTATCGCTGGAATACGAAGCGCGAATTGGGCGGCAGCGCCCTGCTCACCGCCGGTTGCCATGCGCTGGACGCCCTGCTGCTTTGCATGAACTCGGAGGTGGAAGAAGTCACCTCCTACGCCACCCAGAGCGCCAACCCGGTGTTCGCCGCCTACGAATACCAGACCAGTTCGACGACCCTCCTGCGTTTCACCAACGGCGCCGTTGGAAAAAGTGCCGCCGTTGTGGACTGCCTCCAGCCCTACTATTTCCACACGCATTTGGTGGGAAGCGAAGGCTCCCTGCTGGACAGCAAGTTTCATTCACAGCGTCTCGGAGGGCTCGACAAGGGCGCCTGGAGCCAGCTCTCCATGAAGATGCTCGACAGCGGCGACGTGCACGACCACCCCTATCAGACCCAGTTTCAGGCGTTTTTCCAGTCGCTCCGGGCCGGGCACGATATGCCGATGACCAGCTTTCAGGACGCATTCAAAACGCACCGCGTCATTGCCGCGGCGGACCGTTCCGCGGCCGAACGCCGGTCGGTTAAATTGTCCGAGATCCCGGTGGCCTAGGGGCGTGTTAGCCTTGTGGGAGTAGGCATGGGAGGCGAATAGGCCGTCAGCTAACGTGTCGGACGTCTTTCTCGGCGCCTCGTGTTGAGGCGCGCGGGAGGGGCTTTAGAGCGAACCGAAATTTTGTGGGATTTTGGGTGCTAGGGTAATGCCCGACACACCCGGCCCACGGTTTCCACCATGCGCTTCTGCTCGCGCTCCACATTCGCCATGATGGCACGAGCTTTAGCACGGGCGGCGGCGGGGTCTTTGGCCACCACGGAGAGGGCCGACCACAATTGGGGGCCGCTTGTTTCGTCCACTTCAAACAACCAGTCAGCCGCTCCGAAATCGCGGTACATTTGTCCTTTGCAGGTGTCGGTGGGCTGGCGCACGTAAAAAGTCGGAGTGCCCTGGTGCAGGGCAATGAGAGGCGAATGACATTCCAGGCTGACCACGCACTGCGCTTTGGAATAAATTGAGGCTGCTTCGTCTGGCAGCCAGTAGGAGTCGCGCCACACCACTTTGTGTTTGAGTTCCTCAGGCAGCGGGTCGAGGAGCACCTCCTTGCCCATGTCCACCTGGTAGGTCATTTCCGCGCACACCAACACTTTGTTGCCCGTCGCTTTGATATAGGCGATCAGCATCTCGCGCAGTTTGGCGTGGTCCTGTTCCGTTGTGCGCGCGTTCAGGGCCTCCTTTGCGAGGTCCACCTCTTTTGGAACGGTTTTGTGGATTTTGTGATAAGGGGTGTAGCGGAGCCGCGGGATGACGCAGATAAACTTGCCCTCCTCCAGCCCATGTTCCTTGAGCCAGGCAAACCCTTTTGCATCATCACGCAAAGGCATCCCGAGCTGCGCGTCCGGCCCAAATTCCACCAGGGGAGTCCGCACCTCCTGCGCCTTGAGATAATCCCGGGTGATCGTGTCTCGACAGAAGAAAAAAGCGGCATTGTCGATGGTGTAGCGCAGGTCAGCCGCGAGGTGGTTGGGGGGCAGTAAAAGAGCCCGCTCCCGGAGCTTGAGCAGCGTGCCACCTTCGGGATCGCACCCTTCGCCGAACCCCGATACCGGGTCGGCGCTGACGCCAAACACGCCCAACGGCTTGCCCGTGGCCTTTCGGAAAGCCAAGGCGTGATGGCTTGCGGGAAAACCCGAACCGGAGCCGCTCAAATACAAGTCAGCCGAATCCCACGCCTGGGCCAACGCTGGAGTGGTCGGTTTTCCATCTTTGCCAAGGCTGCCTTCCACGATCTTCAGGCGTGGATAGGCTGCGCTCAAAAACTCGCGCGTCCCATGCCCCAGATTGCCCGGCCAAAGCGAGATCTCCAAGTCCGGGAGATATTTCCAAAGCAGGGAAAGCGCTCCGGGAGTGTGCCCGATATCGCCAATGTTCACGCTCTGCCACGAACTGCGCAGTAAAATTCGACCCGGCCGCCCGGATTGGGCGCGCAGGGAGGCACTGGCAGCAAAAGGCACGGTGGCGGCGGCACGGGTGATTTTGGAAAGGAATTGGCGGCGGTTCATGGGCGGGCGGCTATTGTAAAAAGGAGGAGTAAAAGAGCAAACCGTGAGTTTCTGCCGAGGACAGCATGGAGCCTGTTCAATGCGGTGATCGAGGTCCACAAACGGGTGAATCCCCACACTGCCTGTCGACGTGGAGAAGCCTTGTACGGACTATTCGACGCCGAGGCCAACATGCACGGGAGGAACTAAAATGAGCCGCTTATTAAACCAAGCCACGATGAAACGCTATCTCCTCGACCGGGCACAAATGCTGCGACCTGCGTTGGGAATGAAGCGAGTGTCGGATGAAGCTCTGCAAAACTTGGAGAGCAGGTTGCACAATATGGCCGATGATATGATCCGTAGGCTTCCGTGCACGGGCAGGACCATCAAGCCGTAGCGATGCTGCTGGTTTGATGGAATAGCAGATGGAGCCGTCCAGTGTGCGAGTCAGGGATGCTGCGGTGTCCTTGGCGGAAAGGGGGCTTCGGCGTGGGCCTCTTTTTTAGGGATCAGACGCTTGAGTCGCCGCCCCCATCGAGAGTGCTCCATTGCCTAAATTGACGATAAAACTGAGGCTCGGAACTGATGGTCAAGTTGAACGATACGAGCTTTGAACCGAAGCCGGTGTTTTGCCGGAAACCAAACTTCTTTTTCCAGCCCAATGCCGGGTGCCGGGTGAAAATAAGACAGCGGCGGAGTGGCTGATTTTGGGCGCGGTGCCGCCGCTCTGGCGATAGGCGCGAGATAATAACTTTTGTCACGCCCAAGGGTGATGTTTGATACGGTGTCACCCACCCCCCGCCCGTTTTGAATCCGCCCCTTTCCACCAGCCCGGAACCCGCCGCCGATCCCGCTTCCCCCGAGCATGAGGCGCTGGCGCAGCGCCGCGCCGCACTGTCTCTGCGCGACTCGCACCTGCGGAGCGTGATCAAGGCGGTGAGCTGGCGGTTGATCGGGACCATCGACACGATGGTGATTTCCTATGCGTGGACCGGTCAGGGAGGCAAAGCGATTGCCATCGGCGGCTCCGAGGTGCTCACGAAAATTGGGCTGTATTACCTTCACGAACGCGTCTGGGCGCGGGTCCCGTTGGGGACGATGCGCCAGATCAGCACTTTTTCTCAGGACCAGGCCATGCCCGCCGCGGAGTTGAGAGACTCAAACCTGCGGAGCCTTCTGAAGGCCTTCAGCTGGCGTGTGGTTGGAACGATCGACACCATTCTGGTCTCCTACTTTTGGACCAAGGACGTCCGGAAAGCCCTTATCATCGGCGGCACCGATGTGCTGACGAAGGTTTTTCTCTATTACCTCCATGAGCGCGCTTGGGCGCGGATTCCGCTTGGCACCATCCGCCGCTATTTTCGCCGTGACGAGAGCGTTCCAGAAGTCGCCGGGTCTCGTTGAGGCGGCGCGAGGAGCCGGGTGGCTTTGAAACGGGCGGGTTGGAGCCGTAGCGCAGCGAGGAGGGTTTTAAAAGACAGCCTCAAGCGTCAGCGTTTGGCCGAGGCCTGGGAGGCGGGGCTGTAGCCTGGGGAGGCGTTGAAATGGGTCGCCTGTTTGCCGTCGCCCAGATTCCACACCGTGACGTTTCCATCGTAGGAGCCTGCGGCAAGACGCTGGGTGTTGGGGTCGAGGGTGAGGGAGTAAATCCAGTCGGTGCTGCCCTCAAAGCCGCGTCCCGGTTTGAGGTCGGCCGCGCCGGCTTGGGAGAGCTTTTTGGCGCTGCCCGCCAGATAGATTTGGTCTCCGTTCGGGAGGAGTTTTAAAATATCGCCCAAGCCCCCCAGTTCGCGCTGTTTTTTGCCTTCGGCCACGTTCCATTGATGGGCGGCCTTGTCGCGTCCTGCGCTGAGGACCTCCTTGCCATCCTGTGTGAAGGCCACCGTGTAAAGGGGCGCCTGATGGTCCCGGTACGTGGTGACAAGTTTGCCGGTGGCTGCGTTGAAAACTTTGGCGCCGCGGTCCAGGCTTACGGAGGCGACCAGGGTGCCATCGGGGCTGAAGGCGACGGCGGTGACGGCGTCTGAGTGCACCAAAAGCTTGTGCCTGCGCCGGCCTGATGGGAGCTCGAAAATGGAGAGGCTGTGGTCTGCGCCGGCCACGGCAAGGAGGGTGCCGTCGGGGCTGAACTTGACGTCCAGAAGCGTGTCCGTGCTGCTGAGCAGTTGCCTGAGCATCGCGCCGGATTTTGGATCAAAAAGTCTAAGCTCACCAAACTCGCCCGGTTCGCCACTCGCGGCCGCGAGGGAGGAACCGTCCGGGCTGAAGCAGAGGTGGTAGGTTCTGGGGGCGATATTTGGGATGCGCCGCAGGAGTTTGCCATCGGCTGGGTTCCAGACGCTCAGTTCGCGCAGGCCGCTTGCGAAGAGCTCCGAGCCGTCGGGACTAAAGGTGAGGGCCGTGACTGGGAGCGGCAGGGAATAGGCCTCGGGCGCTTTGGGGTGCAGGCGCGCGGGAATGATTTCGACCAAGGATGCCGTCGCTTCGCCGCCGTCGTAGGAGGCGCCTTCTGCAATCCAGCGTTTGATGAGCTCGACTTGGGCCTTGGGAAGCGGTTCGGCTTTTTTGGGCATGCGCTCGTCTGCGTCTTCGGCGATCAGGAGGTTGTAGAGCGCGCTTTTGTCGGGGTGGCTTGGCGTCAGGGCGGGGTCGGCAGGTGTTTCGTTGCGGGAAAGGAAATCAAAGCTGTCGACCCGGTAGCCGCCTTTTTGTTCGGTGGGACCGTGGCATGTCTGGCATTGGGAGAGGAGAAGGGGTGCGATTTGCGCGCGGAAACTCACGGGAGGCTGGGCCGCGCGCAGGCCGGCGGGTTGGATTGCCGCGGCGAGGGTCAGGCCGAGAAGGAACCAGAGGTTTGAGGCGGGTTTCATGCCGTGGCTTAGTGGCGGAAGACAAATTCGCGCAGGTTGAGAACCGTCCAGGCGATGTCTTCCAGGGCGGCCCCCCGGTCGGTGCGGGCGGCGAGATAGGCCTTGGCCTTGGTGAGTTCGATTTCCTTGGGCATCCGGCAGAGCGCGGCCAGATACAGCCCTTCGAGGATTTCGGTGTCGGACTTGTTTTGGGCGGTGAGGCTGCGGATGAACTGGCCCCCTCCGTTTTTGAGGCGGGTTTCCACGGTTTGACTGTTGGAGAGCTGAAGCGCCTGGGTGAGGCTGGGTTGGTTTTGCCGCTCGCAGGCGCAGGAGCTCTGGCGGGTGGGTTGGCCGAAGGCGACCAGGAAGGTGTTGTTGGGCTGGGGGGCGGGCAACTGGGTGGCAGGCGTGCCCAGCGGCATGTTTCCAAACCGCTCGGGCTGGCCGGTCACCTGGCAGACCGCATCCAGGAGCTGTTCGGCACTCAGGATTTGCTGGCGGGCGCGCGAGAAGTTTTTTTCGTCCTCCTTGTTGAAGGGGCCGGGTTGGGAACCTGCCTGGTAAGTGCGGCTGTTGAGGATGGTGCGCAGGATGTGGCGCCGGTCGAATTGATGGGCGACGAAGTCCTTGGCGAGGGCGTTGAGCAGCTCGGGGTTTTCGGGGGGATTGGAGTCTCGGAAATCGTCGAGGGGTTCGACGATGCCCTGCCCCATGAGTTGTCCCCAGAGCCGGTTGACTTCGACCCTGGCAAAGAAAGGATTGGCGGGACCGGTGAGCCAGTTTGCAAAGGCCTCGAGCCGGTCTGCCTCAGGCGCCAATTTCATGTCGCCCGCGCCCGGAGCCCAGGGTGGCATCTGCTTGCCCGTGCGAGGCTGGGTGATTTCTCCGTGGCGCGCGGTGAAAATGAGCATCTCCTCCGGGCGCGGCCCTTTTTTACGTTGGACCCGTTCGAAAAAGGCGCCCAAGCCGTAGTAGTTGTCTTGAGTCCAGCGATCCAGGGGATGGTTGTGGCACTTGGCGCATTGGACCCTGGAGCCGAGAAAGATTTGCGCCGCCATTTCCGTCGCCTCCGAGGTGTTGGCCGTGGTGCGGAAGAAATTTGCGGCCGGCACCTCGAGGGTGCTGCCCTGGGTGGTGAGCAGTTCGCGGGCGAACCGGTCGTAGGGGAGGTTTTTCTCCCAAGCGTTCACCAGCCACGTATTGTATTTGTGGGTGCCGGGTTCCTTGACCGTGGTGGGGCTGATGCGGAGCAGGTCGCCCCATTTGAAGGCCCAGAAGCGCGCAAACTCGGGCCGGTTCAAAAGCGAGTCGATGAGTTTTGCCCGCTTGTCCGGCGCCGGATCCTGGAGAAAGGCGCGTGTTTCCTCGATTTTCGGGAGAAGCCCCGTGACGTCCAAATACGCGCGCCGCAAAAAGACCGCGTCCTCGGCGGTGGGCGCGGGCAGGTACTGGAGGAGCTTCAACTTGGCGAAGACGAGTTCGTCCACGTAGTTCGCCGGGGCGGGCGCCTTCCATGTGAAGCCCTCCACGTTGCGGATGAAGGTGAGGTAGCAGGTTTCCACCTTGTCGAGAAAACGCACGGAGATGCCGACTTGCCCGCGGCCACTGCCCACCACCAGGCCGTGGGTGCTGACGGTGGCGAGGGCTTCCTGAGAGCTCGAATACATCGCCAAACGGGTGATATCCCGTTCGCTTCCATCGCTGAAACGTGCGTTGACCCTGAGCTGCTGGGTGTGCGCGGGCCACTGGAGGACCCGGCTTGCCGCGGGGGTGACGCTGATGGCGGTGAGTTTTGGGGCGTCGGCGGGGTCAAACTGGCAGCCCTGCGCAATCCAGTCCACGAGCAGGCGGAAGGCGTCGTCGTCCTTGCGCAGTTTGAGGCCGCCGCGGTGGGCCACTTGCATGAGTGGTTTGCGCAGAAGCAGGCTGGATTCCGGCTCTGGAAGGTTGATGCGCCGGTTCAGGAAGTCCCGGGTCAGCGTGATTTTGTCTGACTCAGGATCGTAGGCGACCATTGAGAGGGCAAAACCGCCCTTGCCGCTGGGCGCCCCGTGGCAGCCGCCCGAGTTGCAGCCGTTTTTTGAAAGCGCCGCCAGCGTCCCGTAGGCAAACGAGATTTTCTCCGGTTTGTCCTGCCCTGAAACACGCACGGGCACCTGCACTTCAAGGCCGGCAACGCGCACGCTCAGCCGGGTTTTGCCATTGGCGAGGCCGCCGACAAGGGCCGCACTCACCTGCACCACGCCCGCGTCGGCCGGCGTATATTCCGCTACCCTGGTGAGATCCTGCACCGCGCCGTTCGGGTAGAAGCCGGACACGACGAGTTGCACCTTGTCGAGAGGGGTGGCGAGTTGGATTTCGGGGGGCGAGACCTCCAGGCGCTGCGGTTGGCCGATCTGGATGGGTTCGAGTGTGGGCGGGGCCTTTTCCGTTTCGCGCTGCTCGCCGCGTGCGGGAGCCCACGCGCCCGGGAGGAGCAATAGCAGGCTGAAAAAGAGGTTAAACCGGGTTTTCATTTCTTCACCTCCAGTGGGATGGGTTCACTCTGAAGCGAGACTTCGGCGCCGTTGACCCGTGTGGTGGCGGCAAGGCGCAGGGTGCCCGATTTTCCTTCGGGCGTGTTGGGCTCGGCCGTGAGTTCGAGCTCCGCCTCAGAGCTTTCCGGGGCGATGGTCACTTGTTGCGGGCCGCTGATCCCCTGGGGCAATTGCAGCAGACTCACCTGGATGGGTTGCGGGTCGGTGAGTTCGTAGCGGGTGGCGGTGATTTTCAAAATGCGCTTGCCCCCGGGAGCCAAGGCGGCGGGCGGGGCGGCGGCGATCGCGAGGGGTTTGGCCACGCGGAGTTTGACTTTGGAAAGGCGGACTTCCTTGTGGACTCCCTTGAAGTCGCCGCCGGCGAGGATCTCAAACACGTGGGAAGCCAGCGGCAGATCGGGCGGCCCCTTGATTTCACAGATAAAGTCCACTTGTCCCGCGATGCGCCCGCCCCGGCCCGCCTCGCTCTTGATTTCCACGCCCGGAGGCAGGCCGCTGAAGCTGAGCTGCGCGTTGCCATCAAACTTCGGGTCCAGCGAAGTCTGGCGCACCACAAACGAGTTTTTGCCTACAAGGGTGGGGAGGACGACCTCGCGGTCGGTGACTGCAATGGAGAAAAAGTGAGGGGCTTCCGGGCCCACGCAAACGGGAAAGGTCTCCCCCAGGAGGCGCGGGGCCAAAGGCATTGATTGGAGCGCCAGCAGAACGGTGTCTGTCGGAGGTTTGTTGGGGTCGGGTTTGGGGGGCGAAACAGCCGCCTGGATTTGGCGCTCACCCTCCACCGCGCTCCCTAAAATCCGGAGATGGTAGAGAGTCCCTGAGGGGACGTTTTCGGGCACGAAGACCTGGAGTTGGGTGTCGTTTTTGCCCTTCTCAATGATGTTTTTCTCGCACCGGATGCCTTCTGGCAGCGGGCTCCCGTCATCGGTAGCCAGGCTTAGGGTGATGGGGCCGTTGACGCCCCGGCGCTGGGCGGTGATTTTGAGGCTGAAATTGCCGCCCAAAGCCGCCACGAAGCGCTCCACGGACGCGGTAAGCTCAAGACCGGGCGTGTTTTGCTCCACGCGGATTCCGTAAATAAACTCCCTGCCGCCCCGCCGCGCGATATCCTCCACGGCGATTTTGCAGACCCCATCGGCCGGCGCCCGAAATGTCACGGTCACGTCGTTGGAGGAACTCGTGCCGGCGGCATCGTTGGCGGAGAGAAAGCCGCCTTTGGCGTCCTCTACGCCGACGTACAAGACGGCAGGGGAACCCAGTTCGCGCGAAAGCGGGGTGAGGGTGAGGCGGTCGTCCTTTTTCACGGACAACAGGAAGGTGTCGCGGGCGCCCGGGGTGAGCAACCGGCCGAAAATGGTGCACGGAATGGTGACAGGCAGGGGTTGGGCCGCGTCGGGTGTGTTTTGGTGCAGGTAAACGGGGTTGGCGTCTGTGCGCAGGCGCGCGAAGGCGGCGGGTTTGTCCGGCGCAAAACGCACGGGGACCGAGGCCACGCCGGTGGGCGACACCGAGGCGCTCACGCGAAGGGGACCGATGCCCTCGACCGCCTCGCCAGCGGCCCGGACCTCGACGCTTGCGCCGGGCGCCGCCACCGGCGGGAACAGGTTGGAGACCAGGGGGAAGTCACCCACGCGGAGGTGGTAAAAATAGGGGGCGCCGCCCGAGAAGGAGGAATCGCGGATCTCGAGGGTGAGAACTTCGTCGGTTTTGGCGTGGTGACGCAGGCGGCAGTCGCCGGCGAGGCCGGGGGAGTCGTCAAGGGAGGCCAGGACATTGCCTTGCGGATCCAGTAAGCGCAATATCGGGTCTAGCTTTGAGCCCAACCGGGCGGCGAAGACTTCCACCGAAAGGGCCTCCCCGGCCTTGAGTGCGACTTTGTAGTAGTCGGGGCGCCCTGTGTCTGTGGCGCCTTCGAGAGCCACGCCCTGCGGGAGGAGTTGGGCGGCCGGGGTGGAGGCTGTTTTGGAGTCCTTCAGCACCACGGGCAGATCGTCCACGAGGAAGAGCAGGGGGCCCGAGAGGCCTGTGGCGGTGGGCAACCGGATGAACCCAAGCCCGAGGGGGGCGTCCGCGGGAAGGGTGAGGCTGCCCTGGATCTGGCGCAGGTCGGGTTTCGCGGGTTTGCCGTCTTTGGTGTCTTTGGCTTCTTTGGCTTCTTTGGGAGGTGCGGGAGGTGCGGGAGGTGCGGGAGGTGTCCAGAGGGTTTGTGCCCCGAAACTCGTCCAGAGCGGTTGGGGGGCTTGGAGCTGGTTTCCAAGGACGGTGACCTGGACCGACTGGCCGGGGCGGGCCGAGTGGGGGGCGATGCTGCTGATCTCCGGGGACTGTGCCCGCGCCCCCGTGAGTAACGCGAGCGCGAGCGCGAGCGAGAGCGGCGCGAGGGTCTTTTCCAGGCGTGGCATGGAGTGGCGTGCTGGTTTTGGCTGGGGGTGGCGTGTGCCGGCTCAGATCAGGGCGCGGATCACCTCGCCTTTTTTCGCCAGGAAAATCGGGCGGCCGTCCGGGGTGAAGAGGGGCTTCTCGCGGTCGATGCCCAGGAACTCGTAGACGGTGGCGGCGTAGTCCTCGGGGGTGTAGGGCCGCTCGGTGACGTAGCCTCCTTCGCTGTCGGTTTCGCCGATGATTTGTCCGCCGGGAACGCCCGCGCCTGCAAAAACAATGGAGTAGGCGTTGGGCCAGTGGTCGCGGCCCTTGGTTTTGTTGAGGCGGGGCGTGCGGCCGAATTCGGTGACGAAGCACACGAGGGTGTCTGCGAGAAGGCCGCGCTGGTCCATGTCCTCGATGAGGGCGCTGAAGGCCTGGTCGGTGGAGCCCATCATCCACCAGGTGCCGATCCCGTAGCGGCCCACGCCGCCCTGGGCGCCGGCTAGATTGCACGTGCCGTTGGCGTAAATATAATCGTGATGGTCCCAGTTGAGGTTGCTCCCGCCCGGGGTTTTGGAGGAGTCCGGTTCGCGCACATCAACAGTGACAAAACGCACGCCGGATTCGATGAGTTTGCGTCCCGCAAGGTAACACTGGCCGCGGTGGCCGCGCCCGTAGCGTTCCCGGGTGGCGTCGGGCTCACTTTGGAGGTCGAAGGCCCCCATGGTGTTGGGGTTGGTGAGCAGATTCTCGGCCTGGTCGTAAAAGGTTTTCATCGCCTCCGCTCCGGGGACGCCATCGGTGGCCAGGCCGATGTCGAGGTTGCTCAAAAGTTCGCGGCGGTCGCGGAACCGGCGCTGGTCGATGCCGGTGGTGAAGCTGAGGTTGGGCACTTTCCACTGAGGGTCAGCGAGATCTTTGCCGGTGGTTTTGAACGCGGCAAAACTCGGGGGCAGGTAGCCGGTGCGAGTCATGGCGCTTTGCTCATGGTTGCCGGGGATCATGATGTAGGGCGGCAAATAGTCGCAACTGCTGCCGGAGCGGTAGGCGACTACGCTGCCGATGTCGGGCATTTCCACCGGCCCTCCCGGCACTTCGCCGGAGAGGATGTACTGGGTGCCGCGGGGGTGGTCGTCCACCTTGATTTTGTGGCACATGGAGCGCACCACGGCGAGTTTGTCCGCCACCTTGGCTGTTTTGGAGAGCAGTTCGGTGAAGTGCATCCCGGGGACGTTGGTGCGGATGGGCTTGTAGATGCTCCGGTGTTCGGCTGGGGCGTCAGGCTTTGGATCCCAGGTGTCCATGTGCGAGAGACCGCCCTGTTCGAGGATGACCAGCACCTTTTTGGCGCGTCCAAAATGTTTGCCGTGTCCGCCCGAGGCCGCCGCAGCGAGCAGCGAGGGGTTGCCCAGGCTGGAGAGCATGCCGCCCAGGCCGATGCCGACAAAGCTGCGGGCGCTTCTCTGAAGCAGGCAGCGGCGGGTGAGCCCTTCCCTGAGCGGAAGATCGGCGGAAGACTGGTGGGGCATACGAAGATAACCCGGAGCCGGCCCGGTTATTGGGGTGAGGAAATGGGGCGCGGCAAATGAGGCGAGGCCCCCGGGAGGCGGCGGTGCCTTGGAATCTCCGCCGGAGCCAGCGGTTTGGTTTAGTGGGGGCCTTTTGGGAGGCGTTCCAGGGCCGTTTGATAGGCCGGCTTCAGCTCGGGAAGGGAGGCGATGCTGACGTGAAGGTCGCGGATGATGCCGTCCTGAAGGGCGTACACGAGCCCGTGGACGGTGAGGTCCTGGCCGCGCAGCCAGGCGTCCTGAACGATGGTAGTCTCGCAAACGTTCATGACTTGCTCGATGACATTGAGTTCGCAGAGGCGGTTGGCCTGCGCCTCTGCATCGCCGGCCTCCTCCAGAAGATGCGCGTGTTTCTGGCGGACGTCTTGGACGTGCCGCAGCCAGTTGTCAATGAGCCCCAGACGCCGCCCCTGAAGGGCCGTGATGACGCCGCCGCACCCGTAGTGGCCCACCACGAGGATGTGTTTCACAAGCAGGGCGTCAACAGCAAACTGCATGACGCTCAAGCAGTTGAGGTCGGTGTGCACCACGACGTTCGCCACGTTGCGGTGCACGAAGATCTCGCCGGGAATGAGCCCCACGATTTGGTTGGCGGGCACGCGGCTGTCGGAGCAACCGATCCAGAGGTATTCCGGGGTTTGCTGGCCGGCGAGGGTGGAAAAAAAGTCGGGGTTGAGGGCGGAGGTTTCGGCCGCCCACTTTTGGTTGTTGGCGAGGAGTTGTGCGATGGCGCTCATGTGCGGTTTTCTACAAACGTCCTGGAGGGGGTCGGATGGAAGGGGTGGATGAGGCTTTGGGCGGGGCGGTTTTCCGGGCTCGAAATGGTGGCCGGCCTAGCCCGCGAGGGCGTCGGCGACGCGTTTGATTTCGGTGAGTTTTTCCTGCCAGTCGTTTTCACGCTGGCGGTGTTCTGCCACGACGGCCTCGGGCGCGCCGCTGACAAAGGTTTCGCTGCCGAGCTTGGCCCTCACTTTGGTGAGTTCCAGTTCGATTTTGGCGATCTCTTTCCCCAAACGGTCCCGTTCCGCAGCCACGTCCACCAAGCCCTCCAGCGGCAGGTACAACTGGCCCAAGGGAGTGAGCGAGGAGGGCGTTCCGCGGGGCGGCGTCCAGTCGCTCCCGGCGACTTCCAGGGATTCGGCGTTGAGCAGGAGGCGGATCACCTCGGCGTCGTGCGCGGCGAGCGGCGCCGTGGCTTGGAGCACGAAGGGCACGCGTTTGTTGGAGGGGAGGGCGAAATCCCGGCGCAGGCCGCGGCCGGCGCCGACGACTT
This sequence comes from Chthoniobacteraceae bacterium, assembly GCA_947479475.1. GTDB lineage: Bacteria > Verrucomicrobiota > Verrucomicrobiia > Chthoniobacterales > Chthoniobacteraceae > Chth-196. The sequence goes on from CANJZW010000003.1 coordinate 40,840, forward strand.
CGAAACGGGTTTGGGCCCGGGCTTCGTCTTCGGGCAGGAGCCCGTAGTGGGTGCGGAAATCCTCGCCGAGGGGTAGCGGCCAGAGCGCCTGCATGAGGGAGCGTCCCCCTTGGGCTTCGGGCAGATCCGTGTTGAAGCCCAGCCCGTGCCAGAGTTCCTCGGTGATGAAGGGCATGAACGGGTGGAAGAGGCGGAGCGCATGGGCGAGGACGAAGTCCATCACCGCCAGCGTGTTGTCTCGGGCCGCAGGGTCCTGCCCGTTGAGCGTCGCCTTGGAGGCCTCCACATACCAGTCGCAGTATTCGCTCCAAAAAAAGCGGTACAGCGCCTGGGCGGCGTCGGAGAAGCGGTACTCGTCGAGAGCGGCGGAGACTTCGGAGATCGCGGCGTCCAGGCGCAGCAGAATCCACTTGTCGTCGGTGGAGAGGCGGTTGGGCTGGATTTCCCCTTCCGGCGCGCCTCCCTGCATCTGGCGGAAGCGTGCGGCGTTCCAGAGTTTGGTGCAAAAGTTGCGTCCTAGTTCGACGTTTTTTTCATCAAAAAGAACGTCCTGCCCCAGCGGCGCGCTGCGCATGACGCCAAACCGCAGGGCGTCCGCACCGAACTTGGCGATGAGATCGAGCGGGTCGGGCGAGTTGCCCAGAGACTTGGACATTTTCCGGCCCTGTTTGTCCCGGATGATGCCGGTAAAATACACGTTTTTGAAGGGCAGCTGCCCCATGTATTCGAACCCGGCCATGATCATGCGGGCGACCCAGAAAAAGATGATGTCGGGGCCGGTGACGAGGTCGGTTGTCGGGTAGAAAACGCTGAGCGTGTTGGTTTTCTCAGGCCAGCCCATGGTGGCGAACGGCCACAGCCAGGAGGAGAACCAAGTGTCCAGCACGTCGCCGTCCTGCTCCCACTGGGAGAGGTCGCCGGGGGCCTCCAGCCCGCAATAGGCGATGGAGCCGTCTTCGAGGGTTCGCACGGCTTCTTCGGGCACGGCATGCCCCAATGCGGCGCGGGCGGCGGCGAGGTCGGTGCCGTGAAAGTACCAGACGGGAATACGGTGGCCCCACCAGAGTTGGCGGGAAATACACCAGTCCTGGAGGTTTTCCATCCAGTGGTCGTACACCTTGCTCCAGCGTTCCGGGTGAAAATGCATCTGCCCCGCGCGCACGACCTCCCGCGAGGCGTCTTTGGAGGGATAACGCAGGAACCACTGGCTGCTCAGGCGCGGTTCGACGGGCACGTCGGCGCGTTCTGAATATCCGACGTTGTTCGGGTGTGGTTCCTCTTTTTCGAGCAGGCCGAGTTCCCCGAGAATGGCCACGGCAACCTTGCGCGCTTCAAAGCGGTCGAGGCCGCAGAGCGCCTCGCCGGCGAGGGAGTTCATGGTGCCGTCCGGGTGCATGATGTCGACGGCGGGCAGGCCGTGACGCTGGCCGATTTCAAAGTCGGCCTTGTCGTGGGCGGGGGTGACTTTAAGCACCCCGGTGCCGAAGCTGAACTCGACGTGTTCGTCCCCGATGATGGGGATGAGGCGGTCCTCGCGGGGGAGCTCGCTTGGGAGCGGGCGCACCGCGTGCAATCCGATGAAGGCGCTGTAGCGCGGATCCTTCGGGTGGACGGCGATGGCGGTGTCGCCCGGAATGGTCTCGGGCCGGGTGGTGGCGATGGTGAGGAAGGTCCCGGGCCGCTCGGCGATTTCCACGCGGAAATGGTAGAGAAAGCCGTTCTGGGCCTTCATGACGACTTCCTCGTCGGAGAGGGCCGTGCGGGAGACGGGGCACCAGTTCACCATGCGTTTGCCCCGGTAGATGGCGCCCTTTTGAAAGAGGTCGGCGAAAACGCGCTGCACGCAGGCCGAATATTCGGGGTCCATGGTGAAGCGTTCCCGACTCCAGTCGCAGGAGGCGCCCAGTTTTTTGAGCTGCTGGATGATGATGCCCCCGTGCTTGTCCTTCCATTCCCAGACTTTGGCCAGAAATTTGTCCCTTCCCAGATCGTCCCGATGCCGGATTTCACCCGATTTTTTCAGGGTGCGTTCCACGACGGTTTGAGTGGCGATCCCCGCGTGGTCGGTGCCGGGCAGCCAAAGGACCTCTTTTCCCAGCATCCGCGCGCGGCGTGCGAGGATATCCTGAATCGTGTTGTTGAGAACGTGGCCTAGGGTCAACACCCCGGTGACGTTAGGCGGAGGGATGACGATGGAGTAGGCGGGGCGTTCGGGAGAGACGCGCTCGGGGTGGGCGGAAAAACAGCCGTCTGCCAGCCAAGTGGCATACCATTTCTCTTCAATTGCCTGCGGTTCGTAGGTCTTCGGAAGCTCGGACATAAAAGCGACTGAGACTGTCTGAGTCCGGAGGCTCATTGGCAAGCCTGCGTGCGTGGGGTCGCCGGCCCCGGCGCCGGGGTGAAGAGTTTTTCGCGGCGAAGTTGAGTTTTGGCGCCGGGTTGGAAAAGATCGCTGCCATGAACCGCCCCGCTTCTTCCCCCCAGCCTTTGGTGGTGGGGACCATTCATTCTCCCGGCGCACTCAAATGCGCGCTGAAACTCAAGGCCGGCCAGGTCGACCTTCTCGAACTGCGCGTGGACGCCTTCGCAAACGAGCCCGAAGTCCTCGCCAAGGCCGCCCCCAAATTACAAGCGCCGCTCCTGCTTACGGTGCGCCACCCCGCGGAGGGCGGCATGGCGCCGTACACCCTACAGAGGCGCCGCGAGCTTATCCGGCAATTTTTGCCTCTTGTTCGGTGGGTGGATTTTGAGTTGCGTTCCCTTGTCCCGCTTAGGGAAGAAATTGCCCAGTCCAAGGAAAGGGGGCTCAAGGTGATTGTTTCGGACCATCATTTTAAAGCGACTCCTTCCCTCGCGGTTTTGGAGCAACGGTGGGTGCGGGCGCAGGTCTGCAATCCGGATGTGGTCAAGGTCGCCGCCACGGTGCGGACGCCCGAGGAGTTGTCGCGGCTGTTCGTCTTTTTTAACCGGCAGCAGGCCCGGCGCCCCGGGCGGATGTCGGTCATGGGCATGGGGCCTTTTGGGCAGGTATCGCGCCTTTTGTTTGGAAACTGCGGGTCTGTACTCAACTACGGCTACCTGGATCAGGCGCAGGTGCCGGGTCAGTGGCCGGCCGAGTTGTTAAAGCGGCGGCTGGTGGAACTGGGGGGAGCGCCTGCAAAAACCTAAAGGTAGCCCGGGGAAATGCCGAAATGTAGAAGGGGCGTACTCTGTGGCCGGACGAAGTTTGAGGAAAAACTCAACAAGGGTCTGTTTTAGGGTACGTTTCTTGCTCAACAAAAGCGGTACACACGTCTTAATCTTATGGCTGGCATTCAACTTACAGGCTTGGCTTCGGGAATGGATTGGAAGACTACGGTCGACCAGTTGATGAAGATTGAGCAAATCCCACAGGATGCGCTCAAGGCCAAGCAAGCTGCCGGGACCAAGGTGCAGTCGGCCTACGACACGCTCAAAACGAACCTGACAGCGCTGCAAACGGCAGCCGTGGGCCTGCAAACGGGAGTTTCTGGTTATCCCAGGAGCGCCACGGTGAGTGGCGACTACGATGCAACCTCCAAGGCCTACTCCTCGGCTTCAGGGGCCTCCGTTTCGACGGCCAGTGGCGCGACGCTGGGAACGTTCCAGTTTGAGGTCACTTCCATGGGGAAAGCGTCCACCCTCACGGGGCTGAGCGACAGCCTGCGGGCTAGCGTCGCCTCGGCTGGGGACTTGAAATTGTCCGATTATGGGGTTTCAGAGGGGGTTTTCACTCTGAATGGGACAAAATACACGCTGACCTCCGAGGATCTGGACAAGAGCGTGAAGGACTTCTTTGGCCTCTCAGACGACGGGGCGGGCGGGTTGACCGGGAATTCTGTCAACGGAACTGCGGTTGACGGGCTCACCGTGACCATCGATGCTCTCACGCGCTCCTTGAAGTTGTCTGCTGAGACTTCCTTGGGCGCCGCAGGAGACACCAGCAGTTTTCTGGCCGCTCTTGGGCTTGAATACACCGCCGATGCCGGCACGCCGGACACGGTTTTCAAGCAGTTCATGCCAGCCTCAACCCTCGGGCGTGTCACGCTCGGGGGGCTCTCGGGCGGGGCGGGTCTCGGCGCGGCGATGGATCTGGATCTGACCATCAACGGAGTCAGTGTAGGCCAGTTTGGGCAGGATTCGACTCTGGGATCGGTGGTTTCCGCGATCAACGGGAACTCTGCGACCGGGGTGACTGCTTCCATTGATTCGGTGAATGGAAAGCTGCGTCTGACGGCAAACTCGATCGGCGCAATGGGGATTAGTGTCAATGCGGGCGATGGTCTGGCTGCAGCCCTTGGGATAGACGGGCCGTCGGTGGATCGCGGCACGGGCGTTCTCTACAATCTCACGCATAACGGCACGACGGTCGCTCTCACGAGTGATTCAGCCACCCTGGACATTTCGAAATATGGATACGGCGCCACGCAGCTGACCGTCTCGAACAAGGGAACCTATAGCGTCCAGGTGACGGGAAGCGGGGCGAGTTACAAGTCGAAGATCAACACGTTCATCACGGCTTACAACTCTCTGAAGCAGATGTTGGACGATTCCACCAAGATCACGGTGGGTGCGGACGGGAAGGTGCAGGCCAGCGTGTTTTCAAGCCGCGCCGACATCAACAGCTTGTTGTCTACGATCCGCGCCAAGATTTACACGCCGCTCACGGATGCATCGATCAGTTCGACTTACAATACGGCTTCCAAGATTGGCTTGGGGTTTGACTCTTCGGGGGTGCTTTCGATTACGGATTCTGCGAAATTAGATTCCGCCCTGGCCAACAGCCCGAGCAGCGTGGACGCGCTCTTGAACCTGAACGCAAACGCCGTCTCGTCTACGCCCTCTGGACAGCAGGGCATCGCCACCCGGATCAACAATCTGATGAAGGCGATGACCGCGACGGGCGGCTTGGTTGCCGCGGCCAAAACGTCGCTCACTTCTCAAAACAAGCGGTTGCAGTCGCAGATTGATGCGATGACTCGTTCTCTGACTCAGACGCGTGCTTCTTTGGAGCGCGGGTTTATTGCGATGGAGCAGGCGCAGTCGAAATACCAGTCCATGACCCAGCAGCTCACTGCGGCATTCAAATGAAGCAATTGAAATTTATTATTCTTCTGGGGGCGGCAGCTCTGGCGGCAACTGGCTGCCAGACGCGTCGAAAGGCGACCGTCTCCCAGCGGCCTGATGCTCCTCAAAACTGGTTTTTGCCCACCAATCCCGGTCGCTTGATCCGGCGCGTTGCAATGTTGCCGGTCTATCACGCCCGGATTCCGGGCGAAACGCTCAAGGATATTGATGTGGCGTTGGGGGCGGAGCTTTCCAAAAAGGCGGTATTTGAAGTGGTGCCTCTTTCACGCACAGAGATGGAGGGGTTGATCGGCCTTCGGGAAGTCTCTTCGGTGGAGCGTATTCCCGGGGATCTTTTCCGCAAGCTCCAGGAGCAGTACGGAGTGGACGGCGTGATGCTTACCGATTTGACCCACTATTCTCCCTACCGGCCGGTCTCCATCGGGGTCCGTTCGAAGCTGGTCGATATCGAAAGCGGCCGCATCCACTGGGCGAGCGACGTGCTTTTGGACTCCAGCAATGCGGGGGTGGCGGTGGCCGCGCGGGAATACCAGAAGATTCTGTGTCGGGATAATTTTCCGATTCAGGGCGATGGCGGCACGGTCTTGATGAGCCCTCGAATGTTCGTGAAGTTTGCGGCGTTCAGCAACTACGCCAGTTTGCAAAAATAGCGCTTTTGTGGCACTTTCGCTAAAGTATCCGCAGCTTCTGCCGACTAAGAGAGTATGAGCATCCAATCTATCCGTTCCGTAGCTGTGGGTCTTCCCGCCGCTCCTGCCGTTCAGCCTGCCGCCCAACCCTCAGTGCGTACGCCGCTTCAGGCGAGAAAGTCCCGTTCTTCAGATGACGGAAACGTTTTTGCCGCTCCCGGCGTCATGTCCCGCCTGATTCGGTCGATGCGCTCCGATGAAGTGATGCGTGTCGAAGCCGTGTCCCGTGGGAGTGAATTGTCCGCCTCCAAAGGGTATCCCTCCGATACGGTGGTGACCTCTGTGGTGCAGCAGATGATGGGCGGGCGCTAGTTTTTAGGGGCCGCACAAGTTTTGCTGATGCAGGAGACCCAGTTCGCGCAGTTATACAAAGAGGCGTCCGTAAACACGGCCAGTCCGGGTGTCCTCGTTCTTATGCTGTATGACGGTGCGCTCCAGGGCTTGCACAAGGCTGAGTATGGATTCACTCTTGAGAGCCCGGTCAAACGGAACGAAGAAATCCATAACGGGTTAATGCGTTCCCACGGCATTCTTCGCGAGCTTCAGCAGTCTCTGGATTTGGAGCAAGGGGACGAATTTGGCGATCGCATGTACGCGTTGTACGGCTTCTGGTTGGACAAGATCTTTGAAGCGAACGTCAAAAAGGACAGGGGCGCGCTTCCAGAGGTCATGTCCATGCTTCAGGATCTGCGAGATTCTTGGGAGGAAATGCTCCGAAGTTCCCCAGACCTGAAGGTTTGAGTCCCTCTTTTTGGCTCTGGATCGCTCTGGATCGCTCTGGATCGCTCTGGATCGCTCTGGATCGCTCTGGATCGCTCTGGAGTTGCCTACCTTGAGAAGTTGGACTCTGGTTTTTGCGGTTGGCTCGTTTTTTTGACAGTCGCCAGAGTCTGGGATACTGCCCCTGCTTTTCGAGCATCACTTCCCTGAGGGTCGGCTGAGAATTCTCTCAAAAACTTTATGCCTGAACTTCGGAGGCCCCGCCCGTCGGGAATGGTTGTTTTTTGGGGGCTCTTATCGTCGATAGAGCGGATCACCTCCCTGGAGTTGGAGGCCGTGCGCGCCAGGGATTTTCCGACGATGGAAACCCTCTATGAGGCGAAGAAGGTGGATCTGGCCCGTCTGGTTGCCCTAGCTGGGCGCCTTGGGGTGACCCGGCAGAACCCTGAATTTCAGCAGCGCTGGGTTGCCTTGGAGCGTGCCTGTGCCAAGTTGGCGGAGGCTGCGGGTCTGGAGGTGCAGGCCCTGCGCGGCGAGTGGCAGGGGGCGGACTTTGAAAATCAACGGTTGCGCTCCTTGAAGCGAGCCTATGTTTCGGATACATCAGACTCAGAATTCCATGCGGAAGGCTGATTTCTGTGTAGCCCGTTACCATTATGACTCATTGCGATCCCTTCAAGCGCTCTATTTTAATTGTTGATGATGAAGCGGATGTGCTCGCTGCACTCTCGGAGACAATCTCCAGCGATGCCTATCGCATCGTCACCTGCCTGAACGCGGCGGAGGCGTTGGCGGCGATCCAAAAGGAGGCCTTTGCCGTGGTGATCAGCGACCAAAACATGCCTGAGATGACTGGGCTGCAGCTTTTGGAAAAGGTGAGTGAAGCCCAGCCGCACTGTTCCAGAGTGTTGATTACCGGCATGCTGGTGGTCGACACCTTGATTGGCGCGATCAATTCGGGGGAGATCTACCGTTTTATTGCTAAACCTTGGAAGCGGGGGGAGGTGGTTGCGACGGTCGAAAATGCGGTGCACCGGTACGATCTGCTCTTGGAAAACCAGCGACTCCAGGCGGAAACCCAGGCGCTGAACGCGAGTCTGGAGGCCGCCAACGCGACGTTGCGCGAAAATCTGGGGCTGGTGACGGAACAGAAGTCGGCGATTGACCGTGCGCACGACGCGTTGCGGCAGAATTTCGAGCACTCTCTCGGCCTCTGCTTCCGGCTGATGAGCACGTTTTATCCTCTGCTGGGAAAACAGGCGCAGGCGGTTGTGGAAATCTGCCGGGCGATGGCGGACACGGAATATTTCACAGAAGTCGAGCGTCATGTGCTGATGACCAGCGCCTGGATTTACGATATTGGCCTGGTGGCCCTGGACCGGCCGCTCTTGCACAAGCTTTTCACTCGCCCTGAAGCGTGTACGCCGGAGGAGCACGCCCTGCTGCGCCACCACACCATCATTGGGCAGACCCTGGCTGCGTTCGTGGACCAGTTGCAGGAAGTTGGCACCACCATTCGCGCCCATCATGAGCGATTTGATGGCTCTGGTTACCCCGACGGGCATGCGGGTGAAAACCTTCCCTGGACGGCCCGCTGTCTGGCAGTGGCGGTCGCTTTTGTGCAGTCCGGGATGCCGAAGGAGCAGGCTTGCGAGTTTTTGCTGGAAGAATCAGGCAAGGGTTTTGACCCGGAGGCTGTGCGGCTGTTTTTTAGGACCAACCGGATGTCCAACCTGCCTCGCAACGTGAAGGAGGTCCTCATGGCGGAACTCAAGCCCGGCATGGAGTTGGCCCGCGGGATTGTCACCCCCTCTGGAATGTTGCTCGTGCCGGAAGGGCAGGTTCTCAACGAGTATTCCATTTCCAAGCTGACGAACCACGGCAGGCTCAATCTGGTGACGGAACGCCTGATGATTTTCGGCTGAAAGCCGCCGGCCGGCCGCCTCCATTTTGGAACCCCGGCCCGCTAGGTTGAATTTCTGAGGGAGACGCCCACAAAGGGTGGAATGGCACGGTCCTTGCTACCAGAGGACGCATGATTCCGCTTCTTGCTTCCGGAGCTGCCTCCCTTGCCAGTGTGCTAGTGAACCGCGCCGCCGGTTCCTCTTCCTCCGCCGGGGGAAACGTCACCTTGGACGCCAAGGCTTTCGAGCGCGCCCTGAGCAAAGTGACGGCCAACCGCTCCACGCTTTCGCCTGCCGAACAGCAGGCGGCGGCTCTTAACCAGCGCTTGATGCAGTCCCCGGAAGTCGAAGCCGCTCTAACGGCGCACCCCGTGGGGAGCGTCGGAGCCGTCGAAGTGCGCCAGGACGGGTCGGTTTTTCTTCAGACGGCCCAGGGGCCCGTGGCGGTACAGCTTTCGATGGAAGGCCGGGATCTAGCCCGGCAGGCCTACGCCGCCTCTGTGGCGACGGGGGTTTCCTTCGCCAACCCTGCGGGGGGCGTTCAGGCCAGCCTTCGCATTCCCGTACAGGGGGCGGGCCTTCGTTAATCGCTAATTTTCCAAAAGGCGCAGGTGACTTTCCCCGCTTTATCGCTAGTTTTGCTGACCATTAGCGAATGTTTCACGCTTCGATCCACTGAATCCCAATGATTGACAAAATCTTCTCCAGTCCCAGTTACGACGGGTCCAAGGTCATGATGGACGTCGCGATCACGCGGCAGGAAATCTTTTCCTCCAATCTGGGTAATATCGAAACGCCCGGCTTCAAACGGCTGGAGCTCAGCAAGGATTTCACCAAAGTTTTCGCGGAAGCCATGAAGGCAGGAAAACCCGGCTCGGTTCAGAAGCCTTCAGTCGCCACCGATCTGTTTTCGCCATCACAGAGGAAGGATGGCAACAATGTCATCCTTCAGGATGAGTTGCTTGCGATGAATAAAAACGGCGCCGAATACGAGACGATGGTGGATTTCATCAACGGATCCATGCGCACGCTGCGGATGGCTATTCAGGGCCGGTCCCAGGCTTAAGCGGCTAATCTTTAACGCTTTCACTTATGAACTTTCTCAGTGGCATTCACGCAACGTCCAGCGCCCTCGCGGCAGAGCAGGTGCGCATGGACATCGTCGCCCAGAACATCGCCAACGCCTACACAACCAAGGACGCCGACGGCGGCCCTTACCAGCGCCGGACCGTCTCCTTCGAGACCATCATGGGCGGAATGCAGAAGGCGGAGCGCGGTGTGCGGGTTTCGGGCATCAAAAACGACAAGACGCCCGGGGAAATGATCTACAATCCTGGCCATCCGCACGCGGACGCCAACGGCATGGTGAAGATGCCAAACGTCCAACTCGCCACGGAAATGGTGGACTTGATGAGCGCCTCGCGCGCTTACGAGGCCAATCTCACCGTGGCCCGCAACTCTCGAACCCTCGCCACCAAGGCGTTGGGCATAGGCAAATAATTTATGCGCATCGGTTCTATTCCATCTGTTTTGTCTGCCGAGGTGAACCCCTTACAGAAACTTGAAGAAATGTCTGGTGCTCTCTCTGCAGGGTTGACGTCCGGAGTCAAAGGGCCCGGTCTCGGCAACGTCTCCCCTTCTCTGGGGGTTGGCGGAGTGATGCGTTCGGAGTTTTCGTCCTTTTTGAACAAGGCGGTTACGGAGGTGGAGGGCAAGATGCGCTCTGCTGAAGTCGAAAAGCAGAAGGTCCTCACGGGTGAAACCAACAACCTGCACCAGGCGACGATCGCATCTTCCGAAGCGGGTATCGCTTTTTCTCTGATGGTCGAAGTCCGTAACAAACTGGTGGAATCCTACCAGGAAATCATGCGGATGCAGGTGTGATGAGCGTTCCTAGTGTATGAGAGTTCCTGCGTAACGGGCGTGGTGTGAGTGCAAACGATTGACTGATGAATTCAATTCTCCAACAAATTAGGCAGCTTTGGTCCCAACTGGGGATTAACCAGCGGGTGACGCTGGCGGTGACGGGCAGTGCCGTGATCGCGGGCATGATTGCTCTCGTCGCCTGGTCCCAGCGCCCCCAGATGCAGCTGCTTTACGGTCGCCTGAGTCCAAAGGATATTTCCACGGTCATGGCCTCGATCCAGGAACTCGGGATCAAAAGCGACATGGGGGCCAACGGCACTGCCGTCTACGTCCCGTCCGACCAGGTGCACAAGGTCCGCATGGCTCTGGCCGCGAAGGGGATTCCTTCCGGTGAAGGCGTCGGCTTTGAAATCTTCGATCGCGCCAACTTCGGGGTGTCGGATTTCATCCAGCGCACCAACTACAGCCGGGCCCTTCAAGGGGAGCTTTCCCGCACCATCTCGCAGCTGCAGGGCGTCCGTTCTGCTCGCGTGATGGTGGTAACTCCTGAGAACAGGCTCCTTTTCACGGACGCTCGCACGAAGCCCACGGCCTCCGTCTTCATCGAAGGGGCCATCAACGCAGAGCAGGTTAATTCCATCCGGTTTCTGGTGGCGAATTCCGTGGAAGGACTTAAGGCTGAAGACGTTTCAGTCGTCGATAACCGTGGTCAAAACCTGACCGAAGGACTCAAGGAAGACTCCGTCATGGGACAGGCTTCCGGGCAGATGCGCCTCCGTCGGAATGTGGAGGATTACTTCGCCAACAAGGTCGACACCATGCTCGTCAAGGTTCTTGGACCGGGCAACTCCGTGGTGCGTGTTTCCGCAGAACTCGAAACGGAAGCACTTTCCAAAAACGAAGAGCGATTCGACCCAGAAGGCCAGGTGGTTCGCACGGAGACAACAACGGACGACACGACGACGACCAACGAGACCGAGGCAGCCCAAGCCGTGACGGGAGCCACAGCCAATGCGCCGGCCCCTGCAGCGGGTGGGGATGCCAACGGCGCGAAAAAGGTCAGCGACTCGAACAAGAAGAACAAGACGACGCAGTTTGAGATCAACAAGATCATCACCAACGCGGTGAAGGCACCGGGAAGCGTGAAAATGCTGACGGTCGCCGTGTTGGTTGCGCCCGACCCTGTGGTCGAGCGGGAAAAGGACGCGGCAAGGAAGGAAAAGCTGCGCGAGGACCGCAAAAGCATGCTGCGCGGGGTTGTTGCCAACGCGTTGGGGGTTGCCCAGAAGGACATCAAGAGCAACGTTTCTATCGAGGAAATGCCCTTCCAGTCCACGCCGAAAGAAGAGCAGGGGATGGTGGAACTTTTGACACGGAACTCGGATCTCCTGCGTGACGCGGGGGCGATTTTGGTGGCGGTCGTTTTGTTCGTCGCCTTTATGCGGATGCTCAAGCGCACCAAGCCAGACGAAATTCCGATGGAAATGTTGACCGCCCAAGCCGAGACCGAAGCCATGCAGGCGCTTCCCGGCGGCAGAAGCGGGGGCGGATCTGCGGGTTCGGGGCTCACAATGCCCCAGCCCATCACGGTGGATTTGATCAACGATATGATTCGCCGGAAGCCCGAAAACGTCGGGGCCGCACTCCGCTCTTGGATGGACTCCGACAAGAAGGAAGAAAACACCTAGGTTCCCCGGAGCGCGCACCAGCGCCGCCGCCTCGGGATCGATTTAAACCTCACAGCCTCCGGGCCTCATGACCGCCAATTATTCTACCCTCAACCGGACCCAAAAACTGGCCGCCTTTCTGATTCTTCTCGGACCTGACTCCGCGGGAGAGTTGCTGCGCCATTTCAGTCCGACCCAGTTGGAGGCGGTGGCCCGCGAAATGGTCGCCATTCCTTATGTGGACCCGTCCATGCGGGATTCCATCCTGGAAGAGTTCTCCGCCGTTGTGTTCGAGGGGATCCAGGCCGCGCTCGGCGGTTCCTATTTTGCGCAATCCTCTCTGGAAGTTGCCAAGGGCGATTACCACGCGGACAAACTCATGTCCCGCGTCGCGCCGCGTTCGCCGCTGGACGAGGGCATCGCTGAAATGGACGGCCGCCAGGTGTTCAACCTTCTCCGCGCCGAACAGATGCAGACCATCGCGTTCATTCTTTCCTTCATGGAGCCGAAGAAGGCCGGGGACGTGATTCGCCTGCTCTCCCCTGAACAGCGCGAAGAGGTTGTGGAACGCCTTGGAACCATGGAACCCACCTCCCGCGAGTGGGTGAAAAAAGTTTCCTCCAATTTGCAGCGTTACTTCGACCGCCGCACCCAGCAGGGCATCCAAAAGGCTGGCGGCGTCGACGCCTGCGCGGACATTCTCAACTCTCTGGACAAGGAAACCAAGAACGGCCTTCTCGCCGCGATGGACGTCCGCAACGCCAACCTCGGTGGCCAGATCCGCAAGCGCGTTTTCGGCTTCGACGATCTCGCCCGCCTCATCCCGGGAGACCTCCAGAAGGTGCTCAAGGGGGTCGAAATCTCCGATCTCGCCAAGGCGCTCAAGGGTGCAAAGCCAGAAACGATGGCTTCCTTCTACAAGATCATGTCCAAACGTCAGGCGGCCGGGGTGCGCGAAGAAGTGGAAATGCTTCCGCCCCAGCGTGCCAAGGACATCGAAAAGGCGCAGGACCTGGTTATTTCCGTGGCCCGCAAACTGGACGAATCCCAGGAAATTTCCATCGACGGCGGAGAGTAAACGATGTCCGCTGCCGCACGATCGACTCTCGTTTTCTCTCAACCGCCGAGGTCCATCCACCTTGTCGGGCAGGCGCCGGTCGTCACATACACGTCCGAAGAATTCGACAAGGCCGTGAAAGAGGCCTACGAAAAAGGCGCCGAGGAGACCCGGAAATCGCTCGAAGCCGAGTCCGAAAAAAGCCGGGAAGGGGTCAAGTTTGCAGCCGAAGGGGCGCTTTCCAAGCTCGCCGACCGTCATTCTGAAGCGCTTTCCATGATGCGTTCCCTCGTGCCTAACCTCGTCACGGAGGCCACCGCCCGGGTCGTCGCCGGACTGCCCGTGGACGCCGAGTTTGTACGCCGCGTCGTGGACGATCTTCTGAATGACGTTGCGCCGGGCGCTGAAAACGTGGAAGTCCAACTCTGTGCGGAAGATGTCGCCAAGGTGGCGGGCTTCGACCAGGAGCTGCGGCATAAATTTCCTACCCTCCGTGTCGTTGAGAACAGGGATATCAAGCCGGGCGATTGCCTGGTCAAAACACGCTTCGGCGTGCTGGACGGCCGGATTTCCTCGAAAATGAAGGCTGTGGAAAGCCTTCTCACCTAGTCCCAGTCCCTTATGAACGGCGAACTGTGGTCGGGTGACAGACTGACGGAACGGTTGCGCGGCGGGCGTATGGCCCAGCGCATCGGGCACATCGTGCAGGTGACCGGCCTGGTCATGGAGTCCGACGGTCCAAACCTTTCTCTCGGCGAAGTTTGCCAGGTGAACTGTGCGCCAGGGGAACCGCCCATTTTTGCGGAAGTGGTTGGCTTCCGCGGGCATCGTTTGCTGCTAATGCCTCTGGGTGAGATGGACAATATTCGCGTCGGCTCCGAGGTCCTGGCCTCCAGCTTCGCCTCCGGCGTCCCGGTGGGCCACGCCCTGCGCGGCAGGGTCTTGGACGGTCTCGCGCGCCCCATCGATGGCAAGGGCCCACTCCCGCCCCTGCCGATGGCCCCGCTGCGCAACAGCCCGCCCCATCCGCTCACCCGGCAGCGTATTCTTGAACCCTTTCCCACTGGAGTGAAGGCCCTCGACGTCTTTACGCCCGTCGGCCGGGGCCAGAGGATGGGTATTTTTTCAGGCAGCGGCGTCGGAAAATCGACGCTCCTCGGGATGATGGCCCGGGGCGCGGAAAGCGACGTCAACGTGATCGCGCTTGTGGGCGAACGCGGCCGCGAGCTGCGCGAGTTTTTGGAAAAGGACCTTGGTGAGGAGGGGCTGAAACGCTCGGTGATCGTCGTTTCGACCTCTGACCAGCCCGCCTTGGTCCGTCTGAGGGCGGCGTTTACAGCCACTGCCATCGCGGAATACTTCCGAAACGAGGGCAAGCAGGTCCTTTTTATGATGGATTCCGTCACCCGCTTTGCGATGGCTCAGCGCGAGGTCGGCCTGGCCATCGGGGAGCCGCCCAGCAGCCGGGGCTACACGCCTTCTGTTTTTGCAATGCTGCCGCGCCTTATGGAGCGCACCGGGGCAGGGGAGTATGGGGCAATCACGGCTTTTTACACAGTCCTGGTCGAGGGGGACGACATGAACGAACCCATCGCGGACGCCGCTCGCGGGATCTTGGACGGCCATATCGTGCTGACGCGCGCCCTTGCGACGTCCAATCATTTCCCTGCAATTGACGTTCTGGAGAGCGTGAGCCGACTAAATCGCGATCTTTGCTCAGAATCTCAGTATTCTTTAGCCGCCCGGGCGCGGGACTTGCTGGCAGTATATCGGCGCAACGAGGATCTGATCACGATCGGAGCCTACGCCCGCGGATCTAGCCCCAAGGTGGATCAGGCCATTGAACGGTACGAACCGCTCATGGAGTTCCTGAAACAGCCGATGGGCGACAAGTCCACCTGGGCGCAGGCCTGGGAGATGATCGCCCCCATTGCGAGATAGTTTTTGCCCCGTTTTTTGCCCTGATTGTTGTCATTTTTTGAATGAAGGCCTTTAAGTTCAGCTTGGAGTCAGTCCTAATGCTACGCGTCCGCGAGGAAGAGGTGGCCAAGGATTCCTATGCCGAAGCGGTGGCTTTTTACAACCGGACGATGGCCTCCCTTAACGATGGCCTCGGTGATCTGGAGCAGCTTCAGGAAAATCTCGGGGAAAAACGGCGGGGAACTTCCTCCAAGGACGACCAATTGATGTATTTGCAGGCCATCCGCCAGCAGCGCAGCTTTTGCGACACGCTCACGCAGCGTCTGGCCCGTGCCCAGCAACTGCAAGAATTGCGGTTCCGCCTCTGGATGGAGTCCCGGAGCAAAACCCAAATGCTTGAAAAACTGAAAGAGCGTCACAAACAGCGGCACGATGCGGAAGCGCAGCGGCACGAAGAAAAAGCTGTGGACGACCTCGTTTCCGCTCGCTGGGGATCCGGCCGGCGTGAGTTGGAATATTCTTTTTGATTTATGCTGGCTGCTCCCTGGTTTCTGGCTGTTGTGGCGCTCGTCGTAAATGTCGCGCTCTCGTTTGTTTTGCTCAAATCCGAGTCGGGCAAGATCCGCGAGCGTATTCAGGCCGAACAGTTGGCGGCTAAAGGCCCCTCCCCGGAGGAAGTTGCCGCACAGCAGGCCGCCGAGGCCGCCGCCGCTGCGCCCCCGCCCCAGATCTGGAGCTTCAAGACCGCCGCCATCGACGAACTGATCACCGAGCTTAAAACCGAGCGTCAAAGTCTCATCGAGGAGCAAAAGGACCTGGCTTCACTTTCTTCCCAGGTCACCGCGGAGCGTCAGGAAGTGGAGCGCGTGAAGCAGGAAGTGACGCGCCTGCGCCAGGAACTGGAAGCGCGCATTGTCGAGGTCACGGAAAACGAGCGGGACAACCTGAAAAAACTCGTGGCCACCTACACCGTGATGCCGCCCACCAATGCGGTGATGATTTTCCGCGAAACAGATGAGGATACCGTGGTCAAGATCCTCTCCGCAATGAAGGCCGACCGTGTCGCACTGATCTTGGGCGAAATGGCCAGATTGGTGGACAAGGACCGCATGGACGAACCGCCCTCACGGCGCGCCGCTCGTATTTCAGACAAACTTCGCCTGATGAAGGCTCTCAAGAAAGAGGTGGCACAATGAAGGTTTCCAATCACGCAGAAGCAGCGCCACAAACACTTCTCTCAATTCTAGCGCCCAAAGCGGGCGACGCCCAGGCCGTCTCCGGCGCCTCCAAGAAGGACGTCTCCCAAATTGACCCCGCAGACCCGCAGGGATTCAGCCGCCTTTTGCCGTCGGACCCTACGGACCGCGCCGATCGTTCGGCTCGAACCGCGGCAGGGGATAAGAGTGCCGCCTCCAAAAAGACGTCTGCGGCAGACAAAACCGGAACCCCTTCACGCAAGAGCCTTGCCGACAAGCCTCAGGCGGGATCCCGCGCGGACAGAGCCGCTGCCTCGGCGCCTTCTAATTCCACGGCTGCCGATTCAAAGGATCCCGCAGTCGCCGCTCCCTCAGGGACGCCCTCCGCTTCCTCTTCTGATTCGCAGGACGTAACCGGAGGAACGCTCTCCCCGGGCTCCGAAACGCTCCCGCCCGATCCCCGCTTGGTGCAGACTCCCGGGGAACTCGCGCTGGAAGCTGCTGCGCTTGCCGCGGTTCAGGCGTTGAGCGCCGAACCTGTCGTCCAGGCGCCGGTGCCTGATGCCGCGCCCGCGCTTCAAGTGGGTGACGCCACCGGCCAGGGTGGCGCCCAGTCCGAAGCCCAGCAGGGGGCGGCTGTCTCATTTTTGGATCAACTCACGCTGAGGACGCTCCAGGCATCCTTCCGGCCTACGCTCGCGGCCCAGCCGGAGCAATCAGCCCAGCCGCAGGCAGTGCAGTCGGCCCAGCCGCAGGCAGTGCAGTCGGCCCAGCCGCAGGCAGTGCAGTCGGCCCAAGTGGCGCCTTCGGTCGCTCTGCCAGCGGCTCCGGTTCAAAGCGCACCCATCGGTTTAGAGCTGCCCAAGGCGGCGGCGACGGTTGCTCCTGCGATTTCCGCTCCGGTCGAGGCTTTGGCGCCTTTGCCTCTGACTGCTTCCTTGGTGAGTCTCTCGGCAACCGTTGCTCAAGCAGCGACGCTCGCCGCCTCTGCGAAGTCGCAACAGTCCCTCTCTCCGGTCGGCTCGGACAACGCCGAGGGTCGTGCGGTTCCATCGCTGCAAAGTTTGGCGGCGCTGGGCGGGGTTGCGAACGAAAGCGTTTTAGCTTCAAATTTCCAAACTGCGGCCTCGGTGCAGGCCCTTCAGAAAAATGGCGCTTCGGCCGAGGCACCCGCAGCACCCATCGCTCAGGCTCCTGCGATCAACATTAGCGGGGAAAATTTTGCATCGCAGGCCGTGATCGTGCCTGACAAAACCAACCTCAAGCCCGCTGAAACCGCACCCCAACCCGCCCAAGCTTCCTCTTTGGGCGTCCAGACGGTGATTGTGACCGGTTCCCAGAATTCCGGAGCGGACGCCTCAGGGAACGGATCTTCCAACAGCTCTGGAGAACAGAAAGCGCAGGATCAGACCCCTTCCTCTCCTTCAATCATCCCGGTTAAAATTTCTGCCCTTCAGAATACTCGCTCCAGCGCGGCTTTGAGCAAGCCGATGGCTCAATCTGGCACGCTAGGTGCTACTGAACAGTCCGTGTCAAAAGAAGCCTCAGTTGCCAGCCTGCAAACGCTGGACGAAACTGCCCCTGCCAAAACGCAGGACGCAGTGCTTAATGCTTTCGCCGACAAGGATTCGCTGGCCCAGGTGCCGGTCGCCTCAGGAAACGCGGCGCGTCCTCTTTCAGAAGTGGCAATGAAGCCCACGGTGCTTCCGCCCGTCTCGGTAAAGGGTAATGAAGTTTGGAAGGTCGTCAGCGACGCGCTCCAGCGTGCTCGCTCGGAAAACCCCTCGCATCTCGCGGTGGAAGTCCGGATGGAAGACGGTTCGACGCTTGGCCTGGAAGTTCGCATGAGCAGCACCGGACTGCAGGCCTCCTTCCGGTCCGAATCGCAGACCCTTTTGAAGACTTTAGAAGCGCAATGGGCCGGGTTCGTTGCGAAGGAACCTTCCGACTCCAAGGTCGCCAGCGCCACGTTCGAGAGCCACGCGGGGCTCGGAAATTTCGGAGAGTCGTCCACGAATGGAGGCGAACGGCGCCGCCAGATGGAAGACGCCTCGACATCCGCCTCCCTTTCCCGCGGAACCAACGCAGAAAAACCCGCGCCCGCCCCGGGCACGGTTCCCAAGCAAATCACACCGTCGATCCGCACGCGGGATGGACGCATGGCGGTCTACGCGTAAGCAAACACTCCTCATCTCCATGGCTACTACATCCACTGTCGGAACAACGGGTTCCACCGATCTCAGCGCTTACAGCCCAGCGGTGCAGCAGGCTCTCCAAGGCGTGACCATCAAGGGAAACAAATCTTCGCTTACGCAGGATGATTTCCTGAAATTGCTGACCGTCCAGCTTCAGAATCAGGATCCGCTCAAGCCGATGGAAGATGCCCAGTTCATGGGGCAGATGGCGCAGTTTGCTTCCCTCGAACAAACCAAGGAATTAAACGCCACCGTATCAACCCTCTCCACTTCGATCGGGTTTACTTCGGCGCAGCAGTTCCTGGGCAAAAATGTGACCCTCAACGATGCTGGCACGGATGTGACCGGCACTGTCAGTGGCGTAATGCTGGTGAAAGGGGTGCCGCAGATCATGGTGAATGATAAGGCTTACACTACGGACAAGGTTGTCGCCGTGACCTTGCCAACCCCCTAATTCTTTTAATTTAAACTTAACGACCAACCCCTAACCTCATCTAACTTATGTCTCTTGCTTCCAGTCTCAACGTCGGCGTCAGCGCCCTCCGCGCCTACTCCGAGGGGATCCAGGTGGTCTCCAACAACATCGCCAACGTAAACACCGTTGGATACAAGGTTTCCCACGCTCAATATTCGGATACCTTTTCGAATATTTTGCGTCCCATGGTGCCGAATGAGAATAATACGGCGGTGAAAATCGCGCCGACTCAGGTGGGCGGAGGCGTTCAGGTCGAATCCGTCGCTCCCGTTTTTTCACAGGGCACGATCCAGATTACAAACTCCAACAGCGATCTGGCGATCGCAGGGAACGGTTTCTTCCGTGTTAAAAACCCTCAGACCGGGCAAAACTACGTCACGCGCGCAGGAAACTTTCGCGTCGACGCAGACGGTTACATGGTCACGCAGCAAGGTTACCGCGTGCAGGGTTCAATTGGCGCAAACACCAAGGTGGTTTATGACCCTGTCAACATCAGTTACGATGTGAAGGGGACTCAAGACAACGTCAA
Source organism: Chthoniobacteraceae bacterium (assembly GCA_947479475.1). Lineage (GTDB taxonomy): Bacteria > Verrucomicrobiota > Verrucomicrobiia > Chthoniobacterales > Chthoniobacteraceae > Chth-196. Next base: position 60,164 of record CANJZW010000003.1, read on the forward strand.
AATCTCCATCCCTCCAGGAACCCGTACTCAGACTCTCGCTACCGCTTCTTTGGTTGCGAACAGTGATGTGTTGACGGTGACTGCACCGACAGACCTGGCCGCGTTGAAAGTCGGGATGCCGATTTCGGGTGGGTCCCTACCCAGCGGCACTTACATTAAATCAATGGTGGGTGGCAAGGTGACGCTTAGCAGCAAGGCGAGTTCTATTTTCACGACAAGCACAACGGCTTTACCTCCAGTAGTGCTAACGCTAGCCCTTCTCAATGTCGATTCTGAGTCACTGAATCTGACATTTCCCCCAGATTATTTGAGACCTGAACTGGTTCAGGGAATGGTTATCTCAGGGCCTGGGATTGAGCCTGGAACCACGGTTCAAAGCGCTTATGGCAATTTAAAAAAATCCATCCCCGCCTCTGCTTCCTCCGTCACCTTGACCGGAGTCAACATGACCCCGACGGCGGCACCTCAGGCTATCACTGTCGATAGCGTCGCCGGTCTTTCGATAGGGATGGTTCTTTCCCTTTCTACGGGTTTCGCTTCGGGTGCAAAGGTCAAAATCGCGACTATCGATTCAGCCACCAATCCACCGACAATCACGGTGGATCAGGCGGGCACGGTTGCTCTTACCAATACAACGGCAGTGGCGTCTGGGGACAAGACTCTGGAGGCTGGATTGTCTTCCATTTCTCTTTCGGACTACACCGGAATTATCCCAGATATGAAGGTTTCCGGAAGTGGAATTCCGGCAGGGGCTTATGTCAAGGCGGTGTCAGCCGTCGACGCCTTTGGAAATTACACAGTTTCACTTAGGGATGCCGCAGGTAAAGATCTCTACATAAACACCTCGTCGTACAGCCCCGTTGATCTGTCGTTTGGTGAGCAGACCGTTGTGTTGAATAAGCGTCCGAATGCGAACACGTTCAACACGGCGGAATTGTCCGTATCCACAGAGTACACTCCCGCCTCCCACATCGGTGATGTGAAAGTCAGTTTCACTGAAGGTTCCGATTTTAGTTACTACGGGACCGACGGTGTGAAACTGGAGGGGATTCCTTTGGAGGCGGCTCGCTCCAATGGGCCTAAAATTCGCACTTTCAACGTCGGCACTAATGGGCAAATCAACGTTATCCTTTCTAATGGTCAGACGTTTAGTGGCGGATCCGTACTTCTGCAGTCATTTAGAGATCCCGGCGCACTGACTCGGGAAGGCGATAATCTCTTCTCTGGCCTCTACACTGCTGGGCCTTACAATGGCACCTGGGATGAAGGCAATATTAACGGCTTAACTCCATCCAACGGCGGTCTTGGTGCCATCAACGGCGGTTCGCTGGAACTCTCCAATGTCGACCTTGGTGAAGAGTTTTCGACGATGATCACCACGCAGCGCGCCTTCCAGGCGGGTTCGCGCGTGATCACGACGACCGATCAGATGCTTGAAGAAGCCGTCAATCTCAAGCGCTAAGCTCCGTTAGCCGCCTAGTCTAGTTCCGCCCCCCTCAACCCGCTCTCTACTCATGTCCGAAGAAGCTGCAGAACCCTCACAAGATCCTTCCGCCGAAGGTGCCGCACCCGCCAAGAAAGGGGGGAGTCCCATGATTCCTCTCATCATCGCGGTGGTTGCCAGCACGGCGATCTCTTTTGTGATGGTGAAGTTTGTCTTTGCCCCGGCCGTGGAGAAAAAGATCAGGGCGGAACTGGCTCCGGCTGAAGAGCCCGCAGAAGGCGCAGCCGCGGCGGAACCCGCCAAGGACGCCCATGGCGCACCGGCGGCCCCTGCGAAAGGCGCACCGGCGAAGGACGCCCACGGCGCACCCGCAGCTCCTGCGAAAGACGCCCACGGCGCTCCCGCGAAGGATGCTCACGGCGCGCCAGCCGCTCCTGCCGCCAAAGACGCCCACGGCGCTCCGGCCGGCGAGAAAAGTGGCAAGGAAGCTGGTCCCAAGCAGACCAAGGGTGGCTGGGAATACGGTTTCCCGAATGTGGTCTCCAATCTGACCGGTTCCCTCGGAACCAAATACGTGAAGGTTTCCTTCACCGTATTGAGTGACGACAAAAACATCGGGGACATCGTGGAAGAAAACAAAAGCAAGCTGAAGGACGCGGCTATCCGTGTGTTGGGTTCGCGTTCGCTGGCCGACATGGAATCCTCCGGTGCCAAAAACGTGCTCTGCAGCGAGATCGCCGCAAATTTCAACAAAGCCCTTGATTCCAACTCCGTGAAGCAGATTTTTCTGACTGAGTTTCTGATCCAATGAGTGACGTCGATGACGAACCGCAGGTGGAAGATTTGGCGACCGCAGTCACTGCGACCGGCAAACTGGTATCCGTGATTTCCCCGGAGGGGCTTTCTCGGACTGTCGACGCCTCTGCGGTGACTTCCTACAATTTTCGCCAGCCTGGGTTCCTTTCCCAAAAGGACACCACTCAACTGGCGGCTCTCCACCAGAAGTACGTGGCGAGTCTGGTGGCCAAACTGGCGACGTTTTTGCGCATGGACATTTCGTGCGAGAAAAAGTCGGTCCGTTGCGCAAGCCTGCCGTTCAAGGCATTTTGCGAAAGCGTTCAGCAGCCCACGCACCTTTCTGTGTTCCAGATTTCCGGTCTGGATGGAGCGGGTGTTTTGGAGGTGCGTCCGAAAACGAGTGTGGCCATTGCGAACCGACTCTTAGGCGGGCAGGGCGTGGTGACCGATGCCGAACGGAATCCGACTGAGATCGAGATCGCGCTTTTGGACGACGTGGTGATGATGGTTTTGCGCGAATGGTGCTCGATGTTCGAGCGCACTCCCGCTCTGACTCCGACTATTGTCGGCCACGAAACGGGCACGCGGTTTCTCCAAATCGCTGCCGATGACACGCCCTGTTTTGTTTTCAAAGCGGATATCACCGTCGGCCCGCTCAAGGAGCAGCTTCAAATCGGCGTGCCGTTCTCTTTGATGGACGGAATCACGCATGAAACCGGGTTGGGCGGCAAAACGACGCCTGAAATCAAGCAGAAGCCGCTCCACTGGCGGTCGCCTTACGCGGCGATCGAGGTGCCGATCACGGCGGAGTGGGATATCCGTGAGATCACTTTGGGCGAGGCGGCTGCGATTGCGCCGGGGGATTTGATTCAGGTTCCCCAGGACCTGATCGATCAGACGCGGCTCAGGGTCTCTGAGACAGAAGAATTTTTTGGCACGATTGGGGTCGAGGAAGGCCGCCTGGCAGTGCACCTAAACGAAAGAATCACAAAGGAATAGGTTATGGTCAACACTCTCGATGATTCCAGACTGAGCACAGTCTTGGATGTAAAGGTGCAGCTCTCAGTCAGACTTGGCTCCTGCCAGATGGCGATGCGCGACGTTCTCGAACTTCAGCCCGGCACCGTGGTGCAACTGGGCCAGCGCGCAGACGATCCCGTCGGTTTGTACATCAACGACAAGCTCATCGCGTTGGGCGAAGTGGTGGTGGTGGAGGAAAAGTTCGCCATCAAGGTGACGACCATGGTTGGCGGTCCGGCGTAAGGCCGCGCGCCTTATGGCTCCAGCCATCGTCCTATGGCTCCAGCCCCCGTCCTATGGCTTTAGCCTTCCGGTTTCGTTCTGCTTTTTACGCCTGCCTTTTTGCGGTGGGTGAGATCGCGGCGCGTGCCCAGGAGGCGGTGCATTCGACAGCGGGGACGCTTGCCGCGGCTCCCGTCTCTCCAAACGGAGCGGCGACTGTTTTAAATGGAGCCACGACCCTTTCGGGTGGGAGTGGCATTTCCATATTGGGCTACGTTTTCACCGTGATCATCCTCGCGGTGGCCGCGGCCGTCGTGTTGTTTCGGGGCGGCTTTCTGGGCGTGTTCTCGGGGCCGTCCAAGGCGGAGCGCAAGCTGCATATCGAGGAATCCCGCTCCCTCGGCCATCGGCAGCATTTGGTGGTCGCCTCCTATGAAGGGCGCCGTTTTCTTTTGGGGGTGTGCCCCGGTAGTATTGAGTATTTGAGCGGGTTGGATACCGAAGGGTTAACGCCTTCCGGCAGTTTCCAGGAGTTGTTGGCCGCGGCGCCGAAGGCGGCCGGAGACAAAACTGAACCTCAGAAAGACGCCCCATGAGAGTGTTAGTGCCCGTTTTTTCAAGCCTGTCCAGCGCGCCCGTCTTCCGGCCCCGGGAGAAGTCCCGCGTTTGGTCCGTGTTGACCCTTTGCCTCGTTTTCCTAGGCCTGTGCTGTTGCGTTACGCCGGCGTTCGCGCAGCAGGCGGCCGCGCCCGGTGGGGCCTCGATGACCATCTCCCTCGGCGGGGATACGGATCCCGCCAACGTCTCGACAGCGATTCAGATCGTCATCTTGATGACGCTGCTGACGCTCGCGCCCTCTTTCATCCTGTTGATGACGAGTTTCACGCGGTTTGCGATTGTGCTGGGTTTCATTCGCAGTGCTATTGGTCTGCAGGGGGCGCCCTCGAACCAGATCATCATCGGGATGTCGTTGTTCTTGACCATGTTCATCATGACCCCAACGGCCAAACGGGTGAATGACGAGGCGTTGCAGCCGTACATGAACAAGGAGATTACGACGATGCAGTTTGCGGAGCGCGCCTCCGGACCGCTGAAGACGTTCATGGTCAGGCAGACGCGTCCCTCCGAGGTGGACTTCTTTCTGGGGCTGTCGGGGCAGGGGCCTACGGCGACGGAGGATTTGCCGATCACGGTGGTGGTTCCCGCGTTTGTGTTGAGCGAGCTGCGGACAGCATTCCAGATGGGCTTTTTGATTTACGTGCCGTTCCTGGTGATCGACTTTCTAGTGTCCGCGACGTTGATGTCCATGGGGATGATGATGATGCCGCCGATGATGATTTCGCTGCCCTTTAAGCTGCTGCTGTTTGTGTTGGTGGACGGTTGGCACTTGATTGTGCGTTCTTTGGTGCAAAGTTTTGCCTCATGAACATCGAACAATCAGTCGACATCCTCAGGGACCTAGTGTCTGTCGCGCTGACGGTTTCGGCGCCGATGCTCCTTGTGGCGGTGTCCGTGGGGGTTTTGGTGAGCCTTTTGCAGGCGGTGACGAGCATTCAGGAGGCGTCGCTTTCGTTTATTCCGAAAGTGGTTTCAATGGGAATCACGATGGTGGTGATGGGGCCGTGGATTTTAAAAACCCTGATGGACTTTACCATTCTGTTCCTCAACCGGCTGCCGGAAGCGGTGCGGTAATCTGGATGGAAGTGTTTTTTTGAGCCTGCTGCGTAGGTTATGTTAAACGGGGATCTACTAGTGATGTGGTTTCTAGCATCGCTCCGGGCCACGGGGTTGATGCTCGTTTCCCCCGTGTTTTCCGCGAAAGCGGTCCCTGCGCCGATGCGGGTGATGATCGCCCTGTTTGCCGCGTTTCTCGCCGCGAGTGTTCAGCGTGCGCCCAAGACGTTGCCCGTGAGCCTAGGGGATCTGGTGGTGGCGGCGATGGTGGAAATCATGATCGGGCTTTTCATGGGGTGGGCGATCCGTCTCGTGTTGCACGGAGTGGAGCTCGCCAGCCAAATCATCTCCAGCGAACTGGGGTTCAGCATGGGCCAGCAAATCGATCCCATGAGCGACACCTCCGAAAGCGCCATCGGCCAGTTGCTCATGTCGTTCGGCTCCCTGCTTTTTCTCATCTCAGGCGCCCACCAAGCCGTTTTGGGGGCATTTCTGCACAGCTATGAAATTGCCCCCATGGGGGCAATGCGGGGGAATGAAGGGTCTGCCGCGATTCTGGTGGGAGCGACGGGCAAAATTTTCCAGGCTGGCATCCAGATGGCGGCGCCCTTGATCGCGGTGAACTTCATCATTTCGCTGACTTTTTCCATCCTCGGCAAAGCCGCTCCCGGCACCCACGTTTTCGGGGAAAGCTTCGCGGTGCGCATCGTCGTCGGGCTCACTTTGCTTGGGATGACGCTCACCCTCGCCTCCCAGCTTCTACTCACCGCCCTCCACCAGGCGCCGGAACTCATGCTCCGGGTGATTCCGTAACGATTCGCAGGGAATGGCTGATCAGGATAACAAAACGGAGGAACCGACGGAGAAAAGGCTGTCTGAGGCGCAGGCTGAGGGCCAGTTTCCGCGCGCCCCGGATCTCCAGACGGTGGCGATTTTGGCGGGTGCGATCTGGGCGGTCTCCGTGCTGGGGCGGGAGATTTCGGACAACGTGGCGTCGATTGCGGTCGGGATTTTTTCCAATTTGGGGAAGACCGAGATCCGCCCGGAGGCCGTCGGGCCTTGGGGGATGTCCGCCCTGAAGACACTTTTGGCGCTCTCGCTGCCGCTGGCTCTTGTCTGCACGGTGGCCGCTATTTTAATGGGCGGAGTGCAGACCCGCTTTGTCCTTTCCCCCAAAGTGTTGGATGTCAAGTTTGACAAGCTGGATCCGGTGGCCGGGTTCCAGCGCATTTTTTCGATGCAGGGTTTGGTCAAGGTGATCCTTGATCTGTTGCGTTTGCTGGCGGTGGGCTGGGTTATTTACGGGGGACTGCAGAAGGTGTTGGCCGACCCGATTTTCTACACACCGGTTCCGCTGGGACGCCTGGGGGGCTTTATTGCAGAATCCGCCGTAATTCTGCTGTGGCGCTGCGTCTTGGCGCTGGGATTGATTGCCGCTGCAAATTACATCTACCAGTTTTTCCGGATCAAACAGAGCCTGATGATGACCAAGCAGGAAGTCCGGGACGAAATGAAGCAGTCGGAAGGGGACCCCAAAATCAAGAGCGCGCTGCGGGCGATGGCCCGGCGGATTTTGCAGCGGCAGATGTTGAAGTCCGTCGAAACGGCCGACGTGGTCGTGACCAACCCGATCCACTTTGCGGTGGCGCTGCGTTACGACCGCAAGGTGGAGGCCGCGCCGATGGTGGTGGCCAAGGGCGAGCAGGCTTTTGCCCGGCGCTTGAAGGCGGTGGCCGCCCAGTACGGGGTGCCGGTCGTTGAAAACCCGCCGGTCGCCCGGATGTTGTATAAATTTGGCAAAGTAGGGAAACCTATCCCTGTGAATTTATATCATACAGTCGCGGAGATTCTTGCCTTTGTTTACAAGGCGAACCGCGACTATTTCCGCGATCTTCAACGAAGAAGAGATGACTCTTGAGCACGCGGCTTGCTTACAAGAAACGGCTGATCCATGAACGAACTCGCCTTCCCATCCCCTGCTAAGATTCTCGAGAGTCTGAAAAAGGGCGATCTTGCCTTCGTGGCGGCCTTGTTCGGGACGGTTATCCTCCTGGTGGTGCCCGTGGGCCCCATGCTTTTGGATCTTTTGCTGGCCACCAGCATCGCCATCTCCCTGCTGATCCTTCTGATCATCGTTTACGTCAAGGAGCCGGAGGATTTCTCGGGTTTCCCGACTCTTTTGCTCTCGGTGACGCTCTATCGTCTGGCGTTGAACGTCGCCTCCACCCGGTTGATTTTGGTGGACGGTCACGCCGGCAACATCATCCAGGCTTTCGGGGATTTTGTCGTCCGCGGAAACTACGTGGTCGGCGCGGTGGTTTTCCTGATTTTAGTGGTGATCAACTTCATGGTCATCACCAAGGGGGCTGGCCGTATCGCGGAAGTTGCGGCGCGTTTCACCTTGGACGCCATGCCTGGCAAGCAGATGTCCATCGATGCCGAATTGAACGCCGGCCTCATTGACGAGGGGACCGCCACACGGCGCCGCCTCAAGATTCAGAAGGAAGCCGACTTTTACGGGGCCATGGACGGGGCCAGCAAGTTTGTCCGCGGGGATGCGATTGCCGGGATTTTGATCACCCTGATCAACATCGTCGGTGGAATCGTCATCGGCGTGGTTCAGAAAGACATGCCGCTGGCCCAGGCGCTCAAGGTTTACACGCTGCTTTCGATCGGGGACGGTCTGGTGGCGCAGATTCCAGCGCTCGTCGTCTCTTTGGCGGCGGGTATTCTCGTCACCCGGGCTTCCGAAGACTCCGATCTGGGCAGCTACCTCTCCAAGCAGCTCACCTTCTACCCGCGCGCCATGGGGATCGCGGCTGGGATGATGGGCATCTTTGCCGTCGTGCCCGGGATGCCAGTGTTCCCGTTCCTTTCCCTCTCGATCATCCTCGGGATTTTGGCCTGGAAATTAAAGAAAACGGAGACCGAAGAGGCCGAAAAGGCAGCCGTCGCGGCGGTGGCAAACGCCAGCAAGAACCTGGGCAGCGGAACGGCTCCCGCATCCGAGCGCCCCGCGGGAGATGGCAAACCCAAGGCGATTTCCGAAGAGTTTAAGAAACTCATGGAGGTCGACGTGCTTTGCATCGAGCTCGGCCTGGGCTTGGTCGGGTTGGCCGACAAAAAAACCGGCGGCGACCTTCTGGATCGTGTCACCGGCGTCCGAAGAAACTTTGCAAGAGACATGGGCATGGTCATTCCGCCCATCGCCATCCGGGACAGCCTGGATCTGGAGAACTCGGAGTACCGCTTCCTCCTGCGCGGCCGCGAGATTTCCCGGGGGAAGGTGCTGCTCAAACACTGGCTGGCGATGAACGTTTCCAACAGCCCGATCGTGCTGCGCGGCGTCGCCACGGTAGAGCCCGTCTTCGGGATCAAGGCCACCTGGGTGGACGACGAGGAACGGCGCACGGCGGAAATCCACGGCTTCACGGTGGTGGATCCAAGTTCGGTGCTGATCACCCATTTGTCCGAGACGATGAAGCGCCAGGCGCACCTGATTTTGGGGCGCCAGGATGTGCAGACTTTGCTGGATTCCCTCAAAGAAACCCAGCCCGTGCTTGTCTCGGACGTGGTGCCCGACCCGCTGGGTGTGGGTGTCGTCCAGCGCGTTCTCCAAAACTTGCTCAGGGAAGGGGTTTCCATCAAAAACCTGCCTTCCATCATGGAAAACCTTGGCGATGTGGCCTCGCTCACCAAAAACCCGGACGAGTTGTCCGAACATGTCAGGCGCCGTTTGGGCACCTACTTTGTGGCGGAATACGAGTCGGAGCCCGGCATTCTCAAGGCGATCACGATCGAGCCGCGGCTGGAGCAGTTGCTGACGACCAAGGTGCACCGAACGCAGTTTGACGTCGGGCTCGTGATCGATCCGCAGATGGCGCAGCACCTTCTTCAGGAACTCTCCAAACGGATGGCGGAGATGGCCGAAAAGGGGCTGGTCCCCGTGTTGATCACGACTTCCGAACTGCGCCTGGCCTTCCGCCGTTTCTTCGAGCCCTCTTTGGCGAAACTGGTGGTGATTTCCTACCAGGAACTGCCCGCCCAGACTGAAATTCAAAACGTCGGGATCCTCCTGCCCCCGCCCGCGGCGCAAAACGCGGCATAACCGTGTGGTCTGAGCGTTGAACCGAGAAATATATAGTGTGAACGGTATTTGCAAACCAGTTGAAGCTGAGTTGATTTCCCAGTATGTCTGAACAAAGGTACAGGTTTGTGGTTGGCTCCGCAGAGGAAGCCGTGAGTGTGTTGCGCCAGAGATTCGGCGCCCGCGCCCGCGTGGTTTCCGTCCGGCAGGTGGAGGGCAAGGGGCTCGCCCGGTTTTTGCAGGCTCCCAAACTTGAAGTGATCGCCGCAGTCGGGGATCCTCCAGCCCCCGTGCCCGCGAACGGTGCCGTGGCAAACGTTGCTCCCGAACCGGTGCCGGCCCAGATGCGGACGGTCGTCACAGAAATGCCAAGGCCCCAAAGTGGAGCCATGCAGGATAACCACGCGCCGGCGCCCGAGGCTTCCTTCACCAGTGCCAGCCGTCTCGTGCGTCTGTTGGAAGCGGGCGGCATTTCCAAGCAGGTGCTCTCCCGTCTTCAGGTTTATCCCTCCTGGTCCAGTATTGAAACCATGCCTCTCGGGCGCTCTTTGCCCGAGGTGGGCGGCCTCCTGCGCGCTGAATTTCGCACAATCCCCCGGCGTCCGCTCGGAGACCGTATTGCTTTTGTGGGACCGGCCGGCTCGGGAAAAACGACGGCTCTCTGCAAGCGTCTGGCCATGGACGTGTTTCTCCGGAACCAGAAACCTTGCGCCCTCAAGCTCGATCTGGACCGTGCCAATCCCGGGGACGCGCTTTCCGTTTTCTGCGAAGCTCTTGGGGCCAATTACATTCGTTCCGCCTCTGAGGCGCCGACGCCCGGGCACGGAAGGACCCTTTATATCGATCTCCCGGGGTTCGGACTCTGGGCGGAGGATGAAATGGCGGACATCCGCACGGCCCTCTCCCCTTTGTTTACCACAAGCCGGGCCATCGTCATCAACGCGGCTTACGATCCGGCGCTCATCCGCCGTTGTTTTGAAGTCGGCGCCCGACTGGAGTGCACCCATGTGGTGTTCACTCATTTGGACGAGCTGCAACACTGGGGCAAGATGTGGGACTTCCTGCTGCGCTCCGGGCTGACCCCGCTTTTCCTGAGCACGGGGCAAAATATCGCGGGGGATTGTGAAGAGAACGTGTTTGAAGCGGTTCTTTCACGAACCTTTTCCGGAGTTGGTTTGGAATCTGCTACTCACGCAGCGAGCGCATGAAGTACTTTCTTCTCATGGGGGGATTCGCAGGGTTTGCAGTCGTGATGATTGCCAGCCTTTACGCGGGTAATCGTCCTGCCACAGCCCTTCGGGACGCTTCCATTGGACTTTTTGTGGGGGGCTTCCTTTTCAGGATGCTTCATGCCGCGTATTTGGCGGGGATCAAGGGATGTATTGCCGATCGTCTGAAGGGCGGGCGCAATGTCGACAATTCGGATGACGTGGAGGGGCCAAGAAGGGCCTGAGCCCGAGAATAGCCCCGGTTGATGAGAGACCCCATGCAGCATCCCGAACACAATCCCGTTTCGCCCGCTACGGTCGCGCGGACCTACCAGACGGAAGAGGACCGCACTCACCTTCTCGAGAGCAATCTTCCCCTGGTGAAAGCGGTTGTGGATAGAATGCGGATTTTTTTGCCTCCTTCCCTCGATTTGGAGGATCTTTACAGTGTTGGCATCACCGGCCTGATGACATCCGTCCGCAAGTTTGACCCCTCCCAGGGAACGCCCTTCGCGGGGTTTGCCGCTCTCCACATCCGGGGCGCCGTGCGGGACGAACTGCGGAAGATGGACTGGACCCCGAGGAGCGTTCGCGAAAAGGCGAAGAAACTCCGCGAGGCGATGGAAAACCTGGAGCAGCGCCTTGGGCGTCCCTCCCTGGAGACGGAAGTGGCCGAGGAGCTCGGAATCCCTCTGGAGGTTTATTGGAGCCTTCTGGATGAAATCCGGCCTGTCAGCTTCGTGCCGCTGGACGACGAACTTTCCGGCGAGGACAATTCGGAGTCCCGTTTTCACGAAAGAATCGCCGACGACACGCAGGAGGACGCTCTCAAAATTCTGGAGCGTCGCGAGATCATGCAGTTGGTGGTCCAGCAGATGCAAAAGATGCCGGACCTCACCCGGAAAGTGCTGGCGATGTACTACTTTGAGAACCTCCGGCTTTCTGAAATAGCCGCCGTTTTCAGCCTCACTGAGGGGCGTATTTCCCAAATACACACGCAGGCGGTCTTGAGCCTGCGCAGTTTTGTCAGACGAATTAATAACAATTCAAATTTATGCTCCTAATCGTTGGATACATCGTTGTCGTTGCCGGAGGGCTAATCGGGTTCATGATGGCCGGGGGGCACCCTGGTTCATTGCTGGTGCCCTCGGAATTCGTGTCCCTCGGGGGCCTCACTCTGGGGATGATGATCATCGCGGCCAGTCCCGCGGGCCTCAAGTCGCTCGTGACCTCCACCCTGAGCGTGCTTAAGGGCGGTTACGTGCAGAAAAAGGACGTGGAAGAACTGCTCAAGCTGCTTTACGAACTCTTTAACACCGCCCGCCGCAACGGCCTTATCGCTCTGGAAGATCACGTGATGGATCCGAAGAAAAGCGCGATTTTCTCCAAGTACCCTACGATGACGGGCAACCATCAACGGTTGGAGTTCCTGACAAACGGCCTCAAGCCGCTGATCGACGGCCGCATCAAGCCCGAACAGCTGGAGTCCCTCATGCAGGTCAGCATCGATGCGCACGACGAAGAGTTGGACGAGCCAATTCATATTTTGCAGCTCATCGGTGACTCCCTTCCGGGTCTCGGGATCATCGCGGCCGTGCTCGGGATCATTCATACGATGGCCATCGTCGACTCCGGCGCGGCCATGGTGGGTAAGAGCGTTGCCGCCGCTTTGACCGGAACGCTCCTCGGGGTGTTGGGGGCTTACGGCTTCGTCAACCCGACCACGATGAAGGTGAAAGCCAACAACAATCTGGAGGCCCAGTACTTCAATGCCACCATGAAGGGCCTGTGTGGATTCGCCCTGGGAATGAACCCCATCATGGCGGTCGAAGTCTCTCGCCGGTGTCTCGACCACCACCTGACTCCCTCTGCGGAAAAACTTGAGGAAATCCTCAAGGGCGCCGCCAAGTAGGCTTCGCAGCCCGTTCCGACGCCCCATTGTCCACTGTCCACTGTCCTAATCATGGCCAAGAAAAAAGACGCACATCACGGCGGAGCATGGAAGGTTGCCTACGCAGACTTCGTGACCGCCATGATGGCGCTTTTCATTGTGTTGTGGATCTGCAAGGAAAAGCCCAAGCTCGCGGCGTTGATCACCGCAACGTTTAACCAGCCGATCAACCTCATGGACCTGTTTTTCGGCGGGTTCATGGAAAAACCGGGGCAGACCGATCCGCTCGCCGATGTGGACATGACTCGGGAGGAGATCGATGAAATCCTCGAAAAAGTCACTGCCGATGTGCAGAAGATGATCAACAAGGACGATCCCGATAGCGAGGATATGGAAATCCAGGTCACGGCCGACGGTTTGAAGATCCTACTGTTCGACAATCCGAAAAAGCCCCTCTTTGAACCCCTCACCGCCCGTCTGACGAAGTGGGGTGAGTTTGTCATGGAAAGCCTTTCATGGATCATCGAGAAATACAAAATGCGTGTCTTTATCGACGGGCACGTCGCCACATCCGATACCGAATTTCCTAAAAAGGAATACGGGTTGTGGGAGCTCAGCTGCGACCGCGCCACTGCCTGCCGCAGGGCCCTCTTGAACTACGCGTGTTCCCCAAAGGTTTTCTTCCGCGTCACCGGATATGGAGACAGCAAACCGCTTCCCGATTCGGAACCGGAATCGGAGGAAAACGACCGGATGCTTTTCAACCTGACCATAAAGACTTGGAAATAGACTTGGAGCTCGATTTTTATGGATAGTTATCTTTCTAACCGCCCTAAAGTGGATCCTTCCGCGGGATTTGACGCAGGCCTGCCCGCAGATGGGTTGGCTTTCCGCGACCCGATGGACGGGCACGATGCCTTCATGGCGAGCCTTCCCCAGACGGGCGGCTTTCAATCTTTGAAGTCCGCCTTGCTGGAGGCGGGCAGCGTGATAGATCCCGCCGACGCCCACCGCGCCAATCGCTCCAGAGACGCTCTGCCGGCGGGCCAGGCGGAACCTTCCGTCGAGTTAATCACGCACGAGGGGCGCATCGAAAAAGTCATCGTGACCTGTTCCTGCTGCCGGACCATCGAACTGGAGTGCACCTACTAGTGTTTGGCGGGCCGCTGCCGCAGCGGTTCTGGATGCCGAACATCTCCCTTTAGTCAGTTTTATGGCCAAGAAAAAAGACGCGCATCACGGCGGAGCTTGGAAGGTCGCCTATGCGGACTTCGTGACTGCGATGATGGCGCTATTCATCGTGCTTTGGATCATTGCGCCTGAACCCAACGACAATAAAATCGTCTACGAAGACGAAATCGCCGAGGCGCCTCCGCAAGAAGTCAACACGCAGGGGGGCGATCAGAAAACCCCCGGTGAAAAGCCTGGGGACAAAGTGGGGGACGCCGGAGCGGCCCAGAAGATGAAGGATCTTCAGATGATCGCGGATGAAATGATCAAGCTGCTCAAGGTCGACAATCTTGAACCGGAGCCTCCCGTGGACGTGAAGATCGTGAATGAAACGATCAAAATTACCCTGTTTGACCGTCAGAAGCAGCCCTTCTTCAAGTCCGGAACCTCGCAACTCACGGAGTGGGGCGATTTCGTGCTCAAAAACCTTTCCTTCCTCGCGGTCCGCCACGAAATGAACCTGCTTTTGGATGGTCACACCGCAAAGGGGAATACCGAAGCGGCCGCACGTGCGGATTTTGGCCCCTGGGAATTAAGCATCGAGCGGGCCACGGTGTCACGCCGCCGCCTGATCAGTTTTGACCTTCAGCCTGAGCAGGTCGTTCGCGTCAACGGATACGCAGATACACGCCCGCTGGATGGGGTGGATCCAAAGCTGCCCCAAAACCAGCGTCTGACGGTCCACATGGGCCTGATTCCCAAATAGCGCAGACCAAGCGCACCGACCAGGCGAAGCTAGGATTCGCTCGTCGGGCCTGCACGGCCGCATCTGGGGAACGATCGGGAACGATCGCGTCGGGATAGCCGCCAGTGACTCAACGGCAGGGCAGCCGTTACCCGAAAGCCAGCCTGCCTGAGGCAGAGCTGCCTGAGCCAGTCCGCAGCCGTCCTCAGGAATGCACGCCGTTGGCCTGCTCAAACTCTTTGCACCAGCCCTTGATCTCGGTCTCGTTGAAGATCTTTCCAATCACCCGGCGCAGCAGTCCCTTGAGGCTCGCGTTTTCCAGTCCGCTCAGGGACCGAATCGCCTCCTCCTTGTAGCGCTCCAGCAGGTCGGTGCAACGGTCCAGGGCGCCGGATTCCACACACGCTTCGCGCACGGCGTTGGAGTCGTGAAGGCTTTCGCGCTTCCAGCGCGAGGTGAGCACCTCCTTGGCCGCTCCCTGCGCGCGTTCCCAGCCTGCGGAAAGCACCACGCCCGGGCGCATCGCTTCCAAATCCGCAGGGGCACCGGCACCCCCCACCGTGTAATCTTCCAGATCGTCGCGGATCTGGTAGGCGATTCCCATCGCGCGGCTGTAGGACTCCAATACGGAGGAAACGTCTTCGTGCAATTCCACCCCGGCGGCGAGGGCGCCAATGTGGAGGGCCACGGCAAAGGCGGGAGCGGTTTTCTTCTCGAAAATCTCGAGCACTTCCACCGAGGTAAGCGGGCGGGGCGAACGCGTCCACGTCAGTTCAGCGCCTTGCCCCCGGCACAGTTCGCGTTGTCCTTGGGCGGCAATTTGCAGCATTGCAGCGCGTTGTTCCGCGCTGAAGCCGCTCTCCGCCAGCAGGCGGTAGCCTTCTCCGATGAGCAAGTCGCCTACGTTTAGCGCCACGGGCACGCCGTATTCTGCGTGCAGGGTGGCTTCCCCGTAACGCTCGCCGTCCCCGTCTTCGATATCGTCATGAATGAGGGATGCCTTGTGAAAACACTCCACCGCAACGGCCAGTTTTTTGAGAGATTCCGGCGGCTTCGATCCGGGTTCCGCTTGCAGGGCCTGATACGCGGCGACCGTGAGAAACGGACGCCAGCGTTTCCCCGCGCGCTGGAGCCATTCGCGTGAAATACGCTCCGTTTCGCCCTGGGCGGGCCCCATGACCGAGTCCAGCGAAAGGGGGGTGAACCAGAAATCCACGTCCTCCCGCAGCGCGCCCAAGTCCATGCGGCGGGTGCGGTCGTCGCTGGTGAGGTGGATGTAGTCCCAGACCCAGTCGAGGTCGACGGTGGTGTCGATACAGTCGTCCTGGAGGAGGGGCACGGCGACTCCGGGAACGGCGGCCGCTTCCATGTAAGGGAACGCCCGCTCCAGCACACTCAGGCAGCTCACTCCGACGATCGCCTCGATTTTTCCGGTCTGAATCAGCGACATCACGATCGCCGAACCTTCCGCCACCAGCACGGCGTACCCGAGCCGTTCGGCTTCGTTTTGAAGGTCTTGAATCGAGCAGAGGCCGCATTGTTTGCAGAGCAGTCCGAACTCGTCGAAGGGCGCGGGACATTTGCTTTCAATGCGAAGACACTTGGGAATCAGCAGCAGGCGACGCTCGAAAGGAACCGCGGCCAGGGATTCGCGCCACAGCTCGTTGTTGATGAGCACGCCGACGTAGTCCCTGTAAATAGGGTCCAGTTTCAGGTGCGCCACGAGGCTGTCGGCATGCACGGCCAGCTGATCGGAGGGCAGGGGAGGCACCGGCTTCTCGCGCTCCACGTACGCGCGCACGGCGAGCAGGATGCCGTTGCGCTCCTGTGAAGTCTGGGGGATGTTTTTCTTGGGCTTCCGGATCCGCTGCACGGGAACGGGCCGGGGCAGGGTCAGGGAAACGGGAGGCATGGAAGGCGTGGCGGGAGCTGGGAGTGTCGCTGGGGCGGACATAGGGTGGATTACAAAGGGAAGATGCCTGAGAGATGGGGGACTTAGGTCAAATAAATGAGGAAGATGATTTCAAGGCTCGCGGCGGCGGTTCAACGGGAGCCTTGTTTGCCAGAAGCGACGTTTTTGGCAAGAGCTTCCGCCCGGGGCCGGCTGTCGGCGGCCATCTTGGAGTAGGCGCCAAAATCACTGAACCAGAATCGTTTTGCCAGCCTGTACATCCAGTGTTTCTCAGGGATCTCCTCGCCCGGTAGCCACTGGCTGTAGCGGGGCTTCATCGCCTCCAGTTCAGCCATGGCAGTGCCGCGCACGGTAGTGTCGCGGGCGCCGTGTTTGAGGACAAGATCCCGCACCAGATCGGGCCGTTCCATGACCACGCAGCCCCGTGTCGCCTGGGCGCTTAACTCGCGGAAGTCCTTGAGAAACTCCGAGTCCCTCATCGTGGCGACGATGCCACGGCTGTCGCGGATGTCGTCCTTGGCAAACTGGATGATCGGGCAGGGCTCAACGTCGCCATACGGGCTGACGTGGTGGGAGATGCCCGTAGACATCGGGCACAACGCCTTGCCGTCGTGCCCGTAATAGGCGTCAACAATGCCTATGGGCATCGTGGCGCGTTTTTCCACAATGAAGCGACGCACCTGAACGAGCTGTTCCGGGCTCAGCCCCAGATCCGTGTTCATTTTTGGCCCGACGGGGCGGTAGGTGTGAAACCAGACGTAGTGCACGCCCCGTGTAATAAGCTCCCGCAGCCAGTCCTCGGTCAGCAAATCGTTGATGTTGGTCTGGCACACGGAGGTCGCGACCCCGGTGAGCAGCCCCGCTTCGATGCACGCGTCCAGGCCGCGCAGGGTGCGGTTGAGCACTTCCACGTTGCCGCGCCGCTGGTTGCTAACGACTTCGCGTCCCTCGATGGAGATCAGCGGCGTCGCATTCCCCAGTTCCACCAGCCGCCGCGCGATCTTGGGCGTGATGCACTGGCCGTTGGTGAAGATTTGAAAATAGCACTCCGGATGGCGTTCCAGAATGTCCATCAGTTCCGGGTGCAGAAAGGGTTCACCCCCTAGAATTCCGAAAAAGCGGTTCCCCTGCGTCTTGGCGTCTTCAATCAGCCGGCTCACGGCTTCCACGTCGAGTTGGGAACGTTCCGCTTCCACGTCGACCCAGCAGCCCTGGCAGCGGAGGTTGCACGAATTCAGAATCGAGATGTACAGAAAGGCGGGAAAGTACTCCCCCCGTTTCAGGCGGGACTTGAAGCGCTCAACGCTCACGAGCGTTTTGGCGCCAAAATTCCACAAAAACTTCCCCAAACAACGCGGGTGCGTGGTTGAAACGATGCGGGCGACCAGTTCAGGGAGCATGAGAACTCACTTGTCTCACACTTGGCCTTCGCTGCCAACACTCCCGACAGCCAAGCCAAACTTTAGTTTCGCGACGCCATCTGCATTTGCTAGTGAATCTTGGAGGAAATTAATGAATTGCCGTCGAGGTTTTAGTGGAAAGCTAGCAAGGCCTCACCCAAACTGGTCCCACGTCCCGTCTTCCAGGCCCTTTCTTTTTCAAATTGGATTCGTGCATCCCTCCTAATGACTGATCTGTTCCGAGCGCGACTTTTCGCCTTCGCTTCCCCATTCGAGCGGTACGGGCTGTCATCCGTCTACTTCTGGCTGGCTTACAGGCATGGCGCCTTCCTCCAGGCTCTTGCCAGCCGCTGGCCTCTGGAGGCGCCGTTTTTCAACCCCCATCTAGCGGAGGCCGCCAACGCGTTTATTCTTTTTCTCGTCCAACTCCTCATCGGGACTTTCCTCCTCAACAGCCGTCCCCCCGCCCTCGCACCCCGCACGCTGGGGGAGATTTTCGTCCCACTGACCTCCTGCGCCTACTTTGTTCTGTACGGCTTTGTACCGCGCCTCCCGGAATTTCTCATTCGAAATGTCTTTGGAGGGCCCATTCCTCCGGCCTGCCTGCTCGCCGGGTTGGTGCTCGGCTTGGTCGGTCCGGCGCTTTCTCTTTGGGGGGTGCTCGCCTTGGGGAAATCCTTCGGGATTTTTGTCTCGGTCCGGGACGTTGTGCTGTGCGGCCCCTATCGCTTTGTGCGGCACCCCATTTACCTCGGTTACTTTTGCATCTGGATTAGTCTGGCCCTCTTGAACTTGTCGCCGGCCATTTTTCTGCTCGTGGCCCTGCACATGCTTCTTTTCCGTATCAGGGCACGCATGGAGGAACGCCGCCTGCTTGAGGCCAGTCCTGAGTACGAGCGGTATCAGCGTCAAACCGGCTTTTTATTCCCCCGGCGCTCAAACTCCTGAGAGACCGGTCACGGGAGACTTCACCGGTTGCTCTGGGTGACCCGCTTGGAGTCGGGTGGGCGCCCGACGCAGGTTTGGGTGAGGTTTTACGGGAGGCCTTAGGTGACGCAAATGTCACGGGAGGGGCGCCGCTTTTTAAGGACAAGCCTCAGTGGGTTCAGATAGAGTCTGAGGTCTCCGACCAGCGATTGCCTTATGACCTACTATGCCGCGCCTCCAGCCCACGAACACATGCCCTGCCAGATTTGCGGCAGGCATTTTGAGGAGGATGAAATCGTGCTCGGCCAGTCGGTGCGCCCCGTAGTCGTCGACGTGATTCGTGAAACGCATCCGAAGTGGGATGAAAACGGGTTCATCTGCCACAAGGACCTGAATTATTTCCGAAGCCTTTACA
Source organism: Chthoniobacteraceae bacterium (assembly GCA_947479475.1). Classification (GTDB taxonomy): domain Bacteria; phylum Verrucomicrobiota; class Verrucomicrobiia; order Chthoniobacterales; family Chthoniobacteraceae; genus Chth-196. The sequence goes on from CANJZW010000003.1 coordinate 79,077, forward strand.
CCCAGAAACTGGTGGAGGAGGACCGCGGGGAGATCACGGTCTTGGAGGAGGAAGTGCTCGCAAGTCTGAACGAGGAGGAATTTCTATCCCAAAATATTAACGAGGCGTTTGAGAAAAAAATCACATTCGGAGAGGCGCTTTCCGACAAAATCGCAAGCTTTGGAGGCAGCTGGAAATTCATCTCCGCCTTCGGTGCGTTCATGTTCGCGTGGATCGTTCTAAACACCTTCGTGCTGAGCAAGGGCCGGCAGTACGACGAATACCCGTTCATTTTGCTCAACTTGGTGCTGTCCTGTCTGGCCGCCCTGCAGGCGCCCATCATCATGATGAGCCAGAACCGGCAGGAGGCCAAAGACAGGCTCCGCAGCGAGCAGGAGTACAAAATCAACCTCAAGGCGGAGCTGGAGATCCGGCATTTGACGAGCAAGCTGGACCAACTGCGCCAGCATCAGTGGCGGCGGCTTCTGGAAATCCAGCACATCCAGCTCGACCTCATGAACGAGCTGATGGAACGTAAACGCCAGACGACGATTGCCGTGGTTCAGAGCCCATCGGATCTGGCCAGCGCCCTGGAAAAATACTCTGGGACCAAGAGCCCGGCCAATGCGTGGGTTCCAGAGGGCGGGTCTCTTGGCGGGCCGCCCATGTAGGCGGGAGGGGATTTCTCCTCGTTTTCCGCACATCGTATTGTCTATCCGACGAGTTTGTGCGAAACTATAACCATGCAGTCCACGGTCAATCTTCTTCGGCGCGAGGTTCCGCAAAGCACACTGGTTTACTGGTTCTTTGCGGCGCTGCTGATTTCGCTCGGGCTGCACGCGGGCTTTTTTGTCTGGTCCAAGGCCACGCCTGTCGACGGGCTGCGGGATTCGGGGGCGCCGGCCCTTTTGCCGCCGAAGTTTGTCGTTAAGCAGGTGAATTTCGACCCTAAATCGCTCCAAGACACCCCCGAAAAGGCGCCCGCTCCCAAAAAAGAGCCGGTGCTTCCGGAGAAGCTGGTGTTTTCCGACGCCAAACCGCAGGCGGTGGATTTGAAGCTGGAGGTCAAACCGGTGGATATCTCCAGCAAATTGGTGGATGAAAAGCCGATGCCCCAGGTGGATCCGATTGCCATGAGCAAGCTCACCCAGTCTAGCGCTGGGGCTTTGGACAGCGAGCTGAGCTCTCTGGCGGGAGCGTTTTTGACCTCCCCCCCCGTTTCCACCGCGCAGCCTGTCCTCGCAATGTCGGCGCAACTGTCAAAGGGCGTCTCCCAATCCTCCGGCGGCGCCGGGGTCGTGGCGATGCGGGGGCGTCAGTCATTGGAGGACGTGCTCGGGGGCTTTGGCAAGGTGCCCACGACCGATAGCCCCGTGGCGATTCCAGGCAACGCGCTATTCGCCCACGACAGTGCGGAACTCGGCCCCGAGTCGCTGCCTATTCTCGAAAAAATCGCGGATCTCCGACGCCGCTTCCCAGATTACGTGATGGTGATCGTCGGCCACACGGACAACACCGGCTCCCCCGACTACAATGTGCGCCTGAGTGCGCGCCGCGCCGAGGCGGTGAAGGAGTGGCTGGTCAAGCGTTACGGAATGGCGGCCAATAAGCTGGATACGATGGGCCGCGGTTCGCAGGAGCTGCTGGTGGTTTCAGGCAATGTCGACGAACAGGCTCCCAACCGGCGGGTTGAGGTGGTGCTGGTTCCCGCCAAGTCAAAGCGGGGAAACTAAAGAAAGAGAACCGCCCTGAGGTGAGGCAGGCCGCAGAGGGGATCGTGATCCTGGCGTGGGGAGCGCGAAGCAAGGCGAGGGGGGGCGAGGGGGGGCGAGGGGGGGCGAGGGGGGGCGAGGGGGGGCGAGGGGGGGTGGGAGCGCGAGAGGGAGCGCGGAGGGCCTCCTGAGGTGGCAGGGGGCGTGGAACTGGACCCGGGCGAGGTGGCACTGGGGCACCGGCGGTGAGTGTGGCAATGTGGCAAGGATTCAAAGGGGGACAACCCACAAAAGGAGCCCGCTTTTCAAAGCAGTTCCATTGAGAAATCGATCGCCCTCGCCGAGTGCGTCAGCGCGCCGACGGAAATGAAGTCCACGCCTGTGGCGGCAATGGCAGCTACCGTTTCCAAAGAAACTCCGCCCGACGCCTCCAACGTTATTCTCCCGCCCGCCAGGGCCACGGCGGCGCGCAGTTCGGCAAGGCTCATATTGTCCAAAAGGATGACATCCACCCCCTCTAGCGAAAGGAAGGACTCCACCTGCTCCAGCCGCTCGGCCTCCAGTTCCACCCGCGTGCCCGGGTGCTCTGCGCGCAGGCGCCGGATGCTCGACTGCAAGGCCGACAGCGTGGTGCCTGCCGCAAGATGGTTGTCTTTGACCATGACCATGTCGTAGAGCCCCATCCTGTGGTTGGTTCCTCCGCCTGAAACGACGGCGGCTTTTTCCAATAAACGCAGGCCGGGCACCGTTTTACGGGTGTCAAGAATGCGCGCTTTGGTTCCCGCCACGGCGTCCACGAAGCGACGGGTGAGTGTGGCGATCCCTGAGAGGTGCTGCAGAAAATTGAGCGCCACCCTTTCTGCCGTCAATAAACTGGGGAGCGGCCCTTCGACTTCGAGTGCTGAATCTCCCGGCTGAAGGGCGCTTCCGCTCGGCCGCACCACGCGCACCGTGATTTCCGCGCTGACCCGCCGGAAAACCTCGGCCGCCGTTTCCACGCCGGCAGCCACGGCCGTTTCCTTGGCAAAGAGGCGCGCCCAGCCCGGCCGGGTTTCCACAAAATACTGGGCGCTCAGGTCACCGGAGCCAATATCTTCTGCCAGGGCGAGGGCGATTGGGTCGTGCATACGATAAACGGGGAATCCGTGATTTAAGGCTGTTTTTTGAGAGACTCCGCCAGTGCGCGCAGGCCGGGATCCTTGGAGGAGATTGCCGTGGCGAGCAGTTTTTGGAAAGCGGCGGCCGCCCTGGCGCTTGGAAATTGAGGCAGGCTTTTGAGCATCTGCGCCTGAACCAGCGGTGAATGGTCGTTGGCGAGCGCGATAAGGCGTATTTCCAATTCAGCATCGCCCAAGGCCATCTCTGTGCCCGCCCTGACCGTCGCGGCCCGGACCGCAGGGGAAACATCGCAGATCGAGCGCATGACCTGTTGCGCGCTAATGCCCCCCGCCGTTTCCAGCAACCCAAGCGCCTCCAGGCGCTTCGCCTCGGAGGGGTCCGTATTGAGAACGCGCAACAGAGGCGCAGACTCCGCCGCCGCCGCCTGGATCAGGGCAAAAAGAGGCAGCGCTAACAGCGTGAAAAGGAAAAACAAACGGCTCACAACAACAATATGTCACAGCCGCTGCCTGAGAAAAACACCTGACATTTCCAAACATCAGCCCTGCGGATTGCAATCACGTCTCCGATGCCTAGTCTTTCATTCCATGTCCTGCACGAAGATCGACCCCGCACTCCACCAACCTCGGAAGCCCGATTGGATCCGGGTGCGGCTGCCTTCAAATCCGGTCTTTTTTTCCACCAAGGCCCTTGTCTCGGACCTCAAACTCCACACCGTCTGTGAGGAAGCTCAATGCCCAAACCGTTGGGAATGTTGGAGTCAAGGAACCGCCACTTTCATGATCGCGGGCGACAGGTGCACGCGCGCCTGCGGGTTTTGCGCCGTCACAACGGCCAAGCCCTTCCCCCTCGAGGCAGATGAACCCCAGCGCGTCGCAGAGGCCGTGCGTCGCATGAAGCTCAAACACGTCGTGATCACAGCCGTCGCTCGGGACGACCTCAAGGATGGCGGCGCCGTGCATTTTGCCCAGACCATCGAGGCCATCCGCGCCATGGACCCCTCCGTGACGATCGAGGTTTTGACCCCCGATTTTCATGCCAAAGACGAACTGCTGCAGTTGGTTGTCGACGCCAAACCGCGCATCTTCAACCACAACCTTGAAACCGTCGAACGCTTGACCCCGCTTGTGCGTTCCCGGGCCAAATACAGGCGTTCCCTTGAAGTGCTTGCCAAGGTTAAGGCTCTGGAACCGTCGATTGTTACTAAAAGCGGACTCATGCTGGGTTTGGGCGAAACCCCGGAAGAACTCTTTGCGGCGATGGATGACCTGCGTCAATCCGGGGTGCAAGTGCTCACCCTAGGGCAATATTTGCGTCCAAGCCCGCAGCACCTTCCGGTGGTGGAGTACATCCATCCGGATGTTTTCCAGCAGCATAAGGAAACCGCTTACAACAAGGGGTTTGAGCACGTAGCTTCAGGCCCGTTGGTGCGCAGTTCCTACCACGCCGCTGATTACAAGCCGAACGAACTCGGCAAACCCGCTTCCCCCTAGAGCTTCCGCCCCGTAGGCAAAAGTGGCATCGCTTGGACGGCAGTGATCCGTCTCGCTTAAACGGCAGTGATCCGTGTCCTTAAACGGCAGTGATCCGTCTCGCATAAACGGCAGGTGCCGTCTTGCCTATGGCGAAACTGGGCCGCTTAGGCGACTGGCGAAGCGCTTGGAACGGGATCCACCCACTTGCCATGCTCCCCGATGAGTTCTTTGAGACGGCTCACCGCCTCCGCTTCCGGGATATTAAACTTCACCGCCTTTTTCCCGACGTAGAGGTTGATTTTGTTGGGCGCCCCGCCCACATAACCGAAATCCGCATCCGCCATCTCACCGGGGCCGTTCACGATGCACCCCATGATAGCGATCTTAACTCCCTTGAGGTGGGCCGTCGCTTCCTTGATTCGCGCGGTTGTTTCCTGGAGGTTAAACAAAGTCCTCCCGCAACTCGGGCAGGCCACGTAATCGGTTTTGAAGATCCTCGCCCCTGCCGCCTGCAAAATGTTGTACGCCAGCCGAATTGCGGCGCCTGGCGCCGTTTCATTCCGCAAAAAGAGGGCGTCCCCAATTCCGTCACAGATTAGGCTCCCCAGCACGGCGCTGGAGCGCAAAAGGGCATCCAGCGCACTAGCCGGAAGCCGCGCGGGCGTCAGCGTGTCCTTGAGCAGGATTGGGTGCCTCGGGTCCAGGTGCGCCGCCAACAAACGGAACGCATGCACCGGATTTAGCCCGAGATCGTCCGCCACCGTCACCAAACAGGGTTGCGTTTCCCGGTGAAGCGCCGCCACAGAAGCCGTGTCCCGCGGATCGACTGCGATCACAGGAAGATCCTCCGCGACAAGTTCGGCGCGGTACTCGCCGGGGTCAATCCCCCCTTGAGTCTTCGCCTCAAGCGCTTTGTGCTGCTCCCTGGAAAGTGCCACGCGCAGCAGATCCGTCCCTCCCAACGTGAACCCCTGCGTGCTCACCTGGCCTGCATCGCGCCGGTGATATTCGTAGGGGTCGTACGCCGTGGGTAGGCCGCTCTCCGTGACCGGTGCGCCGGCCTTCACGGAAATCTCCCGGACAAGGGCCTGCGCCACAGGAATTTCGTGTACAGAATCCTCGGTCAGCGATACCCGGATGGTGTCGCCGATGCCGTCCGCCAGCAGGCTTCCAATGCCGATGGCGCTTTTGATCCGGCCGTCTTCACCATCCCCCGCCTCGGTCACCCCCAGATGCACCGGGTAGTTCCAGTCCGATCCGAGTTCGTTCAGTCGCGCCACCAACAGCCGGTAGGCGCCGATCATCACTTTCGGGTTGCTCGCCTTCATCGAAAAAACGAAGGCGTGATAGTCACAGTCGCGCGCGATCCGCGCAAATTCCAGCGCGCTTTCCACCATCCCCAAAGGGGAGTCCCCATACCGGTTCATAATCCGGTCCGAGAGGGAGCCGTGGTTGGTGCCGATCCGCATCGCCACCCCGCGGGCTTTGCACAACTCCACCAGGGGCACAAATTTCTCGCGAATCCGGTCCAGTTCGGCGGTGTATTCCGCGTCCGTGTATTCCCGGACGTCAAACCGCTTTTTGTCCGCGTAGTTGCCCGGATTGATGCGCACCTTCTCCACCCATTTTGCCGCTTCAAAAGCCGCGTCGGGTTTGAAATGAATGTCGGCCACAATCGGCACCTGAATTCCCTTCGCGCGCAATCCTGCGACGATGTGCTCCAAGTTCGCCGCATCCTTCACGGTGGGAGCGGTGATTCGCACGATTTCGCAACCCACCTCCACAAGCTCCAGGGTCTGGGCAATACAAGCCGCCGTGTCCATGGTGTCGCACGTCAGCATGGACTGGACGCGGATGGGGTGCGCCCCTCCCAGACCGACCGAACCCACCATCACCTCACGCGTCAAACGTCGGGTGGCGGCGAAAAGCGAGGGGCAGTACTTCATGGCTCTTTTACTTGGCTGGCTCCACGGCTTTCTCCGGAGCTCTGTCCGAGGACGGCGCGGCTCCGGGGGCGGGTGCCGCCGTCGCTCCCGGCACGGCTTGAGCCGCGGAGGGAACGGCCTTTTTCGCAGAGAAAAAGTCGCTCACATCAAAAAAGGTGACGTACGCAAGAAACACCATTACCGCAACGGCGCAGGCGGTTTGAACTCCCTCCAAAAGCCTTCCACCCATTGGCTTGCGGCGGAGGCTTTCAATGATGGCAAGCGTGATGTGGCCGCCGTCGAGCACCGGGAAGGGAAGCATGTTGAAGAGGGCCAGGTTGACGTTGAAAAACACTGAAAACGCCAGCGCCAACCGCCATCCCTGTTCCGAGTCAAACAGGCTGTAGTAGGCCTTCAGGATCCCCACTGGACCGCTGAAATGCTGGGCCTTCACATCGCTTTTGGGCGAAAATAGAGCGTCCATCATGTTGCGGATCGTCATGACCGCATCCGCCACCTGTTCGAGCGGACTGGGGTGTGTCAGGGTCATCTGACCCCAGCTGATCCCAAGATTGGGGATCTTGCCGCCTTCCGGAGGCAAGCCGGGACTCAGGGTCGCGGAGACGCTCGAGCCCCCACGCTGGAGCGTGAGTTGCATCGGCTCCCCGCCGGTTTTTTCCAGAGACTCGTAAAATTTTCCGAGGTCCACCACAGGCGCGGTATTGACGGCTGCAATGAGATCGCCTGGTTGAATCCCAGCCGCCTCCGCCACCGAACCGGCCGCGACCTTACCAACCGAGGGCGTGAGCCTCTGGCCAATGAAAACCTTGCGAAGGCTCTTGCGTTTCCATCCAGGAACCTCTTCCCGCTCCCAACCCGATTGGATCTTCAGAACCTGTCCGCCGCGCTCGATTTTGAAGGCAATCGTCTCACCCTCCGAACGCACTACCCGCCAAGTAACCGAATGCAACGGGCCGGTGAACCGGTCCACGGCGTTTCCGTCCACCTCCAAAATCCGGTCTCCAGGCAGGAGCCCAGCGCGGTCGGCAGGCCCGCCGGGTTTGACGAACCCGATGACGGTGGTCTGGTCAAACTCATGCACCGGTTTGCCCACGGCCCAAACCACGCTCGCCATGACGATCGCCAGCAGGAACGAAAACACCGGGCCCGCCAGCGCCACGATGATCTTGTCCAGAGGCGTGATCGCCGGAAGCGGCTCCTCCCGCTCCTCCGTGTCCCCCTCGATCGCCTCCATGGGCGCAAGCTGCGGCAGTTTTACAAAACCTCCCGCGGGAATGCTGCCCAGAGAAAACCACACCCCGCCCAGCTTTTTGCGCCAGAGCGGTTTTCCAAACCAGATGCCAAATTCGTCAATCACCAGCCCGCGCCAGCGCGCCGCCAGAAAATGGCCGAGCTCGTGCACGACAATCAACAGATTGAAGATCATCAGAACCTCGAGAACGATGAGGAGGGAGTTTAAAATTTTGGGGACCATGTTCACCCAGCAACATAACCCAAATGGGCCGGGGGGTCACGCGGAGACACAGTGCGCGCAAAAGAAAGGTTGCACTCCGCCTGCCTGCTGTTTTTGCAGGCATTATCTGCCGCACAGGGCAAAAATTTTCACCACCGCCCTACAATCGATGGACACCATCGACCCCGCTTTGTCTCCTTCCCCAGCGCCTTTTGGGCAAACACCTCCGCCGTTCGCAAACGCCCCGACTATTTTGCGGGCGGCCGCTCCCGGCGGAAATACCGGACCAGACCTTCCGTAACGCCCAGCGCGTACTCGTTGACGAGGCTTTTCCGAGGCTGGCCGTCCACGAGCTTGGTCCCCGAATAATCGCCCATTTGAACACGCTTCCAGACCGGGCTGCTGTTCATCACATAGGGTTCCAAAAAAACAACAGGTGCCCGGTACAGTCTGTTGGCCAGAAGATTGCGCGAGTACAGGTAGGCGCCGTCGCCCACCCGCGAGGCGTTGTTTGAAAAATACGTAAAGGGCGGCAGGCCCGTTTCTTCTGCGAGAGCCTCCACCACACTCTCGCACAGGGGGATCGCCTCTTCCGTAATCCGGCCAAAGAGTTGCGCGAGCATCTCCTCCCGGATGTCTTCAGACTCGAGTTCGCGCGGCCCATAGTTTCCGTTCACCAAGGCATGAAGATGGTTGCGAGGCTGGAGTTGGGGGTGCTCCGGCTCGCCCCATTCTTCCGCGTTCATATGTAAACACAGCACAAGATCCGGTTTGAGCCGCTCATTGACCATCCGGGCGCGCGCCCGGATTTCGCTGATCCGGTAGAAAAAAAGTTCGCTCTGGCGGCGGAGCCGGTCCGCACTGAAGTCGCCGGTTAACTCGGCTGCAGCCGCCGATTCCAGAGTTTTTGCCCGCAATGGCGTCACTGGCTTGTCGCTTTTCCGGAGCAGAACAACCTGCGCACCAAGTTTTTCCAGCATAGGCTTGAGGCGCTTGGCCACGGCAAGTGTGAGATCGCCCTCGGCCACCGGGAGCGTTTTTCCGACCTGGAAAAAACGCTCCTCCATCGCCGCCCACGCCCCTCCAAGGTGACCGGGATCAATCGCAATCTTCACCCCCAGAAGCGGCTTTGCCTCAGGAGCCGGAGCCATTTCCGAAGCCTTTCTCCAAAAACGCGCCAGACCGGGGGCTGTACCCGTCGCCTCTGTTGCAAAAGGAACATTCTGCCATGTGTCACCCACGGTCCGGATGCGCACGCCACCTTCCTCCAGTTCCACCCACCCTGCCGCCGCCTCGTTGCGCGCGTAGTGATTCTGAAGCATCCGGGCGAACTCTTCCCGGGTCATCGTGTGGGCGCAGTTTGCGAGCCAGTCCCAGTCCGGAGGGGCCGCCAAAGGGCTGATTTTTCCAAGACCGACTGTTTCCAAAAGGAAAAAAAACAGGAGCACAAATTCGCTCAACTTAGGGGTGTCGAACATAGACGAGCCGCAATCTAGCAGCTCGCGAGGCGGGAAACTCTATGAATTTGCTGCTTTTACACCTGCCGCCTGCCTTGATTCCCCTGCGGGCCGGAAGAATCGGGGTTGATGCAAAAAAGTCTAGGGCCACTCCCTCTGAGTGTGGAGAATGAACCCATGAACATCGTTGTTTTGGACGGATTTACCGCAAACCCCGGGGACTGCAGCTGGGAGCCACTCAAGGCGCTGGGCACCTGCCAGATTTACGACCGTAGTGCGCCTGAAGAGCTTCTGGAGCGGGCGAAAAATGCCGACATTCTGCTCACGAACAAGACCCCGCTGTCCCGCGAACTCATTCTTCAACTTCCTCACCTCAAATGCATAGGGGTTCTTGCCACCGGCTATAATGTGGTCGACGTCGACGCTGCGCGTGAACGCGCGATCCCCGTGTGCAATGTTCCCGAATACGGCACGCCAAACACCGCGCAGGCCGCCATCGCCTTGCTTCTGGAACTCACCAACCGCACAGGGCACCACGCGGAGACGGTCCGTTCCGGCCGCTGGAGCCGCTCCGCAGACTTTTGTTATTGGGATGGCACTCTCACAGATCTGCAGGGGGCGACGCTGGGCATTATTGGATTCGGCCGCATCGGAGAAATGGTTGCGCGGATCGGGAGTGCATTCGGCATGCGGGTTCTCGCCCACCGGCGCAACAAGCCGGCCGAGAGTGAGTTTGAACATGTCGCTTTGGAGGATTTGCTCCGCCAAAGCGACGTGGTTAGCTTGCACTGCCCTCTTACGGAACACACAAAGGAACTCATCAACGCAGAACGACTGCGTCTCATGAAACCTTCCGCGTTTTTAATCAACACCGCTCGAGGCGCGCTGATTCAGGAAGCCGATCTGGCCGCGGCGTTGAACGCCGGCGTGATTGCGGGCGCTGGTCTGGACGTCCTTTCCGTCGAGCCTCCCCCGGCGGGCAACCCTCTTTTGAGCGCCAAGAATTGCATCATCACGCCCCATATCGCATGGGCCACGCCCAACGCCCGGCGCCGGCTTTTGGCGACAACGGTGGAAAACATACAGCGCTGGGTGGAGGGGCGTCCGCAAAACGTGGTGAATCCGACACGCTAAGTCGCGGCGCGCTTTCCTCCCTGCAGGAGGGGCCGGTACTCAAATTACGAAGCGCTCAAAGTCTTAAGGCGGGCGCTTCCGGCCTCCGAACTTTTTTGTCGGGTGGCCCGCAACTGCCCGCAGCCCGCAGCCACATCGATGCCTCTGAACTGGCGGATCGTGCAGGGGATTCCAGCGTCCTGAACCGCCTTGTGGAAGGCGTTTGCCGAGGCTTCTTCACTCGTGCGGCCTGCAAAACCAGCGGTGTGGTTGAGACGTATCAAATTGACGTGGGCATCCAGCCCGCGGAGGAGTTCCACAAGCACGCGCACATGCTCTGGTGAATCGTTCTTGCCCGCGATGAGTGTCCAGCCGAAGAAGACCTTCCTCTGGAGCTGCAGGCTGTAATAACGGCAAGCCTCCATGAGTTCGCGCAGCGGCCACCGCTGATTGACGGGTAGCAGAGCCGAACGCTCCGCATCCGTGGCCGCGTGCAAACTAATTGCCAACGAGTAGGGGAGGCGTTCTTCCGTGAACCGAATGATCCCGGGAACCACGCCCACGGTGCTCACTGAAATTCGAGACGGGGCGATCCCGATTCCCGGCAGACGGCAAACGGAGGCGAGTGCAGACATCACCGCTTCGTAATTGTGCAGGGGCTCCCCCATTCCCATGAGAACAAGGTTTCGCAGCTTATGACCTTCCGCTCTCAGCAGACGCTGCGCCTCGATGACTTGAGTCACTATCTCACCATGGCTCAGATGCCTCACAAATCCCATTTGTCCGGTCGCGCAGAATACGCAGCCCATCGCGCAGCCCGCCTGTGAGCTAATGCAGGCTGTGAAGCGCCCCGGATAACCCATCACGACGGTCTCGATTTCTTGTCCGTCGTACAGGCGCAAGAGCAGTTTTTTTGTCAGACCATCGGAGCTGTCGAGCCTGTCGGAAACCGATGGCCGCGCTAGTGTCAGAGACCCCTCCAGAACCCTCCGCAGCCACCTTTCCAGAGGGGGCGAGAGGTCGCTCCTCGCGGCGGGATCCATCTCCAGTTCATGGTAGAGGATTTTCCAAAGTTGTACGGCGTGAACGGGCCGGACCCCGTCCACTTCAAGGCGGGCCTGCAGGGCCTTAAAGTTGAGGTCGTATAGAGATTCGATTGGCACAAATCTCCCTGATATTCTACTACTTGCTCGCCCGCATCAGGCGTTTTAATTTGCCAGCCAGCCCCGCCTTCGCGGCCGAACTCATGCGGTCGATAAACAAGACCCCGTTGAGGTGGTCGACTTCATGCTGGAGCGCGCGTGCCAGCAGACCTTCCGCCTCAAAATCCCATTTCCCGCCTTCCAGGTTCGTCGCCTGGCAGCGCACCCGGGTGAAGCGTACGATGTCGGCGTTCATCTTGGGAAAGGAAAGACAGCCCTCCACTCCCACGATCTTTTCCTTCCCGAAGGTCAGCTCCGGGTTGAGGATCACCATGGGCATGTGGGCGTTCGGATCCACCTCCTGGCCGTCGATCCACATTTTACTGGGACGGTCTTCCACCTCTCTGACGTCGATGACGGCGATTTGCAGCGGGATCGCAACCTGCTGCGCGGCGAGACCCACGCCTTCGGCTTCACGCATGGTTTCGAGCATGTCGGCAGTAAATTGCTTCACCTCGTCTGTGATTTTTTCGACCCGGCCGCCGACGGCGCGCAACACAGGGTCACCAAAGAGTACGATGGGTAGAATCATTTTGGACGCTCCATAAAAGCCGTTAGACTGCCTTTGATGCCCGCTTCTTTCAACCCATCAAGCACGTGCAGAACCGTGCCGAAGGGCGCATCGCGGTCGGCATTAAGGGCAAAAAAAGTATTGGGATCCCGCTTCACAAGCTCCTTCAGGAGCGGGGCAAGGCGCTCCAGTACAACGGGTTTTTCATCAAGATAAAGCTGCGACTCCTTGGAGATCGTCAGAATCATGGGCTCCTTTTTGGGCTGCGCCACCGTCGCGGCTTTTGATTCAGGCAGCCGGATGGTGACCGCCGGTTGTTCCTTCCGGAAAGTCGTCGAGACGATCACGAAAATGAGCAGAATCGCAAAAATATCAATCAGTGACACGATGATCACTTGAGGCGCGCGCCTGCGTTTAGGGTAGAAGTTCATTGAATTTGCTCGGGCGTGACTTGGGTTGTGGCCTGCTTTTTCCGGTTCAGACTAGGGCGTGGGTGGGGCTTCCGTGGTGCGCCTCCAGCTCCGGTGCTGGTAACTCTTGCTCAAAAGGAGAGACACAATGGACTCCATCTCCGAGGCGATCGTTTCGATCTTTCGCACAAAACAGGAGTACGCAATGAGGCACGGAATCGCGATCGCAAGACCCACAACAGTCGTGGTCAAGGCTTCGGCAATCCCGCTTGCAATCACGTGCGGATCGCTTTGCCCGGCCGCATCACCAAAGGCGCCGAAAACTTTGACCAGTCCAGAAACAGCTCCCAAAAGCCCCAGAAGGGGCGTGATGCCAATCAGAATTTCCAAAATGAAAAGCCCCTGCTCCAGGCGCACCATTTCACGGCGGGCAGCCACTTGGACCGCATCCTGGTTCTCACCCCGAGACACGTCCAGATGCTTGAGGGCTACGCGGATCACACGCCCCAAGGGTGAACGGTCCCCCATCAAAAATGCAGCCAGCCTGCCGGTGGGGTTTTCGGTGTCCGATTGCATCCGCTCCACCTCGAGCCGGATGACGGAGGGCACGGCCAAGTCGCGCCGAAGCCCGAGCAGACGGAGCAAAATAACCGCCACGCCCACCACGGAGCAAACGGCGAGGAGGTACATGAAAACCCCGCCCCTGTTGAAAAACTGTATGATTTCGTTGACTGCCTGAGAGTTCATTGAGTTGGGATTAGTATAAGGAAAAAGTAAATGGGATCTCTAATAACCCTTCCCGCAGGAGGGGCTTGGCCTCCGGGGGAGGTGGCTCCAAGTTGCACTGCTTGATCACATTCAGACAAAGGTCCGAAAATTCTTGGTTCGCCGTGCACTGCACGAGTTTCACCTCCCGGATGGAGCCGTCCGCAGCCACACGAAACTTAACCTTGGCCGATCCCGTGTCCAGAGAGTCGTTTTTGGACTTCACAAGGACATTCCAGCGCGCTCCGATCGCACGGCTCACAGACTTCATATAAACGGCCATCGGCGCCCGCGAAGCATTCACACCCACCTTGCCATTCTGAGCCAGCCCGCCGTCGGTTTTGCTCTGCTGTTTTCCTTCCTGGGACTCCTCCTCGATGATGTCGTCCACGGACTTCTGTTTTTTCCCAGTGCCCACGGTTTCACTCACCTTGACGGGTGCCGAAACTCCAGCCGCAACCTTCCGGAAGACCAACTCGCCGCCTAAGTCTTCAATGTCCTCGACGCGTTCCTGCTCAATCCCGGGCTGGGGTTGGGGGGCGCGCTTTTTCGCCATGGAGGCCACTTTGGAGGCGGGGCTCTTGGAGTTCGTGCCATTGGTTCCCAGTCGGGTCAGATCCGGCGCTGCCTTGGATTCGTTTACTCCCGTAGCCCCAATTTTGGCATCCCGCTGAACGAGCGCACGGTCGATGGTCCGCTCCTTTGCGCTGTTCTGGGGCAGGGGCGTGGATCCAAGCGGAACCTCTTTGCTGCCGGCTTCCAGATTTTTGTCTGATTCAAACGGAGCGTTTTTTGGAGCCTCCTTGGCTTCACTCAAGCCCGCGGAATCCACGCGTCCTTTGTCCCTGAGCTGATCAAGGGCGGAGATCATGCGTTCGGGTAAAATCGAAATGCTTTGGATCACAAGTTCGATCGGAACATCCTTGCTGGGAAGTTTCTCAAGCAGCTTTCCAAGCAGGCCGTCCTGAAACAGGAGCCAGATCAAAAGCAGAAGCAGATGCACGGCAATGGAGCCTGCAATCGCCGTTGTGGCCTGCACCTTTTCGGGCTGGCTGTTCAAATCCGGCAACGCGTTGATGGCGCGCCGGGCGAATCCTGGAAGCTCCCACTTCATCTCAAGCAATAGCCCTCCATGTGCGTATCGCTCCCTCCCGCATGATCCCCACACTGGCGAAACGCCCCCTGTTTTCGCACCATTCCACGTCGTGAAGCTTTCCTCTGGATTGAAGTGCCAGACCGTTTTTGGAAACCCGGAGTGCATCCGCTGCGAGCGGGCAGGCCTTGTGTAGGGCCACGGCCATCCGCGCTTCGTCCGTGAGGGAGTGTTCCGAAAAATGCGACAGAAGCGCCCCGGCCGCCCAGACGTCTTCCAGCGCCACTCCTTCGCCAGTGCCGGAGCAGACGGCGATGAGGCGCGCGGGAGAGATTGTCCGAACGGTTTGAATTACGGCGTCCAAGTTGAGGACCGCTCCCACAAGAACGACGCGGGCGCTGGAACAGGCCCTGAGCGCGATTGTCCCGTTCGTGGTGGTTGAAATGATGCGAGCGCCGGGGCGATCCAAGTATTCCAACGGGGAATTCCCCAAATCGAAACCCTCAATTTTGTCTCCATGCCGCTCACCCCCGAGCAGAGCATCCGGATGGCTCTTTTTGAGCGTCAAAGCCTCCTCAATGCTGAGAGCGGGGATGATTTCCAGAACGCCGTGGGCCAGCCCGGTCACCAGGGTTGACGTCGCGCGTAGCACGTCGAAAACCACGCAGACAGCCTCTTCAATCCCGCGTTTTGCGAGAAAGGGAAGCTCTGAGGGATGGGTTACTGCGTCGACAATCATGGGGTGGTTGAAGGCGTCACGCGCCAAGGAGGAGAGATCTTAAACTGGAAAGCCTCTCTCTTCTACCCCTTCTTCCACGTTAGGCGAGCATGATGGAAAAGGTACTGTTGCGCATACCCGCCGTAAGGCCCAAATGATTTTGCACAAAACGCCCGCAGCGTGGCAGGCGTGACTTTTTGCCGCTTCTTAAAATATCGCTCCCGAATCACGCGTTCTATCCAAACGTCCACAGGAAACGCCTTCAATCTCTCAAAGCCGAAAAGCAGAGCGCAGTTCGCGACCTTCTCTCCCACGCCGGGCAGTTCCCGGAGAGCCATTTGAGCCTCCAGATCAGAAAGTTCCGCGATTTTTTCAAGATTCGCTTCTCCGCTTGCCACCCTCTGTGCGCTGCCCAGCAGATTCGCGGCGCGGTACCCTAGCGCGCAGGCTCTCAGATCTGCTTCCGCCAAGGCGGCCATGGCTTTTGGTGAAGGGTATGAGTGCAACGTGCGTCCCTCCCACTCCAGGGGGCGCCCGAAACGCAGCCGTAAGGTGTGCGAAATTTGCGCAATGTGCGCCACCTGCTTCATCGAGGAAGTGATGAATGTCGCAAGGGCCTCCCAATGCGGCTGCCGTAAAATCCGCATCCCACGGCAAAAGGAGAGAGCTTCCTGCGTCACTGGATCCTGGGGAAACGTCGCCGCGATTTCCTCCAGAGGATGGTCCAAGGCCAGATAATTTGAAGCCGCATCTTCGGCTCCCGCATTCACCAAAAGCTCACCATCTCTTTGCTCCAGATAAACGGCCGCCTCTCCGATGGCCCCGAGCCAGCCGCCGCCTTCGCGCTTCCAGTGAAAAGCTTGCCCGCTGTTCAGGGTGAGTTCCAGCGCCAGAAGCGGCGCGCCAAGAGAAACAAGCTTCATCAGAATGCCGGAACTTACCGGATGAAGTAACTCAGGTTCTCGAGCTCCGCCGCAAGATTAACAGAGTTCACAACGGCGTTTTCAGGCACCTGCAACACCGCGGGCGCAAAGTTAAGAATAGCCTGGATGCCGTTGCTTACCAGGCTGTTGGCGACTTCCTGTGCAACGTGTCCGGGCACGCTGAGAATCGCGATCTTGATCCCGCGTTCTTTGACAAACTCAGGCAGGGCTTCCATCGGCATCGTCTTGATTTTTAGTTTCCCCACCCGCCGCCGGGAATGGTCCAAGTCGAACGCCCCTACAATTTCAAATCCCTCTCGCTCGAATCCGTCATAACCGAGCAATGCCGAACCCAGTTGGCCCACTCCCACTAAAATGACTGGCTGCAGGCTCGCCGTTCCCATCACCTCCACCAACTTCGTGCAAAGCGCATCCACGTTATATCCAAGCCCGCGGGTTCCAAAGTGGCCTAGGTACGCGAGGTCCTTCCGAAGCTGCGTGGGCTTCACTCCGGACACCTTCGCCAGAGACGCCGAAGAGACCGTTTGGATCGCATTGCCCCGCAGTCTCTGCAGGACGCGATAGTATAGCGACAGACGGTAAACGGTTTTTCGGGGGATGGGACCTCGTGTCATGGAGCTTGGAATGGCCTACAAACTACGCATCTCACCGGTGCAATGTAAACGAGACGTTGCAGGGGCCTTCTCTCAGGGTTGCTCCTGGCCCGCTTTTGGCCGATACTCTGTTTTCAACCGTCCCTTTTATTTTCTCATGCGCCTCAACCGTTATTTAGCCGCCGCCGGACTTGGATCCAGGCGTAGCGTGGAAACCTTGATTCTGGAGGGCCGCGTTAAAATCAACGGACAAGTCATCGAAGATTTGGGCACCCTGGTGGCCCCCGGCGATGTCGTCAAGGTGGGCAGCAAAATCGTCACCCCGCAGGAAATCGTCCATGCAGTCATGTACAAGCCTAGAGGCTTCTTGTGCACGGCCTCGGACGAACGCGAGAGACGCACGATTTTTGACCTGCTCCCCACCGACTGGCCCCGCGTTTATCACGTTGGGCGCCTTGATATGGAGAGTGAAGGCCTTCTGATCGTGACCAACGACGGGGAGCTTTCCCTCGCCCTCACGCATCCCAGGTTCAAGTTCGAAAAAGAATACGAAGTCACTCTGGATAAAACTTTTGACCCTTCAAAAAAGGACAAGCTTTTGCACGGGTTTTATATCGAGGGCGGTCGCGCCAAGATGGAGGAAGTCGAGCAGGTCGCGGCCAACAAACTGCGCGTCGTCCTCACGCAGGGAATCAAGCGCCAGATCCGACTCATGCTCTACGATTGCGGTTATGAGGTTGAAAATCTCCGCCGCGTGCGCATCGGCACCATCCGGATCGATAAACTTCGCGCCGGTATGTGGCGCATGCTTTCTCCCAAAGACGTCGCGGACCTGAAGGTCGGACGCTCCCCCAAAAAACGGGAGGAACCGCGCGAACCCTTCAACGCAGATGCCCCCGCCCGCCCGAGAACGCGCGCTGGCAGGGCCGGAAACCGGTAGAGGCAGCGCGAGCGGTCGGGCGCAGAAAGCCGCGCTGTCTCTGGAAGGCGGCCCTCCCTTGTCTCTAGTGCCCTTCCGCTTTGGGGGCGGGGGATTGAGCGCGTTCGCGTTTTTTGACAACCTCGCGACAGGCTGCCACAAGGATGTTGCAGGCTTCCTGGCAGAGCAGCGGAATTTCCCGCGTGCCATCCGCCAAAAGCCGTGGTTCGGAGGACAGGTCTGCCGCTGGAAGGTGGGTGAGCGGTTGGTCTGCAGAAAACGACCAGAGCATCCGTTTGGCGCAGGCGGACGCGGCGCAGGCCTTTCCGACCAACTCCTGACCCTCATCGTCCAGCAGGCGCTTGGTCGCGGCATACATTCCCGTCTGCCTGCCAAGCGTTTCACGCAGGGGCACCGAAGGAAGCTTGCCGTCCAAATGACTGAGCCAGAGGGCCGTCATCGCTGGATAAAAATGGTCGAGCGCGGTTCGAAGTTCGCGCGTGTCGCGCACGTGAAGCCGCCAACCATGCCGGAGCGTAGGCGCCGTTTTCAGCGGGCGGTACACATTCGCATCGTCAAAAAAAGACAGGGCACGAGAGTCTTCAACGGCGGTATGCAGTTGCAGGTCTTCGCGGCCGGTATCCTCGGTGTGGTGCAGTTCATAGCTGCCGTCCTGTTGAGGGTTGATCCTGATTTGCCCGATTGAGCGGAACCCTGCGGCGATCCAGGATTCCAGGGCGTGGGTGAGATTACGTTTCAAGCGGAGGGGTGGCGTTGGAGTGCTGGAGGTCGAAGAGGGCCGCTTGATCCAGAATGAGCTCTCCGAAAAGCGGCTCGGTTCCTATCGCACTCGCGTAGTAAAGCGTTCTGCCTCTGAGGTGATAAGGATTCTGGCGGAAGATGTCTCGCTGGCTGGCGGCAAGGCCCGTGTCCTGCTCGATTCCCAGCAGGACGGGGATGTCCTGGTAGGAATGCAGCCCATCGGCGATGAAAAACGGAACGACAACCACATTGGGGCAGGTCGTGTAGGAGTCCCATTCGTTCACGAGGGGCGCCTCTTCCATGTATGTGTTAAACACCTCCCCATAGAGGCCTGTTTCGCGAATCCGGTCCACTTCACGTTTGGCCGCGAAGGCGGAGTTGTCGTTGAGATTGGTCCCATGGCCGACAATCAGAAGGCTGCATTCCTTTGTCGGGACCCCGGGAGCGACTTCAGCCGCCCGCTTTAAAAGTAGCTCGCACATCCGCTCGTGGTTTCCTACCGGTTCGCAGTATTTGAGCCGGCGTCCATCCTGGAGGGTAAGTGGCCCTGAAAGCTCCAGTTCCCGGGGAATGACGGTCCGGGTGAAATAGCCCTCGCTGATGAAGTTCGGAACAATATAGACGTCCTCGCTGTCAACCATATGGAGGACCTGCCTGAGGCTGGGCTCTTCTTTCCAAAACGCGCAGTGCACCTCTCTGAATGTGCCCTTCCGCTGGATCGCTTCGGCATGGTCAAAGGTCGGGGCGCTGGAATCCGGGTTCACGGTCGAACCGTGTCCGACAATAATCAGAGCACTCTCAGGTTTGTGAAGCATTGCGGTAATGTAACGGGTGGGAGTAGAAAGAAAAGCCGCGGCACGCGCGTTCTCTTGGTTGTTTTTCGGAAGCAACGTCTCCGCTGCGCAGCCTCACGAGGGGGCGCCAAGGGCGATGCAGGCATTGATGCCGCCGAACCCAAAAGCATTGTTGAGGACGTACCGAATCTTCGCTGGCCGCGCCACATTGGGCACGATATCCAGAGGACACGCGGGGTCGGGTGTCGCAAAATGCAGCGTCGGAGGCAGAATTTGATGTTGGATAGCGAGAGCGCAAAGAACGGTTTCAATGGCCGCCGTTGCGCCCAATGGATGTCCCGTGATGGCCTTCGTCCCGCTGATTGGCGGCGGCGCTGAACCGAACACAGCGCTGATGCAGGCGGATTCGTTGGAGTCGTTCATTTGCGTGCCGCTTGCATGGGCATTGACGTAGTCTACCTGCGCCGGAGTGATGGCGGCATCTTCAAGCGTCTCGTTCATGCAACGAATCACCGACGCGCCGCCGGGCAGGGGGGAGGTCATGTGGTAGGCTTCGTTGCTCAACCCCCAACCCAAAACCTCCGCATAAATGTGGGCGCCGCGTCTGAGCGCATGCTCGTACTCTTCGATCACGAGGCTTGCAGCCCCTTCCCCCATTACAAAACCCTGCCTGGAAAGATCAAATGGCCGGCAGGCAAACTCTGGAGGGGAACCGTTCCAACGGCTCATCGTCTTGATGAAGTCAAACGCCCCAAACGTCAAAGGGCACAACGGCGCTTCGGCGCCTCCGGCAATCACCACGTCCGCGCGATCTTCCCGAATGAAACGCAAAGCGTCGGCAACCGCAACCACACCGCTGGAACACGAGTTGGAGTTTGTCGTGCCGGGGCCGCGGAAACCGCATTCCATCGCGATATTGGAATGCGCCGACCCTCCAAAAACCGTCAGGGCCAGAGTTTGAGTGACGGCTTTCGGACCGCCAGAAAGAAACGCGGCGTGCTCCTTCTCCGCATTGGCAATCCCGCCCAAGGCCGTTCCAAAAGAAACTCCAACGCGGTCTTGGGGCTTTTGTGCGCTCCAAGGCAGCCCTGAGTCCTCGAGCGCCAGCAGTGCTGAAGCCACCGAAAACTGAGCATAACGGTCGAGCCGTTTGAGACGATGCGGCTGGAAAAAGTCCTTCGGGTTCCAGTCGCGAATTTCCGCCGAGTTTTTGGCGTGGTAAGGCGCCGCGTCAAAAAAGCTCACAGGGCGGATTCCGCTGCGTCCTTCAAGCAATGCGCTCCAAAGAGCGGCTTTGCCGATCCCCACCGCTGTGATTGGACCGAGCCCCGTGATGACAGCCCTGCGGTTCTTTTGGCATCCAGTGCGGCTCATGGACGTGCCTCCAGAAGCGCCTTGAAGGTGGCCAGCGTTTTCCTGGCTACGGGTTCGATGAACCCGTGTTGCAGCAGCGGTTCGATCAGAAAGCCCAGGCCTTTAACTCTAAAGCTCATTTTATGAAGAATTTCCACAAAGGTTCCCTCCGGTGTCTGGGTGAGTGTCCAAACAACCTGCATCCCCTTTGTGAAGGCGGCTACATGTTCGAAGTGAAGCTCCAGCTTTGCCGAGTCCGCGCGAAACATGGCTTTCCAGGCCACAGGAAACCAACCGCCCACGGCAGACATGTGGAGCCCCAACCAGCCCTCACGAACGAAAGGATGCCCTGCCTGCGCGCGCACAAAGCGGTAGTGGGGAAGCAATTCAGGCCACTGCAGCAGTTGGCTAACCGTTTCGAAAATCTTTTCGCGCGGCGCGTGGATAAGGATGCTAGAGGTGGAGTGCACTGCGTGTGAGTTTAGCTGGAGTCGCTCCCTCGTCTAGACGGCGGATTCAACGCCTGCTGGCACGAGGACGGCGTCTTTCATGCCGTGCAGAATTTTTTTGTCGGGCGGGCAGAGCGTGGCCAGCGCCCCCGCGAGTTTGGGCTGGTTCTGGGGTGCGAAATAATAGGGGCACAGTCTGACGCGGCAGGGGAAGGGCCGCACGTCGCCCGTCACCGGGTCGTAGACTGTATGCTCAAACACGCGGGCCTTGTGAAAGCGCTGCAATAGATAAGGTTGGGTTGGGAAAGACTTGAGGGCGTTGGAGACGGCGTTTTTCCAGGAGCTCTGCGGTTCGTCAGACCCAATCACCACACTGCGGGCGCCCCAGGCGAGTTCTGAAAAGCCACTCACTTTGATTACCAATTCCCGCTCCTTTTGGCTGAAATCGCCCAATTCCTCGAAATCATGAATGCCCAGACCCGGGAGTTCCGCGTGTGGCGGAAGGGGTTGGGGGTCCATGACCCACGACTTTGGGATGACTTTTTGGAGAGCCAGAAAATTTCGGTCCGAGAGGGCCCGCCTCCAATAGTTGCGCAGTGGTCGCATCCAAAATAGGGCAAACCAGAGCTTTTCTTCCAAACATGGTTTGAAGGGCGGGGTCACATGGACGTCGCCTTGGAGCGCAGCGGCCTGTAGTTCGGCCACTGCGGGGATGTTTTTAAGGTCGAAGAGTTCAAAAAAACGGTAGACTTCGCGGCGCTTGTCCGTGCGTGCGCCATAGCCCTCCGCGTCACAAACACGGTGGCCCGTGCGTTCCGCGACCCATTCCATTTCAGGGCGGTAGGTCTCGGCTTCGTGGGAGACCAAGATATCGCCGCCCGGCGCAATGCCTCCGAACCCATCCAGCATCCCGGAGCCGCCGCCAAGAACCTCGACTCCCGCTTCCGAGTAAGTCGCGTTGAGCCACGCTGTCAGGCCGATCCCCCCGGGAATGGAGTCCAATTCGCTTAATACAAAGCCGGTTTCAGTCAGAATAATATCGGGTCGCAGGACCTGAGGAACCTGGTTTCGGAAAGCCTTTTCACGGCTGAACGCCACCAAATCCGCAGGTTTTCCCCGGTCCAACAATTCGGCGATCCACGCGGGTTGGCGGCCCGAAGCCGACAGCGAATAGAGGTCGTTGCACGCCTTTTGGAAGGTCCAGAGCCGTTCTCCAAGCGAGAGCAGATCTGCATGAAGTTGTTCCGAAAGAGGGAAAGGCTGGGGTGAAAAACGCCACGTTTTTCCCGCAAACAGACCGGCCTTTGGAAGCGCTGCCTGAAGGCATTCCAGGGGAGCTTTGGTCTCCCTCATCAGGCGAGGCGTTTGAGGGCTTCGCGCAGCAATTCGTCGGAGGGTATTTCCTCGACGGGCCGACCCTCGGTGACTGCCTTGATGGCTTTGTGGGCGTCCACCTGTTTGTATCCAAGGGCGATGAGCGCGAGCATCGCATCGTTCATTTCCATCTCGCGCGGGGCCGGCGCGTGCGTTGCGGAGGCTGCCTCCCAGGCTGCGGCCACTCCCACTTTGTCCTTCAGTTCCACAATAATGCGCTCTGCCGTCTTTTTCCCAATCCCCTTCACCTGCGAGAGGGATTTGGTATCCCCGGCGACAACCGCCGCCTTGAAGCTCATCACAGATACGCCGCTCAAAACGTCCAGCGCCGTCTTTGGGCCAATCCCCGAAACGTGATGGATGAGCAGCCGAAACAGGTCGCGTTCCGGGGTGGTCGCAAAGCCGAAAAGCACGTGGGCGTCCTCGCGGATTTGAAGATGCGTTAAGATATGAAACTTCGAGCCCGGCGCCGGAAGTCGGTCATAGCTGGAGAGTGGAATGGAAACATGGTAACCCACCCCATGCACATTCAAAACCACGTGGGTGGGGTACGCCTCGACCAGAATGCCTTCCAGAAAGGTGATCATGCCCCCCAGCATTTCGCGGCCCTGCTCGGAAGGCAAGCGGCTTGGGTGTTCTTCTTTCTTCTTACTGTCGGGCAAGGGCTGGCGGCCGAACCCGAATTCCGAGTCTGGCTGGATGCCAAGTTTATGGGCGCCCCCGTCTTCTCGCCCGTTGAAAATGCGCAGCGCACCGTCAGGGTTGCGGGCCGCTGGGATGGCACCCAACTTGTGGCGTTTACCCGGAAAAATTGGGGCCCCTTAGACTTGCAGTGGCCGGCGTTTGAAGCCAAGGCCAGGCCGGCAAACTCTGAGGACTTCAAAAAGCTCCAAGTGAGTTTCAAGCGGGATAAACGCATGGTTATTGAATATGCTGAATTGTTTAGTGCCGAGGATCTTGTCTCGTCCGCAGTGCTCGCCCCGGAGTTTGGTGAGAGATTTGAAGACACGCTCGGTGAGGTCCTTCTTTTGGTCGTGCCCAGCAGGAGTCGGGCATTTGTCTTCCCCCAACTCGCCTCCGATGTTTCAAGGTATTCAAACCTAGTTTGGAACGCTTATCGCGAAACGGCCTATCCTGTCAGCGTGGAGCTTTTTGAATGGAGAAAAGGCGTGCTTCGCGCCGTCGGTCTATTTGAGCCGTAAAACCCATTTGGAGAGGGTTTTGTGTCCTGATTTCGGCGCGCTTGAAGAGTCGTGGTCGTTTTTAGCTTTTGCTTCCCCTTAATTTTTTTGAGACTAATGTCCCAGTTGGGAATAATCCCAATCCATTTATTTTCTTAGCCGGAAACCCCCAAACCGGATGTCACGAGTCTTAATTATTGATGATGACCCTGCGATGGCGCAGGTCATTTCCGATCTTTGTGTGCAGGCAGGCTACACGCCAATACCCTACACTTCAGGGGAACGGGCGGTTGAACTCATGCTGGGCCATGCCCCCCATCTGATTATTACTGACGTCCGTATGGAGGGGGTTAGTGGGATCGACGTTTTAAAAGCCGCGCGAACGAGGCTTCCCAAGACGCCTGTCATTCTGGTTACCGCCAGTAAACAACTTGAACTCGTCGTGCAGGGCATGCGGGCAGGGGCTTTTGATTACATGCTCAAGCCCTTCAAGGTGGACGAATTACTACAGTCCATGAAAAGGGCTCTTGAGCAGAATGCCAGCGTCGAAGAGACCCATCACAATGCCTCGGGAACGAGGGAACATTTGCGTTTCGAAAACATCATTGGCCGCTCCCCTCGAATGAAGGAGGTCTTCGGGTTGATTGAGAAGGTGGCCAATACGGATTCAACGATTTTAATCGGGGGCGAGAGCGGGACAGGGAAAGAGCTTGTTGCAAGGGCTTTGCATTTTAAGTCCGAGCGCAGGAGCCAGCCTTTTGTGGCGATCAATTGCTCCGCGCTCCCTGAAAACCTGCTCGAAAGCGAATTGTTTGGTCACAAGAAGGGGGCCTTTACGGGAGCCGTTCAGGACAAAGTGGGCCTTTTTGAAGAGGCTGAGGGTGGCACTCTTTTCCTCGATGAGATCAACTCCATGGCTCCTTTGTTGCAGACAAAGCTGCTGCGCGTTTTACAGGAGCGTACCCTGAGACGGGTGGGCGACAACCGCACCATCCCAATTCATGTCCGCGTGTTGGCCGCCACAAACGAGCCATTGGAGGAGAAGATCAAGACCGGAGGATTCCGCCAGGACTTGTACTACAGATTGGCGGTCATCCAGTTGGAGATTCCGTCGCTGCGGGAGCGAGCGGACGACATTCCGCTCCTCGTAGAGCATTTCCTCCGAAAACATTCCTACGGCGGTCTCAATGGAGGAACCGCTCAGATTGAGGAGCCCGCTATGCGAGCCCTCTGTGCCTACGACTGGCCCGGGAACGTGCGGGAATTGGAGAATGCAATGGAGCGCGCCTGCGTGCTTTGTGACGACGGGCAGATCCAGTTGCGCGATCTTCCAGTCCACGTCCGGCTGGCCAGTTTTTCTGCGGTTCGTTCGATGGCCTTTGAGGAGGGCGACGGGAGCGTGGATTTTAATTCCGTCTCGTTACCCATAGGAAAGACTCTGGAGTCTGTGATTTCTACCATAGAGCGGCGCTTCATCGAAGAGACTCTGCTTTTTAACGGAGGAATCCGCGAACGAGCGGCGCAGATGCTCGGGATTTCCACGGCGACCCTGTACCGCAAGATCGAAAATGAGCGTCGATCACAGCCCAAAACGGTTGGCTCGATGCCGGTGGGGGGGCTGTTTCGCTGAAGGTTTTACTCTATCTATCCAAGAAAACGGTCTTCTGAGGATTGTTCCTGTCGGCATCTGCGGCCGTGTCTGAGCACGATCGTGGGGCGCCTTTTCGCAACGCGCCTCGCTTTACCCAGACCAATCCGATATCTCCGCCCTTCCATGAAACACCCATTGATCTCCACCGCATTCTCGCTGCTTCTGCTGGCGGGTGCGGGCGCCGCTGAAACCGTTCTTTTTGAACAGAATTTCAATGCAGTGTCCTCGGGACCCTTGCCCAAGGAGTTTCTGGCTCTTGCGGGTGAATTCGGCGTTGTCGTGGAGGGTTCCGAGCACTTTTTGGAGCTGCCAGGATCGCCTCTGGACACGTTCGGCGCGCTGTTCGGTCCTTCCAACGGAGATCCCGGCTCGCTGGAAGCGCGTTTTTTTGGTTCCAAGCAGGGACGCAAATTCCCCACCTTCGGACTCAGTTTGAGAGGTGCTGGCGGATACCGCCTGCAGGTAAGTCCGGGTAAGGGCCAGCTGGAAATCTACAAGGGCGACGACCCGCTCGTGGGGGTTCCCTTTGCGTGGCAATCCGGTGCATGGACTTGGCTGCGGCTGAGCATGGCCAAAAAAGACGGAGGCTGGCTTGTCGAAGGCCGCGCATGGCCAGAGGGTGGCAGCGCTCCAAGCGAGGCGCAGATCCGATGGGAGATTGCATCAGAAGGCACTCCCGGACGCGCCGCGTTATGGGGCAGCCCATATTCAGGCACGCCCATTCGTTTTGACGATATTCGCTGGATTACGCGGTAGGCGCCTCAAAGGCACCCGCCCGTTCGTTCCTGTCAGTGCGCGCCCTGCCTGAGGGCACGCTGTTTGCTTCACTCCAAAATCATCTCCATCCCATGAAAACCAAACTCCTCTCTCTTTTAATTCTGAGTCCCCTCGCCACGCAGGCCGCTGATTGGCCGCAGTACAGGGGGATTGCAGGCGATGGCGTTTCTTCCGAAACGCTTAAATGGAAGGCCTCCGGCCTCAACACGGTATGGAAAACGCAGAGTGCGGGTGGTTTCAGCTCCTTTTCAGTTTCTGAAGGCCGTGCTTTTACCCTTTCCTTAAAAGAAATAGAGGGAGCAAGTCAGGAGGTCGTTTCCGCACACGACACGATCACGGGCAAAGAAATGTGGAGCGCAGCACTCGCTGTGGCCAAGTACGACGGCGGCGGCAATGACGGGACTGCTGACAACAAGGGCGGGGACGGCCCCCGCTCGACGCCCACAATCGTTGGAAAATCGGTTGTGGTGTTCAACTCCCAGCTGGCATTGCGTAGTTTCGACGCAGCGACTGGCAAGGCAGGATGGACCGTCGATCTCAAAGCCCAGCATGAAGGCCGCAACATCCAGTGGCAAAACGCGGCCTCTCCTCTTCTCGAGGGCGGGTTGCTGTTTATCGCGGGCGGCGGCCCCGGGCAGTCAGTGCTCGCGGTTGATCCCGCGGACGGACGCGTGGTTTGGAAGGCGTTTGACGAAAAAATCACGCACGCCACACCCGTCGCCGCGACCATTCACGGCCAACGGCAGGTGATTTTCTTTCTTCAATCCGGACTTCTTTCTGTGGAACCAAAGACGGGCAAAGAACTGTGGCGCTACGCGTTCCCTTACAAGGTTTCGACGGCGGCATCGCCGGTGGTGGGCGGGGATATTGTGTACTGCTCGGCCGGTTATGGGGTTGGAGCGGGGGCGGTGAAGATCACCAAGGAAGGCGAAACCTTTAAGGCCAGCGAAATATACCGGATGCCCGGCAATCAGCCGCTTGCGAACCATTGGAGCACCCCTGTGCTTAAGGACGGTCACATGTATGGCATGTTCCAGTTTAAAGAATACGGCAAAGGCCCCGTGAAGTGCGTGAATCTTGCCACCGGCGAGGTGAAATGGACCAAGGAGGGTTTCGGCCCTGGGCATGTGATTCTGATGGGCAACGAAGTGGTTGCCCTCTCCGACGCCGGTGAAGTCGTGCGATTTGGCGCCACACCTTCGGAGTACCGTGAAATCAGCCGTCAGAAAGTCCTCGACGGTAAGTGCTGGACGACCCCGACAGTTTCTGGAGGCCGTCTCTTTGTGCGCAGCACAAAGGAAGCAGCCTGCCTGGAATAGGGCGGGTGGCCGGCCGGGCGCGTCTGATTTCCAATAAAATTTGTCAGGGCGTCCCGGGCCTTTGTCGGCCATGATTTGGGCTTCACTCTAAAGAACACCTCTATGTCGCGCAAAAAAGTCAATGTCGCTATCGTCGGTCTCGGTTTCGGTGCGGAATTTATCCCGATCTACCAGCACCATCCCAACGCCCACCTGTACGCCATCTGCCAGCGCGATCGTAAAAAGTTGGATTCCGTGGGGGATGCCTTCGGAGTCGAGGCGCGGTACACGGATTTTCAGGAGTTGCTTAAAGACCCCAAGGTCGACGCGGTGCACATCAACTCCCCGATTCCCGACCACGGTTGGATGAGCATTGCGGCTTTGAAAGCCGGCAAGCATGTGAGTTGCACGGTGCCGATGGCGACGTCGGTGGAGGAGTGCAAACAGATCGTCGAACTGGTCCGAAAGACCGGCCTGAAATACACGATGGCCGAGACGGTGGTTTACGCCCGCGAGTACCTGTACATGCGCGAGTTGTTGCAAAAGGGAGTTCTCGGGAAGCTCCAGTTCCTTCAAGCCAGTCACCAGCAGGATATGGATGGATGGCCCAACTATTGGCCAGGACTTCCTCCGATGTGGTATGCGACCCATTGCGTCGGACCCGTTGCGGGCCTGGCAGGGGCCTCTGCGGAGTATGTGAGCTGTTTTGGTTCTGGGACGATCCGGCCCGAACTTCAAAAGCATTACGGTTCCCCGTTCGCGGTTGAAACGGCGCACATTAAATTTCACGGCACCGATTTGTCTGCACGGATCATCCGCAGCCTCTTCGACACGGCCCGCCAATACCGTGAGAGCATCGACGTATACGGAGACAAGGCCTCAGTGGAGTGGCCGCTGGTCGAACACGACCACCTGGTGTTGCATCGCGCCAAATTGCCGGAGGCCAAAATTCCGAAACTGGTGAAAGCGCCTGACTACGCGAAACGACTGCCGAAAGAGATCCGGCCGTTTACAACCAACGGGGTGTATGGAGTCGGCAAGAAGGCGCACCTTTCCTTCACGCAGGGCGCGGGTCACGGGGGTTCACATCCCCATCTGGTGCATGAGTTTGTGAGTTCACTTGTGGAGGATCGCCAGCCTTTCCCCAATGCAAAGCAGTCCGCAAACTGGACTTGTGTAGGTCTTTGCGCCCACCAGTCCGCGCTCAAGGGCGGTGCGATCGTGAAACTGCCCGCTTTCACGTTGTAGAGGTTGAAGTGATGTCACGCCTTTACGTGGCAAGGTCGAGCCGACGGGTAGTTGCTTTCCTGCGTGGGAGGAAGAAGATCCGATCTTCGTGAATGCGTTTTACTCGAGGTGTGCGGCCGCCGTCATCGCACTCCTCTTGTGCCGGAGTGTGAGTGCACAGACTTGGCTAAATTCTGGCATTCACAAGATCGAGTCCCAGATCCTTGAGGTTGGCAGGGAGCTGGAGCAGTGTCCGGTCATCCCCAGCATTCAGGTGACTTCCAACGCCGGCTTCCACAGCGGGTTCGCGCCGAGAATGGATTCCGCACGATGGGTGCAGGTCGACTTGGGTGAAGAATATACAATCGATTCTGTGGTGGTCGTTCCCGCCTCCATCAATGGAGCGGGAGCTTACGGGTTTCCTAACAAGTTCCGCATTGAAACATCCCGGGACGCGCTCTTGAGCGAACCCGAACTACTCGTTGAAACCACAGTAGAAGATCCGTCCAGTATCTTGCCCCATTTTGTAACGACGGGCGGTAGGCGGGCGCGTTATGTGCGGTTTACGGCTTTAAGTCTCGCTCCACAACCACGGCTTAATTCGCGGTTTATCTTTTGCCTTGGAGAGCTTTTGGTTTTCAGCGGAGGTAGAAATGTAGCGTTACAAGGGGCGGTGCTGGCCCCCAATTCTGTGGAGACTTTACCGACGTGGTCCCCTAAACACCTTGTGGATGGCTCCTACGCGTTGGGCATTCCCGCCCTTCCTATCGGCTCCGCAAGCAACGGCTGGCATAGTCAAATTTTCCAACAGCCAAACACCGAGGTCTGGGTGCAAGTCGACCTTGGCGGTCCCCGCACCCTGGACGAAATTCGCCTCATTCCCGCACACCCCCGGGACTATCCCGACAGAACAGGCTTTGGGTTCCCTCTGAGATTTAAAATTGAAACCTCCCTTTCAGAAAACTTCTCGGAATCCTCAATGGTGTTTGATTGTCGCCATGCTGATTTTGCCAATCCTGGGGACACGAAGGTCGCGTTTCCCTTGGCAAGTCATGCGGCGCGATTCATCCGGATGACGGCCGTAAAACTCTGGGAGCGGAGCAGTGATTTTGTGTTCGCCCTCGGAGAGTTAGAGGCATACGAGGGCCACGAAAATATCGCACGGGCCTCGCGGGTTGTCGCCTCGGATTCCACGAACCACGTTTCTTGGAAACCGGAACTTTTGGTGGATGGGATCGGGGGAGCCGGAATGCTTCTCGATGAGGAGACTTGGCTTCAAGGTCTCTCACAGCGGCGCCTGCTCCTGGCAAAGCGGGAGTTGTTCACAAGGTGGCAGATTGAAGAAGCGAAGCAGGTTCAGACGCGGACAGGAGGGCTGTCCGTGGGATTCGTCGTGCTCACTTTTGGAGTCATTGGCCTTCTCGTGCTGCGCGGGCGTGCCCTTCGGCGACGCGAACTTGAGGTCTTGCGGCAACAAATTTCACGGGATCTCCACGACGACGTGGGAAGCAATCTTTGTAGTATCAGGCTAATGGCTGAGATGAGTGGCACCACCGAGGACGGGCGGCTCCCGGCAGAGGTTCTTTCTGAGATCAGTCTCATGGCGGAAGCTGGCACGGAATCACTGCGTGATATGGTTTGGCTCTTGAAGGAAGGGGGGCAGCCCAAAATTGGGATCCTTGTCGAAAAAATGCGGAGTGTTGCTGGAGCATTGCTCCTCAACATGGACTGGTCTTTTAGATCCGAGGGAGTTCCCGCTGAGGCTGTTGCGCCTTTATCGTTTCACCGTGATCTGTTGTTCATTCTTCGGGAAGCTTTGCACAACGTCGTCAAACACGCTGGCGCTCCTTCGGTCGATATTCAGCTCAGGTGGACTGTAGCAGGAGTGGAATTGTCAGTGGCGGACACCGGTCGGGGGTTTGACCCGAATCATCCGTCCGGAGGCGACGGAATAGAGAATATGCGATACCGGGCGGGTCAGTTAAGAGGAACGCTGTTGATGGAGCGTCACCCCAATGGAGGAACGCACCTCGTTGTTAAAATTCCAAAACCATGAACGCCGTTTGGATTGTTGATGATCATAGTGCGTTTCGTAAAACGCTTGCGCGACTCATTGAAGGAAGCGAAGTGCCAATCGAAACAAAGTTGTTCGCCTCCTGTGAAGAGGCGCTTTTGGCGCTTGGCTCCGAAGCACCGCCCGCCCTCATTCTTCTGGATATCGGCCTGCGTGGAATGAGCGGGATTGATGGGATTCCCCTGTTCAAAAAACAATGCGTAGGCACGGCAATCGTGGTGCTCACAGTCTTTGAGGACGATGACAAGCTGTTCAGGGCGATTTGCTCAGGAGCCAATGGATACATTTTAAAAACTCAAGCCGCTCATGAGATTTTGCAATCGGTAGGTTCCGCTCTCGCGGGCGGCGCGCCGATGACCCCAAGGATCGCTCGCCGGGTGCTTGAGATGTTTGCGAATCTGGCACCAAAAAAACAAGCCAACTACGGGTTGAGTGTGCGCGAAGCGGAGGTCTTGCAGTGCATTGTGGACGGGCTCTTGAAAAAGCAAATTGCCGAGCGTCTTGAACTGAGCGGGCACACCGTAGATTCGTATTTGCGAAGGGTCTATGAAAAGCTGCATGTGAATTCCCGGAGCGGAGCGGTGTCGAAAGCCATCAAGGAGAATATCGTGTGAAGCTTGTTCTAGAGCTGCTTAAAAACAGGCACCCGTCCACTCTAACCATTCCGGCATGACAGCCTGGCATGACGATCCGTTGCCCACGCGTTCGCGTGGCATACAAGGAGGCTTTATTTTGATAAACTTCGAACGATGCCCCTCCTATTGGTTATCTTCATCGTCTGTGTTTTCCCGGCCGTTTCGGCCCGTGCAAGCTCCGTGGACTTCGTCCGGGAGGTGAAGCCTCTTTTTGAAAAGCACTGCCTCAAGTGCCACGGGCCGGACAAACAGAAGAGCGGTTATCGATTGGATGTAAAGGAGATCGCTCTAAAGGGAGGGGAAGCGCATTCACCCAACATCGTCCCGGGAAATCCCGAAAAAAGCCCGCTTCTGCGTTTCATCTCGGGTGATGAACCCGACATGCGGATGCCGCCCAAAGGGGATTTGCTGAATCTACAGGAACGGCGGGTCCTGGAGTCTTGGATTTCTTCCGGTGCGACGTGGCCCGAAAAGGAGTCCATTCAGATAGCCAGCCCCACCGATTGGTGGTCGCTCAAACCGCTTCGAACACCTGCCCTGCCTTCGCTTGAGGGAAACCCGATCGACGCCTTCGTGAAGGCGCGCCTCGCGCAAGAGGGATGGACGGCCTCTCCCGGGGCAGACAGGCAGACGCTCTTGCGGCGTGTCACTTTTGATCTTACCGGGTTGCCACCCTCACCGGAGGAGCTCGATACCTTTCTGGCAGACAAAACCCCGGACGCGTACCCGCATCTGGTGGACCGTCTTTTGGCAAGCCCACGGTACGGAGAGCGCTGGGCGCGGCATTGGCTCGATGTTGTTCACTACGGGGATACGCACGGGTATGACAAAGATAAGCCCCGTCCAAATGCCTGGCCGTACAGAGACTACGTGATTCGGGCCTTGAACGAAGACAAGCCCTACGCGCAGTTTGTGCGTGAGCAAATCGCCGGTGACGTTCTTTTTCCAGGCTCCACCGACGGTATTGAGGCGCTCGGATTTCTAGCGGCTGGCCCCTGGGACTACATTGGCCACGCAGAGGTGGCGGAGACAAAGACGGACGGAAAAATTGCCAGGCACTTGGACAGAGACGACATGGTCGCCAACACGATGGGCACCTTTTGCGCGACGACAATCCACTGCGCCCAGTGTCACAACCACAAGTTCGATCCCATCACTCAAGAGGACTATTACTCCCTCCACGCAGTCTACTCAGCCATTGATCGGACCGATAAAAAATATTTCGGAGACGCGGCTCTAACTGCGAAGTACGGGGTGCTGGACGCGGCACTTCGGAAAACAGCAACGGAGATTTCCACGTTTGAAAAACAGTCGGAAAAGGAGGCGGGAGAAGCGCTCGTGGCGCTCGACGCCTCGTTGGCGGAGGCGCGGAAATCCCGTCCGGCAGCCCGCCCGGAGTCGGGTTTTCACAGTCTCGTGAGCGCGGAACAGGAGACGCTAAAATGGGTGCAAGTAGACCTTGGGCGGAAAGTGCTTACCCAAAAAATAGCGGTTGCCGGATGTTACGATGATTTTAACAAAATCGGGGCGGGGTTCGGCTTCCCGCTCCGGTACAAAATCGAGGCTTCGAATGACCCCGAATTTAAGGACGGCGTCCATACGCTTGTGGATCGCAGTGCCGAGGATCAGCCTAATCCCGGAACCGCCCTGCAAGTGGTCGCAATCGATTCGGTTTCGATGCAATACCTCCGTTTTAGTGCGACGAAACTGGCACCCCGGAAAGGGGATTTTATTCTGGCGCTTTCAGAGCTGCTGGTGTTCGACGCTGCTGGTGAAAATGTGGCGAAGGGTGCTCGCGTGACTTCTCTTGACTCAATTGAGGCTGGAGCACGCTGGGCGCGGAAGAATCTCACGGATGGATTTTACCCCGGAATGGAGAGTGCAGCGGGTGAAACCGTGGCTACGTTAGAGAAGAAGCGTGTGGAGTTGATGCGTACAGCGCCCAAACCGGAGACGCTTTCCAAGCTCGCCCTGGCGAAAGCGGATCGCGTGCGAATCGAAGGGGAAATGAAAGCGTTTCCGGCGCCAAAAATCGCGTATATCGGCGCCGTGCACACGGGCACGGGCTCGTTCCGTGGCACAGGAGCCGACGGAGGCAAACCCCGGCCGGTATTTTTATTGGCTCGCGGACAGGTGACGCATCCTGGGCGGGAAATGGCGCCCGGAGCCCTCGCTGCTCTTGCCTTCCTTCCGGCGCGTTTTGCGGTCGCTCCTGACGCGCCAGAGGGAGCGCGGCGGGCGGCTCTGGCGGACTGGGTAGCGGATCCCGCCAATCCATTGACGTGGCGCACGATCGTCAACCGAGTGTGGCAGTATCATTTTGGAGCCGGGATTGTGGAGACGCCGGGAGATTTCGGCCGCAACGGTGCGCCGCCCTCTCATCCTGAAATGCTTGATTGGCTGGCGGCTGAATTTCGAGACGGAGGCGGTTCAATGAAACGGTTGCACCGGCTCATTTTGTTAAGCGATACCTACAAGCAAGCGTCTGGTTTACGGGTTGAAATGGAGACGAAAGATTCGGGGAATCGTTTGCTCTGGAGACAGAACCGTCGGAAGTTGGAGGCCGAAGCCATCCGCGATGCCGTATTGGCGGCTTCGGGGAATCTTGATCTGTCGATGGGCGGTTCCGGGTGGCAGGATTTCGTTGTGGAACAACCAGCCCACTCTCCCCACTACCGGTACGATCTGCACGATCCTCTGGATGCCAAAACGTACCGCCGCTCCATTTACCGCTTCATTGTGCGCTCACAAACGCAGCCTTGGATGACTTCTCTGGATTGTGCGGATCCCTCGATGCGGGTCGACCGGCGCAACGAAAGTTTGTCTCCGCTGCAGGCTCTCGCGTTGCTCAATAATGGATTTCTGCTGACTCAGGCGGAAGCGTTGGCAAACCGCGCCCGGGCCGAAGCATCAGACCCCGCTGGGCAGCTAGAGCGCGCGTTTCGATTGGCGTTAAGCCGGCAACCCACTTCGGTCGAGGCCGGGGAATTGGGGGTGTATGCCGCGAAGAACGGTCTTCCTCAGACGTGCCGCATTTTATTGAACCTCAATGAGTTTTCGTTTGTGGATTGAGGTCCGGAAGTAGCAGGCCCTCGCAAGATTCTCTGTTTATGAACACTTCCCCGTTTCATTCCCCGTTCCACTCCGGTCCTTTAAGCCGCCGGGATTTTCTTTGGCAGTCCGGAGGCGGGTTGGGAGGTGTTGCGCTCGCCTCGATGTTCAGTTCTGAAACAAGTGCGCGGGCGGAGGCGGGTGTTGCCGGCGGGCTCGTTTCGCCTTCCTTTGGCAAGGCCAAGCGTGTGGTGCAGTTTTTTATGGCGGGCGCAGCGAGCCATCTGGATCTTTTCGATTTCAAGCCCGAGCTCATCAAGCACCACGGAAAGCCGAGCGACTTTGGAGAACCGGTTGAAGCGTTTCAAAACGGTCTTGGTCCGTGGCTGCGCCCCGTTTGGGATTTTAAGCCCTATGGCCAGTCTGGAAAGATGCTGGGAGAACCCGTTGCGGCTCTTGGGGGTGTGGTGGATGAAATGGCCTTTATCCACAACATGGTGAGCAAGTCTGGCGTGCACTCCGCGGCCACCCTTCTGCAGGCGACGGGGTTTCAGTTGCCGGGATTTCCGGGGGCGGGCTGCTGGGTGAGTTACGGGCTCGGATCAATGAACGAGAATCTACCTGCGTTTGTGGTGCTGCCCGACCATCGCGGATTCGGCTCCAACGGGGTGAAGAATTGGGACAGCGCGTTCCTTCCCTCGCAGCATAGCGGAACGGTGATTTATCCTGGAACCGAGACGCCTATCGCCGACTTGTTTCCTCACAAGTCGGGCACCTTCATCCGGCCTGAGGGGGAGACCGAGGGGCGTGAGTTGCTCGCCTCGCTGAACCGGCGCCATGCCGCGGGGCATCCGGGCGATCAGCGCTTGGAGGCTCGTATTCGAAGCTACGAACTTGCAGCGCGGATGCAATTAGCGGCGCCGGAGGCCTTGAATCTCAAGGATGAACCAGCCCACGTGCTGCGTCTTTATGGAATTGAAGGAGGGCCGGAGACGTGGCCCAAAGAGATCAACGCAAAGGAGGAGAGTTATTATTTCGCCCAGAAATGCTTGGCGGCCAGACGCCTGTTAGAAAGAGGCGTGCGGTTTGTGCAGGTCTGGAGTGGTAATGATAACGGTTTCCCTCGCCGTAATTGGGACTCCCACGAAGACATAGACCGGGATCACGGCCCGCTTGCGACCGGGATGGCCAGGGGGTGTGCGGCATTTATTGCGGACCTCAAGCAGCGTGGACTGCTCGAAGACACCGTGATTCTCTGGACTACTGAGTTCGGCCGGATGCCCTCCTCGCAGGGAGGAAAGGGTCGCGATCACAACCCGTTTGTTTTCACCAACTGGCTTTGCGGCGGGGGAATACGCGGTGGAATCACGCACGGGGAAAGCGACCAGTGGGGATACAAGCCGTTGGATCGCAAGAACCCAACTCAGGTCTACGATGTCCATGCGACCCTGCTGCACCTGCTGGGTATCGACCACATCAAACTCACTTCCCGGCACAACGGCATCGACCGGCGTCTGACCGATGTCCACGGCCATGTGATTAACGAGATTCTCGCCTGAGGCAGAAGCCTCCCGCTCGCCGCAAATGCGGGGCGCGAGGCACCCACAAAATCAGGCGGGCGGGAACAAAAGAGTCTTCGCCGCCGCGACGATTTCCGCTGGTTCCATCATTCGGCCAAGGCCCTCGTACCCGCACGCGAGCAGTCCCTCCGCAGGACCGATGAAGTGAGCGCCGCGGCTTTTCAACGTGAGCACGTTTTGCTGTGTTGCCGCGTGATGCCACATGTTGCCGTTCATCGCTGGAGCGATAAGAAGTGGGGCCCGGGTGGCCAGCGCAATTTCTGCAAGGGGATGCCCCGCCAAACCCAATGCCAGTTCAGCGATCACGTTTGCGGACGCCGGCGCAATCAGCAGCAACGAGGCGCGGTCTGCCAATGCGATGTGTACGGGTTTCCAATCGGCGCGATCGGCTGCGGAGGGGCAGACGACTGGGTTGCGTGAAAGGGTCTGAAGCGTGAGTGGGGTGATGAAGCGCTCGGAGGCGGCGGTCATGACGACGTGCACTTCGCAGCCTTCCTTGACTAGCCGACTGGCGATGTCAGGGGCCTTGTAGGCCGCTATCGAGCCGGTGACTCCGAGGATGACGATGGGGGCATTCATCGTGGCCCCTCATTTTGAAGCCTGGAAGTCCGGAGTCGTTCGGTTTCCATAATCGTCCTGAAGCGCTGTTGGTCCTCCACGGGGTTGCCGCTGACGAGCAGGTACTGGTATTCGCGCCAGCATTGCATTTCGAGAATCGCGTTGTGCAGGCGAAGCTGCAACTGCTCCGGATTTTCTGTCCCCCGGTTGTGCAGGCGCTGCGTAAGGACTTCCATGCTTGGTGGGGCGAGAAAAACATCGACCAGCGCGCCTGTCACCGCCGCGTCTCCGCAATGGCGAATGGACCGCGCCCCTTGGACATCAACGTCCACGAGAACATCCGTGCCGAGGGCGAGGTGCTCCTTGATCGCGTCCTTGCGCGTGCCGTAGAAGTTGCCGTGGACCTGCGCGTATTCCAGAAGGTTTGAGTTTGAGATCTCGGATTCGAACTGCGCTCTGGAGAGAAAGTGGTAGTCCTCTCCGTTTTTTTCGCCAGGGCGTGGGTTTCGGGTGGTACAGGAGACGGAGTAAAGAAAGTCGCCGAAGTGCCGGATACCGTTGAGCAGGGTGCTTTTCCCAGCTCCCGAGGGCGCGGAAATAACGAACAGAATCCCGCTGCGGCGGGGGTGGAAGGGGAGGTCTGAGGGAGTGCTCACGGCGCTATTCGATGTTTTGGATTTGTTCGCGGATCTTCTCCAGCTCGGCTTTTCCAGCCACCACCCAGTGGGAGATTTGGGCGTCGTTTGATTTCACACCCAGCGTGTTAAACTCCCTCGCGATTTCCTGCGTGAGAAACTCCAACGTGCGTCCCACAGGGCCGGCGGTGAGCAGAATGTTTTCCATCTGCGTGAAGTGGCTGCGGAGGCGTGTTAATTCTTCACTGATGTCGCTGCGGTCGGCAAACAGCGCGAGTTCGCGCAGGAGACGTTCGTCGGAGAGGGGGATCTCAATTTCGGCGGTCCTGAGGCGTTCAAGCAACAGCGTCCGGTACTGGATTGTGATGTCGGGTGCGCGCCCGTGGATGCAGTTCACACACTCGCGCAGCGCGTTCAGGCGCTCCGAGAAATCCCGCGCCAGAGCGGCGCCCTCCGTTTCGCGCATCGCAAGGAGCGCTTCGAGGGCGGCATCGAGAGCCTCAACCAGAACGGGCCAGATCATCTCGGGATCCACGTCCTGTCCCGGCGAGAGAAGCACCCCGGGGGCGCGGAGAACCGCGTCGAGGGAGATTGCGCCCTCGAGCCCCAGTTTTTGCTGTAGGCGGCGCATCGCTTCCGCATACAGGCCAGCGAGGGGTTCATCGATGACTTGCAGCGAGGCGGCGTCTCCCGTCGGAATGACAGTGACGGAGATGTTCAGGCGCCCGCGGGCAACGCGGGACTGCGCTTTTTCGCGGATTCTTCCCTCGATGGGCTGGAGGGCGCGCGGCAGGCTGAGGGCGATGTCGATGTGCTTGCGATTGACCGAATGCAGCTCAACGATCAAGCGCACTGCATTGGTGGCCGCCTCGCCGCGCCCGTAGCCTGTCATGCTGTGCATACGGGAGGCAGGTTAATCGAGGAGGAGCGCCGCGGCCTGAGCGACATCTTTGTCCCCGCGTCCGGAAAGGTTGGCGATCAGGATTTGGGAAGGGTCCATGGAGGGGGCAACTTTGAGTACGTGGGCCACCGCGTGAGCGGTTTCCAGAGCTGGAATGATACCCTCTGTCTGAGAAAGGCGCTGGAAGGCGGCGAGTGCCTCGTCATCGGTGGCGTAGGCGTAATCAATCCTGCCCTGGTCGCGGAGATAGGCGTGTTCTGGCCCGATTGCAGCGTAATCAAGGCCCGCTGAAACCGAGTGTGTCAGCTGGATCTGGCCGTCGTCATCCGTGAGGAGGTAGGTGCGGGTGCCCTGCAGAACCCCCAGCTTCCCGCCCTCGAAACGCGCGGCGTGTTCACCCAACCGGATGCCGCGACCGCCCGCTTCGACGCCGATCATTTGAACGCTTTCGTCATTCAGGAAGGGCCAGAAAAGGCCGATCGCATTGCTGCCCCCACCGACACACGCCACGAGCAGGTCGGGCAGGCGCCCTTCGCGTTCGAGCACCTGACGGCGGGCCTCTTCGCCGATGACCCGGTGAAAATCACGCACGATCATCGGGTAGGGATGCGAGCCGAGGGCCGAGCCCAAGATATAGTGGGTGGTGCGCACGTTGGTGACCCAGTCCCGCATGGCCTCATTGATGGCCTCCTTAAGGGTGGCCTGTCCGGCGGTGACGCCCACGACCTTGGCGCCCAGAAAACGCATCCGGGCGACGTTGAGGGCTTGCCGCTCCATGTCCACGGCGCCCATGTAAATAATGCACTCCATTCCCGCCCGCGCGCAAACCGTCGCCGTCGCGACCCCGTGCTGGCCCGCGCCAGTCTCGGCTATGATCCGCTTTTTGCCCATCCGCTTGGCGAGGATGATTTGCCCCAGGGCGTTGTTAATCTTGTGTGCGCCGGTGTGCAGAAGATCTTCGCGCTTGAAGTAAATTTTAGCCCCGCCGAGTTGGCGCGTCAGCCGTTCCGCGAAATAGAGGGGAGTCGGCCGGCCGGCGAAATCCTTGAGGGTGGAGGCAAGTTCCTCTTGGAAGGTGTTGTCCTCTCGAGCCTTTGCGTATTCCTCCGTGAGGGTATTGAGCGCGTCCATGAGAGTTTCAGGGACGAACATGCCGCCATACGGGCCAAAGTGGCCGTGCTGGTCCGGAAGATTTTGGAGGTCGGTCATGACTAGTACACTAAGAAGTGAACGGCCCCAGTGCCAATGCAAACCCGAGGCCGTCGCAATTAGCCTCAGACAACCTGCGGTCACGGGAATTGAGATGATCGTTCCTGATCTCACCCAGAGCAATTTGTTAGCGTAACCTAGTGGAGAAAACAGAAGATGAGAGCAGGAAGATTCCCGGTCTTTGGGGGGCTCTTCTTAGAGGTCAGGATGTCTGAGTCTACAGAGACTGATAGAGCTGATGGAGCTGGCCTGTTGTTTCGGGGCGATTGGGGCGCCTTTTCAGGGCTTTCTCTGGTTTTGAATGTTATCCGCAGGGCGTTGCCCTGGGCTAACCTAGAATGCCCCTTGTAGGGGCGGAAACGCTCCGATTATTCCGCATTCTTCAGAAAACCGGCTGCGACTTCCTCCAAGTCTGATGCCCCTGCAAGGGGCAATTCACTTTCAGCCCATGGCAACGCCATGGGAAAATGGTCCCAGAAAAATACGCCCTGTAAGGGCACTCTAGCCTGCCCGGTCCATTCCAAATCGTGGCGTCATC
>CANJZW010000004.1 GCA_947479475.1 Chthoniobacteraceae bacterium
GATTCCTTCTTTTGCGCCTCGATGGTTTCC
Source organism: Chthoniobacteraceae bacterium (assembly GCA_947479475.1). Taxonomy (GTDB): domain Bacteria; phylum Verrucomicrobiota; class Verrucomicrobiia; order Chthoniobacterales; family Chthoniobacteraceae; genus Chth-196. The sequence goes on from CANJZW010000004.1 coordinate 31, forward strand.
TGGAAACGCTTCTGCATCTCCCCGGAGATCACGAGGTCTGCGGCGAGCTGGTCGTAGAGAAAATCGCCTGGAATGACCGTGCCAATAGGCTTGTCCGCGACGCTCCTGCACGCTTCGTGAGTGACTCGCAACTGGGTGCGCATCTGTGAGGCGGTGCCGCTTGGATCGGTACTGCGAAGGACTTGCTCCCAAAAACGACGGCGCACCGGCAGAAGCGGATAATCGGGAACGTAGGCGGTGTGATCATCGCCGCGGGTGGCGATACGCGTGGTTTTGAGCTGTCGTGTGATTTCGCCGGAATGCTGGGTTAGAAAGGTGTCTAGCCCGGCGCTCTTGTCTGGTGCCTTTTGGAGCACGACGGTGCGGACGACTTTTTCAACATCGTTGTCCTTGAGATGAACTTTGATGACAAAGCGGCCCATGATCTTTTGCAGGGCCGGCGTGTCGCTGAGGGCGCTCTGACCGGTGGCGACGAGGAGCAGCTTGCCGTCGAATGATTTTTGGATCATTTCAGCGACTTCCTGAATGTCGTTGGCGATCTTTGCGTCGTCGTTGATGAACTGCTGCACTTCGTCCAGGACAAGGACGGTGAGCGGGAACTGACCATTGCGGGCGAGTGCACGCTTGATATTGAGGGACATGTCCTGAATGGAGATTTCCTCGTTCCTTGCTGGGTACTGTTCTCGCAGGGCCTTGGCCACGGCGTCTACAGAATGGAGATGCGGGTAGACATTCAGGTACGCCTCGTGAAGCGTCTTGGAAACATACAGCTTGTCGAGTTCTCCCCCGGGACCGTCCAAATGTTTGCCGGCGGCAACCAGGCTGGATTTAACTGCATCCAGTTTTCCATCTTCCCGAAGGTCCATTAGGAACCGTGCGTGCGTGAGTTTTTCGGGAAGCCCGACCGATTTGAAGACGATGCCCAACACCCGTAGGCGCACATCGCCCGCGCCCGCTTTGAGGGTGCCTCCTGCGCTGTGCAATCCACCAAACTGGACGCCGCGAGTGCTGAGTTCGGTGAAAAGGTCCCTCACATCCTGTGGCAGGGAGCACAACTGACGGGAGGAAACGCCGTTGGGCAACTTGTGATCAATGAACAGGAAGCGAAGAACCTTAACGAGATGGGATTTGCCACTGCCGTAGAAGCCGCTGACCCAGGCGCCCGTCTGTTCCTTGCCGATGCGGTCCAGAAAGCCCTGGAGGATTTTGGCGAGGCCCCGTTGGTATTCGCCATCGCAGACAAAGGTGGAGAGTTCGTATTCGAGCGTCGCAGCGTCGTCGTTGTTGTTGCTCGAAACGCCCTCGTTTCGGAGGGTGACACTCAAGGGGTCCTTGAGAAAAAGCTCGCGGTTTTTCATGGGTGGGAATCAGCCAAAATGGGGACGGCAAGGTAATCCCAGCCGTCGCGCACGCCCAGGAAGCGGTAGGTGTTACCCTCGCGTTCACCGGGGAAAAAGACGGTCAGGATGCCTGGGAAATTTCGGTCGAGTCCTTCGATGACCTCGGAAACGTGGAGGAAATCGTACAACTCCATCAAGCCGGTGAGCGCGAACACGGTCCGTTCGCGTTCCGACTCGGGAACGCTCAAGAGCTGCGCTGTGATGTGGTTTGCCAGAAAATCGCGAAATCCCGGATTGGCGGCGTCTTCGGAAAGCTCGACATCGCGGAGATACTGCGAGCGTTCCTCTTCGTCAAAAGAGTCCATCCACTGGGCGAATGCGTTCTCCAGGGAGATCCTGCACCAGCGGAGATTCGCCGAGCGGGCGCAGTTCTCGAAATCATGGAGCCGCAGCTGGAGGCGTCGCTCCTGGTCGGGGGGATAGACGACAAACCACACCCTTTGGCTGAAAGGAAGGCCGGAGGAAAACGGTAGTGAAATGTGCCGCTTGTAGCTGGCAATGAGATCGTCAAGCAGTGCCATGGAGGGAGGAAAGTTCGGACTCGTTGAGGAGCGGAGAGAAATCAATTTCCGTGACACCGCCCGCGTGCCGGAGCCGGAGGAAACCGTGCTTGGAAGCCTCCTTGAGGTGTTCGATCGCCTGAGGAGGGGAAACCGCCACCAGCCTGGCAAAGACGGACTGCAGCAAAAAATCGCCGCGCAATCCCGTGAGATAACCCGCAAACAGGGCGTAGGTGGTTGCCAGGAAGGACGGGTTTGGAAAGGTGCGTGTCTTGGTCGAACGTCCTTGGAGGTGGCCGGAGACGGTCCAGCTGGTGTTCACATTCTGGGCCAGAGACTGCTTCATGGCCGGGCTGAAGCGGTCTGGAAACAGGGATTCCAGGTGCTCTTCCATCAGGCGCCTGGGAATAACGGTTCCTGGAGAGGTCTGTTCAAGCAGGCTGAAACTGGCCCTGAGCTGAGGATCGCGGCAGAAAACGCAGACCAGGGCCAGCAGAGGGGTGGCTTCGGGATTAATTGCTGCAAACCGCAATAGAACGCGAAAGAGAGCCTGCGATGCATCCATGCCATACAGTTCGAGCATATGGCGGTAGCTTTTTTGCCGGCTGGTGAACGTGGGTTTGCCCAGGAGGTTTTCTTCCTCAATGAGGCGGCGGAAGTCGGCCGTGTTGTTAGAACGATTCGCCTGGAGAAGCAACAGCAACTCGGACAGCATCATGGAACGAGCCATGTGCCCGCCGGTTTTATTGGAGCTAAAACCGAAAGGCTGCAACTGAGATGGCACTAAAAGATTGAAACTCACTGAGATTGGGGTGCGTAGGCAGTTTTTGTATTTAGCCAATCATCTTGCCCAAGGCGACAATCGAATGGCGGTCAGTTAATCTAAATGGTGTGGCTCATTAATCGACGCTCTCCAAGGACCGTCTTCATGCCGGGCGTGAAAACTAGGGATCCTTTCCATTGATGAACCACGTCGCAGTCTTGCCCCTGAGTCCACTTCCGAACAACACCATCCGCTTGGCCCGTTTACGTTGTTCCAGGATTCCGCTTTGAGCCAGTCCCATTAGGTCCGTCCGAGCTGTCTGGTAAGCCCCAGGTCCGTGTGTGCCGGCACAAGCTCTTCATACTGGAAATAATGCCCGTAGTAACCAGGGCACGTAGAAGCGTGAGGACGTCTGACATCAGGCCACCGCCAACTGACTTGGCGACCAGGTCCGGTAGGCGGTGTGGAATTTGAGGGAAACGCTCGTCCGAGACAATTTATTACTAAAAGCGGACTAATTAGTAAAATTTTAGTAGTTTACTAACCTCAAGGCAGCTCAAGCCCAGTAATCTGCAAAAGTCAGTCACTTGCGAAAGAAACCAGAGATAATTGTTAAGTCATTGTCTCGGTTGGATCTACTGAATTTCCAATAATTACGAGACCATTAAATGCCACTCTATGGGTATAATGGTCTACCAGAGTAAATTGAGTGCACTTTCGCCGCGCAAATTTCCAAACAGATTATGCCACGCCTCAAGAACCGTCTCCACGAACGCTTTGCCTGGCTGATTGCCGAGGGCATGGACCGCAAAGCTGCTTATGCAAAAATCTGCCCCTTGGTGACTGACCCTGCGACCCTGGGCTGCAAGCTGTACCGGCGCCCTGAGGTGAGGTCTCGGATCGCAGAGATCCAGGCACAGGTCCAAAGTCGCGCCCTGATGGCCATTGACGAGAAACGGGACCTGCTGCGTCAAATGATTGAGGGAACGGTGCCTACCAAAGTCTCCAGGCGCAAGGATGGAAGTATGGATGTTGTCTACGATCGGCTGGGGGCGTTGATTGCTGATGCGAAGATGGCCGGTGAATTTGACGGTACGAGCGAGAGAGACGGGGCACCGGAGCTGAGTATGACGTTTGCGATGTACCACCGGAACCATCCGAATCCCCCCAGGGAGTGGTTGGACCCGTCGGGCGATGTACGAGACCGGGTTTAGAGAGCCGCTATCCTCGGCGGCAGCAGCGCAACGGAAACCCAGGGAGCTGGAGCGGAGGACGTTTTTCAGGGTTTCTGTTTCTGCAACAAGCCCGAAAGACATGTCCGCTAGGGAACTTTTTCAACACACGCAAACAAGGGCGAACTTGTACAGCAACAAGGTTACTAGCAAGGTTACTTTTTCACCCAGAAATCTGTAAATTGTTCATTTACAAAATGGTGGAGGCGAGGGGAGTTGAACCCCTGTCCTGAAGGCCTTCGTCACAAACTTCTACATGCTTAGCCTCGCTTTTAATTTAAGAGAGAAGCCGCCAGCGGGCGGGCAGCTTTTCCCCGGTCGTCCACGGTCGATCTCACCCCCGGAAGCGGTCGCTCCCCCCAAGGGCCAGCCTGCTGTCGTCGTCTCCATGCCTAGCAGGCGTTGGCTTGGAAACGATGCCGCTTAATTAAGCAGCAAGAGCTAGATCTTCGTAATCGTTAGCGTTTATTTTGTTTGCCCAGAGATTTTAACGAGGCCAACCAGGCTTCCTCGGCATGCGATCGGTGTCTCCAACTTTCAGTCGAAACCAGTACGCCCCCATTTTTTGATGGCTGCCCCTGCAACCCCAATTACTGAGTGACTTCAGTATAGCATGAGAATCCCGGCGAGCAAGGGACGGGAGGGTTTATTTTTGGGCAGGAGATGGGACGGTCGCCGCCTTGGGCTGCGGCGGCGCCTTGGGATCCAAGTTCGCCATCAGATCCGCTTCGCTCAACTTGGAGCTCACACCCGCCGTCGGAACCTCCGCGTTGGCAGTCCACAAGATTGCGTTGAGAACCAGCTTGCGCTGTTCGTCGTTTCCCCAGCCCTTGTGGAAATGGCCGCCAGTGAATCCAAAGCCCCGGCCACCGTCCTCGCGATCCACCGCCCACGCCACGTGCTGGGCCTTTTTCTCCTCCAGCACCGCCCGCTTTTGATCTGGGTTGCCCCCATGGGAGCTTTCGCCTCGGGTGGTCGTGGATTCGGGGGGCAGGTCGGTGAGAATGGGGGTCACCCGCTGCATGCCCGGGCGGAAGCGCATGTGGTAGTACCATTCGTCGTTCGTGCTGAATGGATTTACCCCGTTGCTGATGGGGTGTTTGGGCAGCTCCTTGAAGTTTGCGTCCCAATGGGGGTTCACCGACCAAAATTGTTCAAAATAGCCGCCCAACCACTGAAGGAACTCCGGGGAACCGGCGCCGTTGGAGCTTCTGTCTGGAGGAGGCGTTTGTTTGAGAGGCTTGCCGTCCGCGCCAATCTCGGGTTCTGGCCAGCCGACTTTGTTGAAAGCGGGTTCGACGGCGTAGTGCAGGCATACGAAGCCGCAGCCGCGCTGCATTTGGGCAGCCAACTCTGCGAGGTGGGGAAGGGCAGGGTGTCCTGTGCCACCGTCGGAATAAATGACGATGGAGTCGGCTTTTTTGAGGACGGCCTCTTCGGGCCATTGGCCGTTGAGGACAAACTGGACATCGACTTTATCCGCGGCGTTTTCCTTCAGACATTTGGCGAGAAGCTGGACTCCAGCATTGTGTTCGTGTTGGCCCGGTCCGTGGCTGGGTTTTCCAGCAATCAGGAGGACCTGACGTTTGGCGTCGGCGGCGTGGGCGAAGGTGCCAAAGAGCGAGAGCGCGAGGGTAGCGCAGAGTGTGTGAGATTTGAGCATGGGTAGAGGGAGGTGGAAGGGGGGGTAAAAACGAGGGCCACAAAAAGCGATGCTTCCGTGGCCCTGGTTAGATCATGTCGCAGTGCTGCGGCTACTTGTCCGTTTTGAGGATGATGTCTTTAAACTCGACCACCATGGGGGCGCCCGCGTGCATCTGGAGGGCGATTAGGCCGTCCTTCGCGCCGCGGGGGTCTTCATCGGTGACATCGATGGTTTTTTTGCCGTTGATGAAGTGTTGGAGGTGGTTGCCCTTGGCGATGACCACGTAGTCATTCCAATCCGCGATGTGGATGGCATCCTGAATTTCCTTTGAGACTCCGACGGATCCTGTGACGTCCTTTTGGATTTTCTTTGGGTCCTCAGGGTCGGGTTTCACGACGACCTGCTGTCCGCGCTGGGCGAGAATACCGCGGCCTTTTTCTTCGTAGAGAATGCCGCTGTAAGTTTGCCCAGACTCAAAATCGGCTTGGTAACCCGAAACGATCGGGCCGTCCGCACCAGTGCTTTCGAGCTTGCTGCGGTATTGAATGCCGGAATTGCCCCAATCGGAGGTAATCCGGAATTTGGCGTGCAGTTCAAAATCCCCAGGCATTCCGTCCTTCCAAACGAGGAAGGTGTTGTGGCGCAGGGTGCTTTTTTTGGGGTTGTCCGTGGAGGGCTGGGTTTCACCGTGGATGACGCCGTACTTGACGGACCAGAGTGAGGTGTTCCCGTCCCAGCCGGTGAGGTCTTTTCCATTGAAAAGAGGTTGTTCTCCGGCGAAGGCGGAACCGGCTAGGGCCGCGAGGGCGAGTAGGCAGAGGCGTTTATTCATAGGACGGCGTGTCTGCCGGGACTACTTGCGGCGGACGGCTTTCTTAGCCGGCTTGGAGATTTCGAGTGATTTTGCGGCTTTTTGGGCGGGGGCTTTTGCGGCTTTTGCTGCGGGCTTGTGCAAGAGCTTGAGGGCGGGCACCGGGGTGGACTTGGCCTTGGGCTTGCGACTGGAGGTGCGGAACAAGCGACGCATGTTGGCGAGGCCCTTCACTGCGATGTCGTCTCGTTTGGGCTCCATTTTGCGCCAGATCGCAGCGGCTGCGGCGATGACTTTCACGTCTTGGGTGAAGGATTCGATGACGACGTCCTGATCATACCCGATTTCCTGCAGGGCCTTGACAATCGGTCCCCAGTTTAGGGAGTCATTGCCTGGGGTGCCGCGGTCAGTACCGCAGGCGTGGAAATGGCCAAGGTGTTTGCCCGCTTTGAGGATGGCTGCGGCTTGGTTTTTTTCCTCAATGTTCATGTGGAACGTATCTAGGTGGAGTTTCACATTTTTCGCGCCGACGGCCTTAATGAGTTTTAGGCCTTGGTCGCAGGTATTCAGGAAGTCGGTTTCAAAGCGGTTGAGCGGTTCAACCACTAGTTCGATGCCCTTTGCCGCGGCATGTTTTGCGAGAGCCTTGAGATTTTTGACGACGGCGGCGAATTCCTTTTTTTGGTCTACGGGAGACACGGGGCCCCGTTTGCCAACCACGGAGTAGAGAGGACCGATGATGCGGGGGCAGCCCATTGCCGCGGCCTGGTCGATCAACGCGCGAATGTATTGGAGACCGGTTTTCTGTTCTGCTGCAGTGCCTCTCAAATCGCGACCTGGGCCCATGCAGGCGCAGACCGAACCGATGGCAATGCCTGCGGATTCTGCGGCTGCCTTAAGAACTTCGGGATTAACGTGTTCGGGAGCTTCGACAGGGATTTCAACGGTATCGAAGCCCCAGGCCTTGAATTTTTTAAAGAGTTTGACGCTTTCCGTTTTGAAGGGGGAAACGAACAGGAAGGAATTGATGCCAAAACGCATTTTAGAAATAAGTAGGTAGGTTGTGAGTCTGGGTGGGCGCCGTGATTTGGACGTGAAGTCTGATGTAGGCGTTTTCTTTTGGGTGCAGACGATCCAAGGGTCAAGCCTGCTGGTGGCCCAGTTGCTTAGTCCAAAGAACGAATGTGAGGCGGATCGAACCCGCGGAGTCTTTAGAAAAGGGAGGGCAGGAAGGTAGCGCTACCCGCCGCCCTCCTGGATGTTAACCTCCTCCAACGGGGGTCCACTTCGCATTGTGTTTACTCGAACTCACGACGGCGTCGATGAAGGCCATGCCGCGGACGCCGTCTTCGATTTTGGGATAGTCCAAAACCAGGGCATCTGGCTGCACGCCGGAGATGGTGGCTCGGATGTGGTTTGCAAAGTTGCGATAAATATTGGCGAAGGCCTCGAGATAACCCTCGGGGTGCGAGGCGGGGGTGCGCGAGTTGGCGGCGGCGGCTGCGCCGAGGTAGCCGTTTGCGGTGCGCAACACTTCAGCGGGTTTATCCTGCCATTTGAGCAGCAGTGTGTTGGGTTCTTTTTGGTGCCACTCCAAGCCGCCCTTTTCGCCATAGACGCGGATGTTCAGATTGTTTTCCTCACCCACGCTGATTTGGGAGCAATGCAATACGCCTTTGGCGCCGCCCTCAAAACGCAGCAGAATGTTGGCGTCGTCGTCCAGCAGGCGTCCTTCGACGAAGGCGGTGAGGTCCGCTGCGAGTTCGTGAATTTTAAGCCCGGTAATGTATTCGGCGAGGTTTTCGGCGTGGGTGCCGATGTCTCCGACGCACCCAGCCGCGCCGGAGCGGGAGGGGTCTGTACGCCAGGCGGCTTGTTTTTGACCGCTCTCCTCGAGTTTTGTGGCGAGCCAACCCTGAGGATATTCCACGACAACTTTGCGGATTTTTCCGAGCGCTCCCGAATGCACGAGTTCCCGGGCCTGCTTGACCATGGGGTAACCCGTGTAGTTATGAGTGAGGCCGTAGAGAAGGCCGGTTGTTGCCACGATTTGAGAGAGTTCTTTGGCTTCGGCAAGGTTGAACGTGGCGGGCTTGTCCGAGAGCACGTGGAAACCGTTTTCAAGCGCGAGTTTCGCCGGGGCGAAATGCATGTGGTTGGGGGTCACGATGGAGATGAAGTCCATTCGCTGGTCTGCAGGCAGCCGCTTCTCTGCGTGGATCATTTCCTCAAACGAACCGTAGCAGCGGGCTGGGTTCAAAAAGAGATCCCCACCAGAAGCCTTCGATTTTTCCGGATCCGAGGAAAATGCACCGCAGACCAGTTCGATTTGTCCGTCGATGTTAGCTGCGATTCGGTGGACGGCACCAATGAAGGCACCCCGTCCCCCGCCGACCATTCCGTAACGTATTTTGCGACTCATAAGCGGCCGAGTTTGAGGGATTGTGCCGAAATATTGAAGAAATAAACTTAGCCCAGTTTGTCGAAGGATACTTTGGCGTCCAACCGGAGATTTCTCCAACCCTTGGGCGTGAATTCGTATCGAACCGCCGCTCCGCGCCGTAACCGCGCGGCAAGAGCGCCGGAGAACCTCGCGCCTTTTTCAGGGGCTCTGCCATTGCGTTGAGATTGAGATGGGTCCTTTTTGTCGCGGGTTGGCAAAAAAGAAAACAATCTCCGACAGTGGTTGCCGCATCGATTCGCCCCCAGGCGCCCCAACAAAGCTGGTCAAGATCCGCCGAAACCCCAAGCCAGCTTTTTGTTCGCGGGTAATGCGGGCAAGAAAACTCTTGCTCCCGTGGCGCATCCGTGACCTCTTTCGAGCATGGCAGCGAAGCCTTGGACGGAGCAGCGCAGTGAAGCCTTAGAACTCTTCGGTTCCCGGCTGCTCGTCGGCTATCGCTCGGGTGAGTGCTTCTTCAAACATCCGGAATCTCTGGGCGACGAAGAGGGGGTCTTTTTGCTCCTCCAGATCCAGGTAGGTTTCCATAAACTCCTCAAGCGAAAGCTCCTCATACTGGTCGATTGGGATGTTTACGAGTTCCTGACGGAACGCCAGGCGGTGAGTGGCTTCAAAGCAACACATGGCCATTTCGAAATCAACGTCATCAAACTCCTCTCCGAAAAGCTCTGCAATCCGCGTGCTGGAGTCGCACTGGACCAGAGAGTCGCTCAGGTAGTGGATGATATCGATCAGTGAAGAAATGTAATAGCTGCTCATGAAGAGGATTCTGCCGGCAACCCTCGCAACGGGCGTGGGTCAGGGATGGGGGTGGTTCCTATAAAAAAGGGGCGGCGGGCTGCTGCGACAGCCCGTGTATTGGAGGAATTCTGGAGCGCCGGCTGGGCGGGTGCCATCCCGGTCGTTTCCAAACGGAGTGGCACGGCGCACAGTGCATCCCCCTCCACTAGAAAAGGCGCGTGGCTGCCCCCGCTTAGCGCTTGGCGGACTCCAAGAATTCCAGAAACTTCGCGTTGGCTGCCTGAACCGCGGCCTTCGGGCCGGTCATTTTGACGAAGATACTGCCGTCCGCATCTTCAACGATTGCGCCCAAGAGTGCGTAATTGTCCATCGCCGCCGCCGGCTGGCCAGGCATGCCGGAGGTAAAAGTGCCGATGGTTGAAACGAGGGTTGTTTTCCGGCCGCCGATTGTTTTGGTTTCGACCTTTTCGGAGGCAGGTGCGCTCTGAAACTGGTGCAGCCAGCGTTGCACGTTTGAGTCCAAGTCCCCGCCGCCCGCGGGGCCGAAGTGGAAGAAGGTGATGTCCGCATTTTTGCCAGCCTCTGGACCCGGAACTAAAAGCTGGGCCTTGCGCATGGGGGAAACGACGGGGATCCAAGTCCAGTCTGCCGGGCGCTTGAAGGTGAGGGCGCCCACGGCAAAGGAGTCCGGAGCCTGTTGTGCCTGCGAGGGGAGGGCGGAGGCGACTAGGATGAAGGCTGGGAGAATGTGGCGGAGGTGCAGTTTCATAGAGGGCAATCGGGTTTTGATAAACGGAAGTGACCTCCTTTTATAAACAGGGAGGCGTACGGCCGCAAGCCGAGTAAACGGCCCGAGTAAACGGCCCGAGTCTGCGGTTTGTTCGCGTGGTTGGTGCGTGTGGTTGGTGCGTGTGGTTGGTGCGTGTGGTTGGTGCGTGTGGTTGGTGCGTGTGGTTGGTGCGTGCGCGCTCCGCGCCCGCGCGAGCTCAGGCGACCGGGGTTCGCGCCATGCACCTCAGGGGCTCAGGAAATGTTTGACGATGCTTTCGATGGTGGATCGGGCGAGGTTTTTGGGCAAAACCCGCTCCAAGCGTTGGCGGCACACTAGGGGGAGGGCTTCAAGCAGCGCGAGATGGATGTCGGCCGGTGCGGAAAGGCTCCAGGATTCGGGTTTTTCACGGAATAAGACCGCGGCGGCGGCCTGCGCAAGGTCTTCCACGGCCTGGCGGTCGGCGGCGATTCTCCAGTGGACCTCGGATGGGGAGGAGGGCATGCGGCGAAGACTCCCCCCTGAGGACTCGGTTGCGGAGTAGGCGCCGGCCATGTCCGAGAGTTGTTCCACAAGGTGCTGTCTGGGGTGGACGAAGGCCACTTCTTCGATCCAGCGGATGGTGGGGCGGCGCTGTAGGTGGGCGGGTTGCTTGAGGCTTGTGGCGGGATGCAGAGGGGCGGGTGGGGGCTGGATCCAGCCGGCGCGAAGAGCACCTCTGTCTGTGACGACGATGAAATGCGGGGATTTGGTGTGCATGGCTTTAACGATTGGCCGGAGCGGATTGCGTTGAGTCTGATGAGCTGGGGTGGTTGGGGTGGTTGGAAAGAGCGGGGCCCGTGGGGGGCTGGTCTTCACGAATGGCTACGGAGGCTGGGGTCTGAGAGTTTGAAAAATCTGCTCCCAAGGGGGCTTTTTTACGGATTCGCGCTCAGGACCAGTCAGAACGGTGCGGTTCTTCAATCGCAAGTGGGGCGCTTGTTTTGAATCGCCGTTTAAGCTAAGGGTTGAGTGTGCCTTCTTGGCGCGCGTCGAAACTCTCTTTTCCTTCTCATTTTGACATTTGATGAATCGTTTTAATCTCCAGCGCAGGACTTTCTGCTGCTTCATGGTTGCTTTCCTCGGAGGCGGTTTTACGGCGCTGCAGGGAGCCCCTCCGCGGCCCGAACCCGAAATGAGTTGGTTGGAGAATGACCGGGTAAAGGTGGGTGTTGATTTGAAAATGGGCGGCTCGATTGCCTCCCTGAGGGGCAAAGCGGACGGCCGGGAACTCATTAACAATTTCGACCATGGCCGCCAGGTTCAAATGTCCTTCTACAGCGGTCCGAATCCTTTTGCCCCCAATGGGCTGCAGCCGCACCCTGCCTGGCGTGCGCTGGGCTGGAACCCAGTGCAATCAGGGGACTGGGCCGGGAATGTCTCGAGGGTTTTAGAGCATCGCAACACAGGCACGGAGTTGTATACGCGGATCGTGCCGATGCAGTGGCCGTTGGAAGCTGTCGAGGGGGACTGCGAGATGGAAAGCTGGATTCGACTGGAGGCCCAGTCGGTGCATTTGCGGTGCAGGGTCACAAACAAGCGCGTTGATCGGACGTTCTACCCTGGAAAACACCAGGAGATCCCGGCGGTTTACACCAACGGTGAGTTTCGGCGCGCGGTGACTTACACGGGAGACCGTCCGTTCACTGGGGGGGCGTTGAGTGAGTGGATGGATCCCGGACCTCCGTGGAAGACGTTTTGTGCAACGGAGCGGTGGGCGGCAATGGTGGATTCTAAGAACTGGGGGCTGGGCGTTTGGCAGCCGGCGACGACGTATTGGAAGCAGGGAGAGGTTCCCGGTGAAGCTGGGCGTCAAGGGCCTCGTGACAATGCAACGGGGTATCTGGCTCCTGTTGCACTGGAGCATTTGGATCATAATATTTCCTATGAATACGAATGCCGGTTGGTGCCTGGATCGGTGGATGAAATCCGGGCGTTGGTCAAGACGTGGGAGCGGGGCCGAGAGTTGCCCCAGTACCGCTTTGAAAAAGGGCGTGTGGGGTGGACGCTTCGGGGCGGGATCGACGGCGGCGTTCCGCTTCCCGGGATCTGGCGTGTGCAGGCGCAGGGAGCCACGGTATTTCTGGAGGGGCCCGCTAGTTTTTGGCGAGCCGATGCGGCTGGTACGTTGAAGATCAGCGCCCTCGTGAAGGCGCAGGCTGGCCGTTTGAGGGTTGCCTGGAAGGGCATCCGACCGGAGGAGCCGGAGGGGAGCGCGGTTTTTGAAGTTACTGTGGGGGGTGTTCGAACGGAACACGCCTTTGTTTTGAAGGGACAGCCCGGTTACAAGGGTGGTCTGCAGCGTTTAATGCTGCGTTTTGAAGCGCTCAAGCCAGGGGATGTTTTAGAGGTGGAGTCGGTCCGGTTGGAGCCGTGAGCCGGTCTCTGGACGGAGCCAATCGTTCTTGAAACGTTGCCGCCCCTGCAGGGACCAGGCAGTGCGGCGCAACCCTCCTTCGGGAGGTTTCTCATTCCAGCATTCCAGCATTCCAGCATTCCTGCAGGATGCGTCTCTTTAGGGCTGGCGGGTCCTGTGGTGTCGCTGTCGCTCAACCACCGGCTTTGATGCCGCAAGCAGCGGAGCGTCTTTCGGAGCGTCTTTTTCTCGTGACCGTCGCCTATTCGCCTGTGAGTTGCAGGGAGTGATCTTGCTGGATGAGGGTGGTCAGGGTGGACCAGCCCTCCGAGTCCAGCGACTGGAACGTGTTGAGATAGACGGCTAGCAGCTGCGGTTCGTAACGCGCGCGCAGGGAGTCGATGACGCGCACAAGATCGGCGGTGGCGGGGGCTGGGGGCAGGACTTCGACGGTGCCGTTTTCATCGTGGGCGATGTTGAACCCGTCGAGGAAGTCGCAAAGGAGGTTTTTGTGGGCGCCGACGAGCCACAATTGGAGGACGTGTGCGGCGGTATCGTTGTTGATGCGTTTGCGAAGTTGGTCGACGAGCCAGGCGTGCTGCTCGGAGCGGGGTTTTTTTTCCAGGAAAACAGGCCTCAGCTTCCTGGCCTTTGCCAGAGTTTCTAAGGTGGCCCTGTAAAGGGGCTTCTGGTGTTCGTGTAAAAAAGCAAAGAGCCCGTGAGCCATGGAGGAGGGCATTTTGGCGAAAATCTCGTGGGGCGTAAGCATACGTTTAGAGGCAGAACATTAAAAGCCGCCTAGAAAAGCGGAAGCGGAATCTGAAAAAGTGTTTGTTTCGGGGTAGAAGGGCTTTTGACGCTGGGCCCAATTTCGTGGAGGATTGCGGGATGAGCGTAGAAGCCCCGAAAGAATCGATTCATGCGGTGACGCTGCCCCGCCTGCGGGAACTTCTGGGAGAAGCGGGTCATCCGGCGTACCGCGGGGCCCAGGTTCTGGAGTGGGTTTATGAAAAACGGGTCGACGGTTTTGAGCCGATGACGAATCTGCCAGCCGGGTTGAGGGAGTGGCTGAGTGAACGGTTCGCTTTCCATGCTTTGGAGCCGGTTCGGGTGCAGGGGTCGGAGGATACGACACGGAAGTACCTATTTCGGCTGGGGGATGGGGCGTTGATTGAGTCCGTTTTAATTCCTGCCTCGCCCGCCTTGTACGGGGAGGCATCCGACCGGCGGACCCTTTGTGTTTCCACGCAGGTGGGGTGTGCCTACGGGTGCAAGTTCTGTGCGAGCGGCCTGGACGGCTGGAGCCGCAACCTAACGGCCGGTGAGATCGTGGGGCAGATTTTGCACATTGAAAAATTGAGCGGCGAGCGGGTCAGTAATCTGGTGTTCATGGGCATGGGGGAGCCTTTGGCCAACTTTAAAAACCTGCTTTGCGCCTTAGAAATTTTGAACGCTCCCTGGGGTGTCGGGATTGGAGCCCGGCGGATCACCATTTCCACAAGCGGGCTGGCGCCGCAGATCAGGGAACTGGCGGAGCAACCGATGCAGGTCCGTTTGGCTGTTTCCCTGCACGGGGCGAGGGACGAGGTGCGACAGGCGATCATGCCTGTGAACCGGAAGTATCCCCTGGCAGAGCTGCTCTCGGCCTGTGAGTACTATGTGGGCATTAAAAAGCAGCGCATTACCTTCGAGTATATTTTAATCCGGGAGGTGAATGATACGATTGAAGATGCAGAAGCTCTCGTGATCGCTGCGCAGAGGGTGGATGCCAAGGTCAACTGCATTCCCTACAACGTGGTTGAAGGGCTTGATTGGATTCGCCCCGAGGAGGATCGGCAGGACGCCTTTATGGCGGTTCTCAAGCGTGCCAAAGTGAATGCGACGATCCGACGCGAAAAGGGGCATGACATTGCCGCCGCGTGCGGGCAATTGCGGCGGCAGACGCTCCCCGAGGTCGCGGCTGCAACTTAGAGGCTCTCTTTTTGAGGGACTTAAACAAAAAACCGAAAAAAGCGATTTACACGACGCAGGACCTCTGGTGAGAAAGGAATGCATGGCGGATGAGCACGAGCAACCGGAGAAAGTGTGGGACGAGTACGACTGGGAGCGTTTTCTTCGGGAACAAGATCTACGCACAGAGCGTTATCTGGAGCTCTTGGAGCGGTATGCCGATCATCCTGAAAGGGATGAGTTAATCGCAAAGGAGATGGGGTGGGTGGATATGGAAGGGGAGGAGGAGAGTTTTTGGGACGATATTGAGGGGGAGGATTCCCCGGAGGAGTTGGAGCTGGAGGATTGGGAGGAGCTGGAGGATGCGGCGGATCAAGCTGAGGTGCACCCCCTTTACCAGGCCTCTTTTGAGCTCACGATCTGGTTGGACGAAGCGTTGCAGGCGCGGGGAAAGGATGCCTCCTCGCACCCGGCCGCCGTTGAGCTCTCGCATCAAGCGAGCATCATGGGAGGCAAGCTTGCCGCCGCATTAAGCGATCCGGAAAGCACCGAACTCGGGATGACGATTGCCTATTTGAAGCGGGCCTTGCGGGCCGTGAACCTGGGATTAAATGCGTACGCGGAATTGCGCAGGGAGAAGGTTTTTGGGCGCACTCGGGATCGGCGGTTGCGGGAGCAGCTTTTTGAGGTGCGCGATGGGATTGTGACACTCATGGGGGAAGTGCGCTCCGAGTGGCGCAGAAGGCAGGCTTGAATGCGGTCCTTGAAGCCGCGCGCTTGGGACGCGTTTTGTGCAGACAAAGAAGCCGGGAGGCACGGGTGGGTGGGGGCTTTACTGGCGTGAGACCTGGGTGAAACCTCTGGGTTAGAAAGCGGGGCTGGGTTTGCGGATTTTTCGAGTTCGTGCAAATCTAACGGGGATATGCTGTATTCGGACTCATGCGTTGCGTTCTCCTCCTCCTTTTGATGTTTGTCTCGCCCGCGTTTGGGCAAAAGGCACCCTATGATGTTTTTCCTGTGGCCAAGCCACCGTATTTTCGGGTGCGTTATGAGGCCTCTTCAGCACCTGCTGAACTGATTTTTCCAGTCAACTATACGGCGTGGATTCCGCCAGGCGTCAGTCAGTTGAGGGGAGTCATCGTGCATCAACACGGTTGCGGTGAAGGCTCCTGCAAATCCGGTTTGACGGGAGCGTTTGATTTGCACTGGCAGGCTTTGGCAAAAAAACACGGCTGCGCTTTAATTGCGCCAAGTTACGAACAGCCTGAGAAAGAAAACTGCCAAATGTGGTGTGATCCGCGCAATGGCAGCGATGCTTCTTTTCAAAAAGCCCTTGCTGAATTGGGGGCAAAGAGTGGGCATCCGGAACTCGCAAAAGCCCCGTGGGCACTTTGGGGGCACAGCGGGGGCGGACATTGGGCGGGTGGCATGGCGTTGCTTCACCCGGAACGGACTGCCGCGGCGTGGTTGCGCAGCGGGGTGCCGCTGGTCAAGGAGGACGCGAATCGGGCGACGATCAAGCCCTACATCCTTCAAGACACGTTGAAGGGTGTGCCCTTGATGTGTAACCCTGGCACGAAGGAGGGGGTGAGCGTGAAGGATGGACGCTTCGCGGGCGTCTGGCCGGCAAACGAATCTTTTTTTACGGCGGTCCGCGGTATGGGCGGATTGATCGGCGTTGCGGTGGATCCGTTGACTGCCCACGAGTGTGGTAATCAGCGCTACATGGCCATCCGCTGGTTGGACGCGTGTTTGAGCCAACGTTTGCCCCAAAAGAGTGGGGATCCCTTGCGGTCGATGCCGGTTTCCGAGGCGTGGTTGGCCCCCTTGTTGTCGGCTGAGGCAGTTCCGGCCGCGCAGTTCAAAGGAGCAGCAGAAGCGGCCGTCTGGCTTCCAAACGAGTTGGTTGCCACAGCGTGGATGCAGTATGTAAAGGATTCCGCCGTGGGCGATACGACGCCTCCCCCGGCTCCCTACAATCTTCGAGTGGAAGGCGCGCAATTATTTTGGGAAGCGGATGCGGATCTTGAGAGTGGACTGGCGCATTTCATCATTGAGCGGGATGGACAACCGATCGGGACAGTCCCTGAGCAGCCTAAAAACCCCTTCGGACGCCCCGTTTTCCAGGGTTTGCAATACAGTGACACGCCCACTCAACCGCTGGTGCAGATGGTCTTTACGGACACAAAGCAGGAGTCTGGAAAAAAGCACACCTACCGAGTCTTTGCCGTCAATACGATGGGGCTGCGTTCCGCGGAGTAAGCCGCCCAGGCTGCCGACCGTGAATGGGCCCGGCGTTCGGTGGTGGATTGCATCCCGGGCCCTGCGGCCTTTTTAGACTTTGTTGAGGGCACGAACAGCCTCAATGGAAATGGCAGTTTTGTGGCCCGGCCTTCCGTCCCTGACCGCCTGGTTCGTGGGGCGTTCAGGCTGTGGAGTGCGCGGTTTTTTTCAGGCCCAAATTTCGCGGTCGAGGGAACGGTAGCTGACGGCCTCCTGCAAATGGACGGTTTCAATGGCTTCGCTCTGAGCCAAGTCGGCGATGGTCCGGGCGACTTTGAGGATCCGGTCGTAGGCGCGAGCGCTCAAGTTGAGCGACTGTACGGCAGACTGTAAAAGGGACGCACTTCCATTGCCTAGCGCACAGTGTTGGCGGATTTCGCGCGGGCGCATCCGGGCGTTTGAGCGGCCTTCCTTGCCGAGGCGCGCCCCTTGAATGGCTCGTGCATGTTCGACCCGGACGCGCATATTCGCGGAGCTTTCGCCGGGGTCGCCTCTGGACATTTCCGTGTAAGTGACCGAAGGGACTTCCAAATGCAGGTCGATGCGGTCCAGTAGCGGGCCCGAGATGCGTTGCCGGTAGCGCTGCACCTGTTGAAGCGAGCAGCGGCACTTTCGTTTGCGGTCTCCGTAAAAACCGCAGGGACAGGGGTTTAGCGCGGCGACTAATACAAAGTCAGCAGGAAAGGTGAAGCTGCCGGCGGCGCGTGCAATAGTGACGGTGCCATCCTCCAGGGGCTGCCGAAGGACTTCCAGCGTGGAGCGGCGGAACTCGGGAAGTTCGTCCAGAAAGAGGACGCCGTTGTGAGCGAGACTGACTTCGCCCGGACTGGGGGTGGCGGATCCTCCCAAAAGACCGGCGTCTGAAATGGTGTGATGCGGGGAACGGAAGGGGCGGGACGCCACAAAGGCTGGGCTTTTGCCGGCGAGGAGGCCGCAGGAGCTGTGGATTTTTGTGGTTTCGATTGCTTCGCTCAGCGACATCGGCGGCATCAGGGAGGGGATGCGTTTTGCCAGCATCGACTTTCCTGATCCCGGCGGGCCCAGCATAAGCAAATTGTGCCCGCCGCTGACGGCGACTTCGATCGCACGCTTGGCGTGATATTGGCCCCGGACATCGGCGAAATCTTCGACGCCCGCATTCGCGCTGGCCTGCTGTAAAAGGGCGCCGGCATTGTGAGGGGTGGTGCGGATGGCGGTTTCTCCACGCAGAAACTGGACTGTCTCGGTGAGGTTGCGAACGCCGAACACTTCGATTCCGTCCACGAGGGCGGCTTCTGCGGCGTTTTCGGAGGGAAGAAGGATGGCGCGGCGGCGTTGTTTGCGCGCGGCGAGTGCGATGGAGAGAGCGCCTTTGATGGGGCGGACCGCGCCGTCCAAGGCGAGTTCTCCGGCGATGCAGTAGGAGGAGAGGTCGGGAAGGGGAGTCTCTTCGCAGGCGCCGACGAGGCCCAGTGCAATAGGCAGGTCGAAGGCGGGGCCTTCCTTGCGCACATTTGCGGGAGCGAGGTTGATCGTGGTGCGGCCGCGCGGCCAGTGGAGCATGCTGTTGGCTATCGCGGTGGTGACTCGGTCCCGGCTCTCTCTCACTGCCGTATCAGGCAGGCCGACGATCACAATGGCCGGAATGCCGCTGGCCGAGTTGACCTCGATTTCTACCTCCAGACCCTCAACCCCCTGCAACGTTGCGGAAAACACCTTTGCAAGCATGCTCCTGAATCGCGGCGGCGGCTTGCGCTTGGGGTGAGGGAACGCAGCAAGCCTGCCTCCGGGCCTCATATTTCCCCCAATCCTAGGGAGGGTTTTCTCCGCCCACCAGTTGAACCGATGGGTGGAGTCCGGGTAAGCCACTTCTTAAGGACGCTTTTTCTGGTCCAAAAAGGCTTTTGCTTCGGGCACGCTCACGCGCACCCCGGGCACAGAATAATCCAGAGTGTCGTTGCTTGGATTAATTCCCTTGCCATCCGCGTCAACCCAGATGGGGTTGTGGTAGGCGAACGGATGAATGGAGGCTTGTGAACTTGAGCCGTAGCCGGTTTGGAGGGTGTGGTTTTCACCGCAGGCGACGACGATGAGGTGGGAGTCTGTGTTTACTGGGACGTCGATCGTTTGCTCAAATTTGACCACGCCTTCTTTGAAAAAGGAGGGGTGCGTGGTGCGCGTGAAGTTGAGGGATTGGAGCGGGCGCCCATTGACGAGAATTTGGACGCGGTCGATATCGATCCAGTCGGTGCATTGCACGCGGACTTTCAAGGAGACGGGCTTGCCCTTGGACAGAACGGTGTCCCCCGGTCCCTCGCCGTTTGCCGTTGTCACCTGGAGAAACGGGCCGGTCGTGAGGTAGGAGCGGCCTTCTTTGGCGGCCTTCACATTTTCGCGCCAGTCGATTTTTGCGGGATCATCCGAGGCTGAGGGCATGTACATGCGCCAGCCGCCCACGCCGTTTCCGAATACGGAATGAGCATCGCAGACCGCGATGGCATTGGTGCGGCGTCCTTGGTTTAGCATCTCAAGCCACAAGAACTCCCTGTTCCACGTCACCGTTTCAGAGCCGCCGGCTCCGCGCGTCACGCGGAAAGGGGCGTTATCAAGGAGGAATGAGCCTGCGCCATTTTGGGTTTCATAGCCGTTGATCATTTGGACCAACCCGGCGTATCCGCCTTCTGATTCGCCCGCCCTGCGCGTTTCGAAAAAATTCGCAAACAAATCGGGGTGGTTAATCTGGATCCAACGGTCGTGGGAGGGGCGCTGCCACTCGCGCAAGGTGAGAGCGTTGACCCGGGGGTCTGCATTCCAAACTGGAGCGCCGTTGTCCTGGGTGTAGGGAACTGGTTCGAATGGGAAGGCGTTAAAGTGGGCGTTTGCGCCGGTCGACTCCAGTCCGACGACGGTCTGCAGGAAGGGGGCAAGTCCTAGCCTGTCGATTTCAGGGCGCCAGTTGAAGATACGGTTGTGCTCGGTGGTGGGTGCGAATTCGATGTTTTCAGCGGCGAGGTTGATGAGGCGGTCTGCGGTGCCGCACACATTGTCTCCACTGGGGGTGGAGTGGTTGTGGTAGTCGGCGCTCACCCAACCGCGGGTGTCCACCATCCGGTTGAGAATCCCCGAGACTAGAACGGGTTTTCCCGGAACCACAGCCACCTCCTGTTCGAGGTGGCTGAATTCGATGCCCCGGGTGACAACCACGCGGTATTTTCCTGGGAGGACGCCCACAGAAAAACGGCCCGTCTCGCTGTGGTACTGATCCCGGCAGCCGTGCGCGCGCTGGTCGGGACCGAGGTTGAGCGGTTCGGTACCGGGGAGGGCTAGAAACTGGGCCTTGCAGGGAATGGAGATCCCTTGCGCGTCCTGGATGTTAAAGGAGATCTTGCCAGCCTCCTTGAGCCGTAGGATGAGGGCTTCTGATGGATGCTGCGCCTTGCAGTCCGCCTCAATTTCGCTTTCCGGGCGGCCCGGGGCTGAGGCTGTCAGCTTATATTTGCCGGGGGGAAGCGTGAGGGCGAATGCCCCCGAAGAATCAACGGAAGCGATTCCCGAAAGGCGTCCATTGCTGTCGGGTTGGTTTGAGCGCGCTTTTCCTGCTGGAGAGGGCGGGGGCGTCACGGCAAAGAGAGGGCGTAGCCAGACCCTGGCGTCGGGAACGGGGTTGCCGGCTTCGTCGAGAATGCGGCCGGAGAGTTTGGATTGAACGCCCTGGCGAACACACACGTGACTGACGGCCTCGGCGGGAGAGTGGCCCACGGCTAAGAAACGGGTGTAGACGACTGATTCACCTGGGGCCAGTTCTTTGGAGGCGAGGCCTAGCAAACCCGCTGGGTCGTGCAGGGGGCCCACCGCGTAGCCGCAGCGGTCTGCGGGGTCGACCGCGTCCGCCCAAAGGATTCCGCCGGGAGCGGCTCCTGTTTGTAGAAAGTTTGTCCAACGGTCCTGGCAGGGGGCTTTCAGAGGTTTGTCGGTTTCATTGCGCAGGGTGGTGGTGATTTGGACTCCGATCCAGCCGTCTTCGATGCTGTAGACATGTTTGCGGGAGATGCCGCCAGCAGACTCCGCTGTGACCACGGTTTCGATGGCGGCGGCGGTGACGCCCGGAGCGGAGGGGGTGGGGTCCGCGATTCGCACCCATGAAACAGCGCCCTGCTGGGAGGCGGGGGAAAAGATGGTGATTTGATCGTTGTCGGAGCCTCGCAGTGTGAGGTCGTAAAGGCAGCCGGGGGTGATTCCATCCGCGCCGTAAAACGTGGACATATTAGCGCGGCGGAGCGGGAGATTTCCGCTGATGACCGCCTCCACCATGTTGTTGCGAAGGACGAAGTCTCCGATGATTCCGTCTGCTTCTTTGCCTTTGGGCAGAAGCTGGGTTGTTGTGGAGGAAACCTCTACGGCTTCTGGTCGGGCGGAGAGGCTGGGGGTGATAACAGCTAGCGAAAACGCACAGAGGCCTTGGACAAAACGAAAAGGGGAGGGGGGTCTCATTTGAGCTGATAAAGAATGGTAATTGTTTGAATGCAAGCTTTCAGCGAGATGACCGTGCGCGGTTTTTCACGGGTGTGAGAGGACCCGGGCACTGGGGTGCTATGGCAATGAATGCTAGAGGCGGCGCAAAAGGCGCACCAGTTCGCGCCCTTCGCGTCCGGGATACGTGGCGCGTGGCAGCCACTCTTGCTCCAATTCGAAGAGGCCTGCAAAATCCCGGTCTAATTCTTCAGTGGTGACGCCGAAGGGCGGCCCCTGCGAGGGATCCTCCATGTCCGGGTTTAAAAAGAAGAGTGCAAGCAACCTGCCTCCGGGGCAGAGAGAATTTCGGGCTGACTGGATATATTGGGGTCGGTCTGCGGGGGGGATGGCGCAGAAGCAGGTGTGTTCCCAGATCCAATCGAAGTGGCCCATAAAAGCCTCTGGCAGCTCAAAGAAATCACCCTGCAGAAAGGAAGTGTTTGGGAGGACGGCCTGCTCTTTTGCCTCCTGGATGGCGCTGGGAGCCAGATCCAATCCAATCACCTCGAGCGCACCTGCTTTCGCAATAGCCCGGACATCGTGGCCGAGGCCGCAGCCTGGGACGAGGACGCGCCCCTTTAACAGGCCCTCGGCGAGGGCGCTCTCCAGTTCCGGAGCGGGCTCGGATTTGTCCCAGGGAGTGTTCCCCGTTTTGTAGCATTCTTCCCAGTTCATTGGTTTGTTTTTCTGCGGGCCGTGGGCCTCACAATGGCTTTTTAGGGTTTGGTTTTTGGAGCTGGATTGTTTCTTCCAGATCTTTTTCCCAGAGTTCGCTTAATTCTTTAACCTTTACCGGATTGGATTTTGCCAGGTTGTTGGATTCGCCGCGGTCTTTGGAAAGATCGTAAAGCTCCCACTCTCCCCCCGCCAGAGCCACCAGCTTCCAGTCTCCAGCGCGGATGGCGCGGTTTTTTTCGTGAAGCCACCAGAGGTGACCGTTGAGCGAGCGATCGTCTTTTTCGAGAAAGCCCGCCAAACTATGGCCAGGGGCGGATGGCACTTTTTCCGAGGCGATTTTGGCCGGTTTTTGGGCGCCGCTGACCTGCATTAGCGTCGGGACAATATCCACTAGGTGGCCTGGATGGTGGCGCAGTTCCCCCCGGGCTTGGAAGCCTGCGGGCCAGTGGACGATGAGCGGGGTGGAGATTCCCCCTTCGTGCACCCATGTTTTGTGTCGCCGCAGGGGGGTGTTGGAGGCGCTGGACCAACCGGGCCCGAGGCAAATGAACGAGGCCTTGGAACCCATGGGCGCTTCGGGATCGTGCCCGTCCCCACGGACCATCATTTCGGCGCTGGCGCCGTTGTCGGAGAGGAAAAGAATCAGGGTGTTTTCGAAGACCCCCATGGTTTTGAGTTGGGCGAGGACGCGGCCGATTTCCTGATCCATACGGTCCACAAGAGCGGCATGGACAGCCATTTTGGCGGCTTGGAATTGGCGCTGGCCGGGGGTGAGTTTCTCCCAGGGGAGGGGTTTGTTCAACTCGTTGGGGCCTAGTACGGCGAGTTGCTGAGGGAAGGCGTAGGGCGGTCCAACCTCCGTTTCCATGGCAGGCAACGGATGGTGGGTGATGCCCATTTGCGTCAGTCGCGCGTGGCGGTCTGTGGCGACAGCGTTCCAACCCTTGAGGTATTTGTCCCTGTATTTGGCGATATCCACTTCGGGGGCTTGCAGTGGGAAGTGTGGGGCGGTGAATGCGACGTATTGGAAAAACGGCTGGTTTGGAAAGCGTTCGGAGTGCTCGCGCAGGCAGGAAACTGCATGGTCGGCAACGGCGGACGTGACGTAGTAGTCCGGAGTTTGGACGCTGGGTGTGCCGTCGGTTTGGTTGCCTTCGGCCTTGAAGTAGTTGCTTTCAGCTTTGGCACCGACTTCGAAGCTGTGCGTGAAGCCGTTTTCCAAGGGACGTCCGTCAATGTGCCATTTTCCAGAGTGGTAACTGCGGTACCCCTGAGGGGCGAGAAGTTCTGTGAGCAGCGGCGCCCAAACGGGGCGGACTCCCTTGCCGCCGGAAGTCTGCCCGGGCAGTGAGTCGCGTTTGACCTGCTGGGCGTAGTATCCAGTGAGCAATGCCGCGCGGGAGGGCCAGCACCGGGCGGTGTTGTAAAACTGGGTGAATCGGAGTCCGTTGGCCGCCAGTGCGTCGAGGTTTGGAGTTTGGATGTCGCCTCCGTAACAGCCGAGGTCTGAAAACCCCAGGTCATCCGCAAGGATGATGAGGATATTGGGTTTTGCCGTTGGGGTTAGGCTTGGGTTTGCGGCTGGATTCGAACTCAAAGTTTGCAGGGGCGCCGGTTCGCCGTTCTCAGACTTTTTTGCTTTTGAAATCAAGCCACCAGCACGATCCGTCGCACCGCGTGGTGCTGCGGTCGCTGCGGGACTTGATTCCGCGTGGGAGTCGAGTGGGTGAAGCAGCGCGAGAACGGCGAGAAATAGGGAGGGGGAGAGGAGGGTGTTCTGTTTCATGGGAGACAAGAAGCGGGCGCACCTGTCTGGCACGGGGCGTGGATGTTTACCATACGGACGATGGCCAATGCGGTAAAGCCCTGTGGCGAGCCGTCACAGAAGTGGAGCGGCAAAGAGAGAGACGTCGTGCCGCAGTAGCCGCCTCTGGAACGCGGACAGTGCCTGCCGCAGGATTCTATAGGTCTTTCAGTGCGACGGTAGGAAACATGGGGTAGGGCGGCAAAAGTTTGTTTTCGGCGTCCGCAGTGCGCGAAGCCGTCGCGGAGCCTGCCCTACCCATTTGCGTCGACGGGATTGATGAAGCGACTGACAATCGATTTGGGACCGCTTTTGCAACATTATTTCCTCCCACGATGCCGCCCTCCAGAATCCCGGTGTTTCGCGTGAAGACCCCGGGAAACTGGAGTTGGCCAGCCCTGCCAAACGGCTAGAGTCCCTTTAGAAAGGCCGTGATATCCGCAATAGCTTGCGCCGTCAGGCCCAAGTTCGCGGGTTCGAACATCAGGGAGCGGCTGAGTTTTTTCATTGAGGCGATTCGCGCGCGGGGGATGGTTTGAACCACTCCCCCCATGCATTTCATGATAACAGGATCCCCGCTCGCTAAAGGGATGCCGTTGATTGTAAGGCCGTCCTTTGTGATAACTTCAAATCCCTCGTAACCATGGGAAATCGAGGCAGAGGGCAGTGCAATCGCTTCCACAATTGCCTCCTTGGTCTGCTGTTTGCCAAACTCAGTAAGCTCGGGCCCAAACTCTACACCTGTGCCGGAAATGCGGTGGCAGGCGTAGCACACCCCCGCCGCGGCTTTGCCTCGTACAGGATCGCCAGCAAGAGCCGAGATTTCCGCGGGAGAGGGCAGGGGCGCTGCGTTTGCTATAGGCGCAGGCATTTCGACCGCCGTGAGTTTGACTGTCTCGGGATCGTAAAGGCCGCGTTCTTTCAAGGCCGTGGCGAGATCGAAGGACGCCCAGTCGTCGTTCTTGCGGCTCATAAGCCACCAGAGCGCCAGAGTTTCCTGGCCCGAGGTTTTATTCGCCGCGATTTCCAGCATGGCAATGGCCGCTTCTTTGCGAGGCGAGAAGGCGATTGCGGTGAGCATTAATTTGCGGTCTTCAGGCGAGAGGGTTGCCGCAGTGGCGCGCGTTTTAAGCGCCTCGAGGGCCTCTGCTGGGTGCAGTCTCCAGGCAATCCATGCGGCGGCTTGACTCCAATCGAGAGGGTTCTTCGCGAAGGTTTTTGAAATGGCGGCGTAAACCGCGCTTTCTTTGCCTTCGCTGCCCAATCCGAGGGCTTCCAAATAGGCCCGGTCTTTGCCGTCAAAGCCGGCAGCGATTTTCGTGAGCAACTCCACGGATTGATCTGCGGGCACGTCGCGCAAGTGTAACGCCACCTCGCGTCGCACAGCAGGTGAGGGATCCCCGGCCATCTTAGTGGCCAGCGCCAGCGGTTCTTCTCCGGCGCGTCGAAGGGCCCGGTATGCGACGAGACGCTGCGTCGGATCCTTAGATTTCAGCCAGAGACGCACCTTCTTCTGGCCGTCTTCTCCCATTTGCGAGAGCACCCAAGCCGTACGGGCGGCGATGTAGGGGTTGGAATCTTCCAAAAGGACGGCCACCGCGGGCACTGCCTTTTTCCCCTGCGCCTTGAGTCGTGTGAACCCACTGAAACGCACGTTCGGTGCGGGGCTCTTGAGGGCAGCGATCTGGCCGCTTGTCGTGTTTAGGTCGAACTTCGGAATCACAGACTTGAAGCCCTTCGGAGCGATTCGGTAAATGGCGCCTGTGGAGCGGGCGTCGTTTGTACCGTGGCCACCGACGCGCGAGTCAAACCAGTCTGCGACGTAAATTGCGCCATCGGGACCGACGGTCACGTCGCTGGGACGGAAGTAGTTTTTGAGCTCCGATTTTTGCGCTTTTCCGGAGAGAAAATCAGACCCCGACCATTCTTTTTCCTTATTGGACGTGAAGAAGTCGAATCGCTCGAGTTTCCAACCCGCACCCTCGGCTTTTGGAAGGTAACCAAAAACCACGTTTTTTCCGCTCTCGCAGGCCAGTAGAAGGCCGTTCCATTTCTCTCCCAGCGCGCCATTTTCGTAGAACGCAACCCCCGTGGGTGCGCCTCCCCCGTAGACGTCCCCTGCGGGCATCGTGCCCGGGTCTTCCTGGCGCCATTCGGCGGTGGGAACCGTTTGGCCGGGGCGCCGGTCCGCGGCCCACGAACGCTTGCCATCGGCCGAGGCGAAGCCTGCATTTCCACCCTCCATCATGGCCGTGACGCGGCATGCGGGTGGGTCGTCGTTGTCGCTCTGAAAGATGTCCCCAAGCGATGTGACGGCCTGTTCGTAGCTGTTGCGGAAATTGTGTCCGATGATCGAAACCCCGGATCCGTCCGGGTTCATGCGCGCGGCGAACCCGCCGATCCAAACGTGCCCGTCATCGCTTTTTTGGCCTGCGATGGTTTGCATCTGATATGGACTGCCCATGCGGAAAGTTTTTCCAGACTTGTCCGTAAATTCCGCTCCCGTGTTGCCCTGATTCCAGTACCAGAGGCCGTCGGGTCCGGCGGTGACGCTGTGCAAGCTGTGGTCGTGTTGGCGTCCTCCAAACCCCGTCAACAGGACTTCGCGTTTATCCACGGTCGGGTCGAACTTCCCATCCCCGTTGACATCGGTGTACACAAACAAGTCAGGCGGCTGGGAAACAATCACCTTGTTTTCGAAAATGGCAACACCCAGTGGAGCAGCCAGTTCAGGTTGCTGCACGAAAACCGTGCTTTTGTCGGCGACGCCTTTGCCCGTGGTGTCTTCGAGAACCACGATGCGATCCCCTTCCTTCTGCCTGCTGGCTTTGCCCCGGTAATTGACCCCTTCCGAGACCCAAAGGCGGCCTTGGGCATCGAAGTCAATGTTTGTTGGGTTTAACAGAAGGGGCGATTTGGCCCACAAGGTCGCTTCCAGTCCCTCGGGAAGAGTGAAGAGTTGCGGCGGAACTTCCGTGGCTTGGTTCTCCACCAACTCTGCCTCCGTCGGCGGCTTTTTTGTGTAAACCAAGAATTTCACCTTGGCGTCACTCTCCTTGCCAGCCCGGATGAGGGCGCCGTCGTCCAGCGCGATTTTCGTGCGGAGTTTGACGATGCCTTCTGGGAGGTCGTATGCGATGACAGAAGCGGCATGGGTGCCGATGCCATTTTCAAAGGTCTTTCCCGCCACAAGAATCGGCGTGCCGGCGTTTGTTTTACCAACCAGTGTTTTTCCAGAACCCTGAGAGGCCGATTTCCAAGGGATCGTGGTCAGGTCGATGGTTGTTCCATCCGCCTTTACGAGCTGGGGTTCGATCCAGTTAGACCAGTCGCAGCTAACGCCCCCTTCCGGAGAAACGACCAGATACAACTCTTTTGCCCCCAAGAGCGAAGCTTCAAGATCAACAAGGCGCTCTTTGGAGGCGCTTGTCAGTACGGGACCCTCCGCCACCGGCTTGGGTGCCGAAACAGCGCTGGCCGGAGCAGGAACTGGGGCGGGATTGCCCGATGCGCTAGGTTTGGCGGGGAATTTGGATTCGCGGTCGGTTGGGATTTCCGCGGCGGGGAGTGCCTTGAATTCACCGGCTTGGGGCAGTGTGATGCGGGGCTTGAGAGCGCCCTTGTCGTCCAGATTGTTATTAAGCTCGTCTTCGGTAACCGGCTTGGATTGGACCCCGTCCTTTGGGACTTCCAGCCCAGCGCTCCAAATAATTGCATTCAGCGCCAGCTTCCGAAACCCATCCACTGACCAGTTGCGGTGGTAGTGCCCGCCCGTGAAACCGACACCGCGGCCACCGTCGGGGCGCTCAACGCCCCACATGATCGCCTGGGGTTTATCCAGACCCGCCACCCCGTATTCGTTCCAGAGGTTGATGTACCTCTTGATCCGTTCGCGGGAGGGCGTGGCTGTGACAAGATCAAGAACCTGAACGCGTTCCGGACGGAATCGCATGTTGTAGTAAAACTCGTCGTAGGCTTCCACCGGTTGTGAAACGCCGCGGGAGACAGGGTGGTTAGGCAGCGCGGTGAGCGCGGCAACCCAGTGGGGGTTGACCGACCAGCCCGTCTCAAAGGCGCCCCCGATCCAAGGCCGGTAATACTTCTCTCCCTCAGGCGCTCCGGGGTGTACGGCGTAGTGCATGAACATCATGCCAGTCCCCTTTTTGGCGAGAGCGTCCATCTTTTCCCAACCCTTTCCGACAACGCTCGTGCCGTCGGCGTAGATAACAATCGTCTTTGCTCCATCAAGAACGGATTCGTCAGTAGGCCAGCCTTTGATGACCTCTGCCTTCACTCCAAGGCTGCTTTGTTCGTTGAGGGCCTTCGCCAGCAGTTGGCATCCTGCGTAAAACTCGTGTTCACCGGGACCGTGGCTGCGGCTTCCGGCAAGAAACACAATTTTAGGTTCCGCGGCAGCCGTGCCGCAGAGGCTCAAGACAGTCAGAAGAAGAATTGAAGAGCGCATGGATTACGAAGGAGGCTGCTGGAAAAGATGCCGACGTGCCAAGATTCAATTCTTGGGAACCTTTTAAATTAGGGGTGGCGAGGTCGGACGGCATTCAGAAAAATTTCCTGTACGAGGAAAAGGCAATCCATTCCGTCCACCTTATCGGCGAGCACAAACCACAGGCATCCTGAAGGAATTCAGCAAAGAAGAGTGCCTCAGATGGGGGGCTGTTCCGAAAACAGCATCAAGCGCTAATCAAGAATGGGCTTCCTCGGCGCGTTTCATGGCTGCGGCCACTTCCTTTTCGAAGGCTGGCAAAGGGTTCAACGGCGTGAGCGGGTCATCCACTGGCGTCACTACGTTAGTAAGAGGATTCCAGTTCACCGCGCCGTAGCGAGCCGGGGCTGGGTTTGAGGTGAGGATGTGGCCGCCTGCATCGTTTTTGTTGAAGTGCCAAAACTCGAATGGAAAATGCATGAAGCCGTGGGACTCCATGAGGGAGGTGATTGCGAGCCGGTTCTCAAGGGACTTCGCATCGATAAATGGGGAGCGCATTGGGGTGCACTCGCTCATTTCCAGGTAGGGATACCCTCGCCAAACCTCAGTGCCGTCGTCGCGGTTAAATACCGATATGTCGACGGCGGAACCCGACATGTGAGTTCCAATTTTAGGGATATTGGCAATGAGGACAATGGCCCGGCGGAAAATCATCTCAATAGACGGAATCTTGCCCGAGTTTTCCCAGATACACTTTTTTAAGATGGCATCAAAGAGCACTTGTTTGCGGACAAGATGGCCCTGCATCTCCAGCGAGCGAAATCCGTCCTCGATTTTCAGAATCCATCCGCGAGCGTTCATCTCTTTACCAATGCCGACGAGATCGCGCACCAGACTTTCCCTGAGAAAAAAGATGCGTTCCAGTTCGCCCGCAATTTTCGAGGTGGAGAAAAGCATCTCCACATTGGAAGCCGCAGCCGCATCGGGAAGAGAGGCGAACGCTTCGCCACACTCCGCGACTGGAAATGCAATAAGTTGCTGCACCAACTCGTAGCCAAGTTCCATTTGTTGCGCCCAGTAGGCGCGTCTATCCGAATCGTCGTTTTTTGTCTGCATCAGTAAAAAGAATGTGAGGGTTATTTGAGCGAGCCCAGAAACTCGAGAAGGTCTGCAGCCTCCTGTGCGGTGAGCGCCTGCAGTAGGCCTTCTGGCATGGCAGAAACCTTTGAAAACGTTGTTTTCCTAATTTCTGCTGAAGGTGCTGTTTCATTGAGACCGCCCATCATTTTGAATCGGGTGACTGCGTCGTCTTTGGTCACGATGAATCCTGTTTTAATCTCACCGCCTTTCATCTCCAGCGTGGCCAGTTGCCATTTTGGATCGATGATTTTTGAAGGTTCAACAATCTGTTCCAGAAGCGCTTCTCTGTTCCATTTGGTGCCGATATGATCCAGTGCCGGTCCGAATTCCGATCCCGTGCCGCCGATTTGGTGGCAGGCGATACAGACACCAGAAAAAAGCGCCTTGCCTCGCGTGGCATCGCCGCTGTGGCGTAAGACAACTTCAGGGTTAAATGTGAGCCCCAACGTTTTGCGGCGTTGTGATTCCGGTAAAAAACGTTCAAAAAGATCGCGTCGAGTGGGGTCTGCCAGCGTGCTTCCCTTGGCAATGACCTGAGCTCGGATTTCTGAGGAAAGTGAGCCATCGATCAGGGCGAGTAAAACCCCCAGTGCACCGCTGCTGGTGGAGAGCAGAGAGTCCAGAGGCGTCGTCTTTCCCTCTTTAAGCAATGCGAGAGAGCTCCTTTCGGTTTTTCTCTGCGCGACGGTTTCTGGGCTGATGTCCAGTGGGTTGGATTGCATGCTGGCTATCCAGTCGCGCACGGCTAGCAGACCTCTGTCGTCCACAAGGCGGCCTCCTAGGTAGGGCATGTGGCCGCGTCCGCCTGTTGCCATGCGGTAGAGCAGAACGCTGCGCTCGGGATCGCCCTTCGCAATAAGGCGAGCCTCGGGCAGCCCAAGGTCACCCTGCACGGGTTTGACATCGTGAGTTTTCATATCCTTGCCAGGCACCTCGATGTTCAGGGCGATGGGAACAGCGCCGCCGCCATTGTAGCGGTGGCAGGTGCCGCAGTTTGCGTGCAGGTAGGAGCGGGCGCGGACTTCGGGGCTGCCTTTTGCGCCGTAGGGGTCTACGAGGCGGGGCTCTTCGGGAATCAGTCCAAGCTGTGATAAGAGGTCTGTCTGGCGTCCGGGAGCCTGTGCTGTGACCTTGTCGAGTTGCAGAGTATTGAACCCAGCCGTGAAGTTGTTCCACATGGAGTGGCATCGGGCGCACTCGGCACGGCTGAAGAAACGCCACTGCTCTTGGATTAGACCGCCTGGAGCGGAGCTGTCTTTGACAGTAAATGACGCCTCGTCACCGCGAGAGGAGACAAGTTCCGCATCGGTCTGTTCAGTGTTCCAGCGGTAGCTGTAAGTCCCCCAGAGAGTTCCGTCAAAGTGGAGTATTTGTGTTTCAATGCGGCGGGCTGAGGCTGAGTTGCCTCGCTCCATTTCCAACGAGTAGGTCTTGGCAAACACGGAGCCGTCGGGGAATGACCACTGTCCGCGCATCAGAACCCCCTTTGAGTTTTCCGAGACAGAAACTCCAGCGTCCCCCGGAAATGCCGCCCACCGTTCGGACGTGGCGTGGTCCGCCCAGCGCGTGGCGTTGATAGAGTAGGACAGCACTCCCGGCGAAGGGCTTTGCGTCACGGTTTGAGTGAATAGACCGGTCTCGCTGAGTTTGTGCGGGAAGGTGTTTTTTTGCCCTGAGAGGGGATTGCGTTTCAGGCGCCAAATGCCACCGCCGCTGTGGTCGCAGATAAGGATCTCGCCATCGGGGCCGAGTCCGAATGCAGTTGGCATTAGCGAGCTTCGAGCAAGTTCACGCCGTTCGGTAACGGTGTCCCCATCGGTTCGCATGGACCAGAACGTGCCCATCTGCCAGTCCCCATAGATGTAGGAACCGGAGAGTTCAGGAAGGCGGTTGCCGTGGTAAAATTCGCCGCCGGTGATGCTGGCGGCCTCTTCGTGGGAGTGCGCCACAAGCGGAGCCACTACTGGGGTCGGCCCCCGCAGACGGTCTGGACGGACATCCTGGCGACTGCCTTCGGTGAGGCTCCAGCCGTAGTTCGCCCCCGGTTTGATGCGGTAGATCATTTCCCACAACTCCCAGCCCACGTCTCCGACAAAAAGGTCGCCGTTTTTGGGATTGAAGCTCATCCGCCAAGGATTGCGCAAACCATACGCCCAGACTTCGCCACGCGCCTTTGGTTCACCGACAAAGGGGTTGTCCTTGGGAATGCCGTAGGGAAGCCCGTTTTCAGGGTGGTCAACATCGATGCGCAGGACGCTGGAAAGAAGGTCGCTAATGTCCTGCCCGGTTGCGAGCGCATCGGGGGGGTCCGGAGGGGCCGCGTCGCCTGTGCCAAGGTAGAGCATGCCGTCGGGGCCGAAGCGGATATTGCCTCCATTATGCCCCCCTGAGCGCCACGAGATGAAAATTTTTGCGCTGCTTGGATCGACTCGGGGGATTGGATCGGAACTGACTTTAAAACGAATGATGCGACTGCCGTTCTCCCTGTTTCTTTGCCCCTTCAGATCGAGGTTCGCCCAGATGAAAATAAACCGGTTCTCCACAAAATGCGGATGAAAGGCCAGCGCATAGGTTTCAACGATTTCAGAGTCGTAACTGTGGAGGTCCAGAAACAGATCAGTTTTTTGGGTGTTTGAGTCCGGATCAAAGGAGAAAAAGCGACTATTCTGTTCTGCCACGACGAGGCGGTTTGATCCTGGGATGTATCCAATGTCGAGGGGATTGCGAAAGGTGTGTTCCGGAAAGACGCGTTCCACTACGAATGGGAGAGGAGGTTCGGGGGACCCCTGGATTTTGGATGCCGACCATGGCTCCCGATGGACACCCATCACTTGTAGCGTTCCTAGTGCAAAGAGAATGATGCCAGCGAGGCGAGCTAAAGAGGAGCGGCGGATCTTCATAAAGAGTTTGTGCCGGTGCTGGACTACGGCCGCTTGACGGCAACCGCTTCCACTTCGTAACGCAGGGAGGGATCCAGACAGTTTACAATGGTCGTCCGGGCTGGGCAGGGTGCGGGAAAATACTCACTGTAGAGTTTGTTGTAGAGGGGGAGGTCTTCGGCGTCTCTTACGTAGTTGCGGGTCTGCACCACGTGCGCCAAGTCGCTGCCCGCGGACTCCAGGACCTTCAAGACGTTTTCAATTGAACGACGGAATTCACCCTCAAAAGTGTCGCTGATAATTTTTCCCTCCAAGTCAACCGACGCCTGGCCGGAGACAAAGATGAGGTCGCCTACGACGACGCTTGGGCTGAAGGGTTGGGCCGAAACAGGGGTTCCGGGAAGCATAGGATAGGAAACAAGGGGATGGTTCATGAAAGCGTCTTGGATAAAATGAGGTTGTCTTCCTCAAGAAGTTTTTTAGTAGCGTCCATTGGAAGGATGATGAGGCCCGCTAGAACGAAGGCGCCGGCGAGTGTAAAAAAGACGAGGATCTTCCCGTCGCCGCCGCCGACCTTGAGCAGCCAGGGCACGAGCAGAGCGCCTGCGCTTGCCCCAAAATTGCCCCACATGTTGCCCCAGCCCCCGGCGGCTGCAGTGGCCCGCCCGCCTACGTCCCCCATAAAGGACCACATGGCTGGATTGGCCAGGTCAGTGCAAAACGAGACTGCGGCGCAGCAGGCAATGAGAAGTACGGTGGATTCTACAAAGGGGCAGCAAAGATAGGCCGCTGCACAAACAAACATGGAGCTGCTCATAGGAATGAGCCGCCCCCAGCGCAGCCCGTAGCGGCGTGTGGTCCAGTCGCAAAAATATCCACCAGCAACCTGCCCGAGCATTCCAAAGGCCAGCACGTACGTGAGTAGTCGGCCGCCTTCCACCTGTCCTACGCCGCGTTCCTCCACAAGATAGGTGGGAAGCCACGTCACCAGAAATCCCCAACCCAGGTTTTGGAGGGACTGCGCGGCCGAGTTGCACCAGAGGCTTCGGCTTTTAACAAAGCTTTTTAAGGCAGATTTGAATTCTTTGGTGGTCAACGGTTTCTCTGCATCGATCTGCCCGATGAGAGCCAGCTCCGCAGGGTTTACTTTGGGATGGTCGTGGGGTGAGGAGCGGGCCACCTTCCAAAAAAGAAGGGCAATGAAGAGGCCCGTGACGCCGTCAATCCACAGCGAGGTGCGCCAGTTTCCAAAGGAAACAACGAGCCAGATCGTTAGAAAGGGCGCAAGCGTCCCTCCAATCCGCCCGCCAAGCGCGACCATCCCGCTCGCCCGGGCCCGGCTCTCAAGCGGAATCCATTTTCGAACCAACGCCATCGAGGTGGGATACGCTCCCGCCTCGGCGGCCCCGCAAAGAAGACGCACCAGAAGTAGGCCTGCAAAGCTGCTCACCAAGCCCGTCGCCAGCGTCAGTAGAGACCAAAGGACGATGTATGCAGTGAGCATGGGGCGCGCTCCAAAGCGGTCGCTCGCCCATCCTGCTGGGACTTGAAAAAGAGCGTAGGTGAAAAAAAAGGAACCCAGAATCTGGCCGATCTGCTCTTTGGAAAGGGCAAGCTCCTGGTTGAAGGACAGCGATTTGACGATTTCGCCCATGCAAATTCGGTCAAGGTACAGGATAAACGCCATCAGCATCGTTACCCAGATGATGCGGCTGCGGATGCTTGTGGGAGGCGTAGTGGCAGTCATGAAAATGCGTGCTTTAGGCGGTTAGGGCGCTTTGGGTTGCACGGAGCGAAGCCGCGTCTTTTCTTCCGCCTCGCGTTTGAGTACGTCGCCCGAATGTTTGGAAAACGACTCGAAAACATCTCCCACAACCCGATCCGCAAGCTGTCCCAATTTTTTTAAAATCAGATCCTCAGCCTCGGGCTGAAGCACGGACCGGTTGGGCTCATACCCTCCCACCTCATGGGCGGCGGCGGTGGCGATGTATCCGATGTTGCCGTTCGCATAGCCGACGATGATTGGGGTGGCGCGGTCGGCGATCGCTTTCTCCAGCTTAAATCCGTACTCGACCATCGGCTCCCCAGGCATGCTCAGAAACAAAAATGGACCCACTTTGATCGCCATGAGTTCCGCATGAACGGGTTGTTCCTTGCCGGGTAAATCGAGCATTTCATTGGCCACGCGAATTTTGTAAAAAGTCTCCCGTTGCCGAAGTTTTTCGCGCGTGACGCTGAGGGCGAGCGTGCGCGCGACAGCGCCCCCAAGGTCGCGGCCTGCCCACTGGATATCGGCTTCGTCGGCGCAGCGGTACGGATGGCCGGGAAGATTGGGGCGAATGTCTCCTGCGCAACCCTGCAAAAACAGCGCGGAGGTTTTGTTCCCATAAATGGCCTCCACAAAAGTTTGCGCCTCACCAGGAAAGTCAGCTGAGATCTTTGGGTAGCCTGCAGGGTAGGGGAGCGATCCCTTATCTCCCCAGGTAAAAAAACACGGGTGGCACACCGCGTGCATCATCACCGCCATGGGCGTAAGCGATTTGCCGTCGTCGAACCGCAGCACCTTCACACGCGGATCGTTGGGACCCTCCGCATTTAAACGGATCACCGCACGGCCATCAATGGTCTTGCGCCGGTTGATACCAAACCCGATCCGGTCCTCGCCGTAGCCGATGCTCACGGTGCGCATTTCGCCCGCCGCCCGCTTAGCCATCACTCCAATGCGTTTTAGAAGCTCAGCTGCCCAAACCGGATTTTCCACGTAGCCCGGTGCGGAGTGGTTGTGGGACGCCGTTATCATGATGTTGGCCGCTGGAGTTCCTGTCTCCTTTTCAATGCTCTCCCGGGCGAGTTTGACCATGTCTTCCCAGGCGCCGATGGTATCCATGGTGACAAAGGCCGCTTTGGTATCGCCGTCATCGAGCAGAAGGATGCCAGCTCTCAAGGAATCGCGCACTCCGCTCACTGGTCTCCTGTGCCCAATGACAGTGACCGTTGAAGGGTCCTGCGGCGTGATATCAATTTTTGCAACGCCAGCGCGCAAATTGGACCGAACAGGAAACTGCCCGTCAATGAGGGAAGTCTCTTCAACCGCATTCAGGGTAGGCTTTTGGGCGCCAAAAAGCAGGAGGGTGCAGAAAGTGAGCAGACAAACGGATCTCATAAAGGGAGGTGGAATCTTCGCTAGAGTCAAAATCTGATATTCACACAGATGAGCCGCGCTTTCACTCGCTTCGTGTTTTTATTTAGCTAAAGCCGTTTACCTTCAGGCTAATAAAAACAGCTTACATTGCGCATCTTTAATTCTGTGCAATATTCCAAGTGCTTCTTCGAGAGGATCGGTGAATCAGGCGGCCAGTTTGCGGCTGATGACGAGTCCCGAATCGACCTGGCGCAAAAGGATCAAGCCTCCGTCGGTGCTTGAAACACGAACGGCGGGGTCCATTTTAGCAAAAAAGCCACAAAATTGAGAAAATCAGACATCTGTATTTCTCCCTTCCGTCAGGTTACTCGGACCTTTCCACACGCTGAGACGGCAAATCAACGATGACGGGCGCGTTACGCCCTGGAAAACTGCCAAGTTTCATTTTTTTCGGCAAATGAGGCCGCCTGTTGTGACATTGAATCGGTACCCTTCGATATGCCCCAGCCTCTTGATCCCCAGCAAGACCAGTTTCTCCGCCTTTATGCCGAGCAGGAACAGTCGCTGCATGGGTATGTAAGATCGATGCTTCCAGACCGGCACGCAGCCTCCGAGGTGATGCAGGAAGTCATCGTCACGTTGTGGCAGAAATTCGAGGGAGCCGATGATTTCAGAAAGTGGGCCTTCGGAGTGGCGCGCATGAAAGTACTACACTATCTCCAGCGGCGAAAGCGGGACCGCCATGTTTTCAGTGAAGAACTCGTCCAGCAGCTTGCGGAGAGGCAAGCGGAACTGGGGCCTCGGCACACCACGCAACGCGAGGCGCTTGAGCATTGTTTGGAAAAGCTCCATCACGATCAACGTGTATTGGTGCTCACAGCCTACACAAAAGGAACACGCATGGACGACCTGGCGGCTCAACGCGGAGAGACAGCGATGGCGTTGTACAAAAAACTGCATCGCCTTCGGCAGGGATTGCTGGAGTGCGTTCGAAGGACCCTGGCTTTGGAGGAACCGGTATGAACACGCACTGGCACGATCTCATTGAACGCTACATCTCGGGTACCATCACGGAAGCCGAGACCGAAGCTTTGGAACACCAGCTAAAAACGGATGCGGCCCTGCGTGATTGGTATCTCGATGCGGTAAATCTCGACTCCGCGCTCGAAGGCACAGCAGAGTCTGCGGAGATTGCTCTGAGCCTGCCCATGCCGCTATCTCAAAGGGTGCTCACTGCGCCGCCGGTTCATCCTGCCCGCAGTCTTTTTTCGCGTCCCCTCACTTCGGCAGTAGCAGGGATTGTCTTCGGCACGTTATGTACGTCGGCGGTTTTCGCCTATGTTGCACCATCGGTTGGAAAGGTAATCTCGCTGTTGCAGGAGAGCTTTGAGAAGGGGCCGGCACCGCTGATGACTGGCGTACCGTCTGTGCCGGAACAGTGGAGCGGGGATTACTCAGAAGTCGTTGTGGAATACGAGGGAGTGAAGCCAAAGCATGGCGGCAAGATGGCGCGTCTACTGCGCTCGGATTATGCCGGCAGAGCGGTTCCACGGCCGAGCCGGCAAGGGGATCTGATGAGATTGGTGGATGTAAGGCCGTTTCTGCGCAACTTAAACGGCGGTGATGCGGTGACGACGCTGTCCGCGGTGTTCAATGCCCTGCCTTTCCCTGCAACGGAGCGCTATGACGGAATGGTGACAATTTACGCGCTTGGCGCCGACACCGATCTGCGGGACGCCACGGAAGATAGCGTGAAGGAGGCGGCTCTCGCCTTCAGCGTTGGAGCGGTCCGTTCGCTGGATCGCGATCCAAACACCTGGCAGCCTGCCTCCACCCGGTTGTTGCTGCCAGCGGGGACGGCGTTTGTGATGTTGAAGGTGTCGGTGTGCCGGATGCCTGTGGCAGGCGAGATTCTGTCGGCGCCGCCAGATTTCGTGACCTTTTCCGGACACTTCGTCGATGACGTGCGCGCGTCCATCCGAATCCGTGACACCGCGGCCTCCTCGGCAAAGGGCCACTAGATGGAGCCCCTTTCGCCCTTGCAGGAAAGTGAAATACACGCACTTCGTCCCCCTACAAACAACCCCTGTGGCTCAACCCATCACTCTTTGACCCGCGTGACGAAATGAACAGGAAGGATTTCGAGATGAAATTCAAACTTTAACCTCCAAGCCAAACTGCATGCCATCCCCCTTCTCCATGCGCATACCGCTCAAGGCAGCACTCCTGCTTACCCCGCTGTGCGTGCTTTCCTCCGCCGAGCCAGTCACAAACTCCATAGGCATCCGGCTCGTACCCATCGAGGCGGGCACGTTCACGATGGGGCAGGACGGGCCGCTGTTGGAGGATTATATGGGACAGAAGCGGCTCGGGGAGATGTACAAAGATTTCGATCGAATCGATTTCGACGAAAAGCCCGCGCACAAGGTCACGATCACGCAGCCGTTCCTCATGGGGGTC
This sequence comes from Chthoniobacteraceae bacterium, assembly GCA_947479475.1. Lineage (GTDB taxonomy): Bacteria > Verrucomicrobiota > Verrucomicrobiia > Chthoniobacterales > Chthoniobacteraceae > Chth-196. The sequence continues at coordinate 38,019 of CANJZW010000004.1, forward strand.
TCCGAGGTCACGGTGGGGCAATATAGAGAGTTTGATCCCAGCTTCAAAACGGGCGATGAGAAGTTGAAGCCGACGGATGATGACGCCGCCAGCGGCATATCCTGGCACAAAGCCGTTGAGTTCTGCGAGTGGCTCTCGAAGAAGGAAGGCAAAACGTATCGACTGCCTACCGAAGCGGAGTGGGAGTATGCCTGCCGTGCGGGCACGACCACGCTCTTCCACACGGGCGACACGCTGCCGGAAGGGCATCAAAAATGGTTCGGCGATCAAAATTTCCGCGCCGCTTATTTTCCGGCCGGGCCGATGCCACGGGAGTACGACTGGCGGAAGGCGGGACAGAAAGCGATGGACGGATTAAAGTATGGCGAACTCATCGGCGGTTCATGGACTCCTGAGAACGCCAGACCTGATGCGGCGGGTTCTTTGCGCGTGGCGCTCAAGACGCCCAACACTTGGGGCCTGCATGATATGCAGGGCAACCTGGCCGAGTGGTGCAGCGACTGGTACGGGCCCTATGAAAGCGGCTCGCAGACAGACCCGCTCGGGCGTGAGGATGGCGACTTTCGGGTGTTCCGGGGCGGACATCACACCCAGCTCATCCGTTTCCTTCGTTCGGCGAACCGCGGTTCACGGGTGCCATACGACGCGCACGATCGCATGGGGTTTCGCGTCGTGCAGGGTTCGCTTCCCAAAGGAACGTTGCTGCCCAAAGCACAGCCGCCGCTGAATGCGCAAACCGTGAAACAGACCGTGCCGCGTATCGAGCCGCAGCATGCTGATGTGCCGTTTTTTGAGGGGCCAAAGCTTTTGGTGCACGTCGCGGATGACGCCTCTGGGCCGGTGTATTCCAGTGAGAATCATAGCATGACGATCACCGAATGCCCGAATGGCGACCTGCTTGCGGCATGGGTTTCGACTCCCGCCGAAACGGATCTCACCTGCTCGCACGCCGCGTCGCGACTGCGCTACGGTGCAAAGGAATGGGAGCCCGCCACGCCCTTCTACGATGCGGCCGATGTGTTGGACGGAGCGCCGCAGCTGTGGTGGGACGGTGATAAAACGCTCTATCACCTCGATGACGTGTATTACACCTCGGGTTGCCAGAGCTTGCGTCACTCGACCGACAACGGCGCCACCTGGTCCAAGCCAGAGTTCTTCCGTGCCGCCGGAGACTACGCCAACCAGTTGATGCGCACCAGAGCTGGCGTCCTTGCGATCCCGTATGACCTCTTTGAAATCATGGTCAGCGAAGACGGTGGCAAGAGCTGGCAGCAGCACGGTCGCAGGATACGTGCCAGCGATGACGTCAGGCCCGGCAACAGCGGAACGTTCATCGCCGGCTACCATCCCAGCATGGTGGAACTTGCCGATGGGCGCTGGATGGCTTTTTCGCGGCTTGACCCCGTGCCAGAGCAGGGGCTTCGAGAACCGGATGCCCGTGAGCTATTCAAGCGATCGAGGCAAGACGTGGCAATGGGGCATGAGCGAGTTCCCGGTCGTGAGCAGCGCGCAGAAGCACGTCTTGATGCGTCTCAAAGAAGGCCCGCTCCTGCTGTGTTCCTTCACCGACCAGTGGCGGAACTGGAAGGATCGCAAAGGCCTCGTCTTTAAATCGAACAACGGCGACTTCACTGGCTACGGCCTCTTTGCTGCCGTGAGTTACGATGAGGGGAAGACCTGGCCTGACCGACGGCTCATCACCCCCGGTGGACCGGAGCGAAAGTGGATTTCAAAAGAGCGCACGCCTTTCCTCATCAGTGACACCCTTGCCGAACCCGTCAGTTATCTCACCGCCACACAGAGCCGCGATGGAAACATCCAGCTCCTCTCCAGCCGGAACCACTACGTCTTCAACCTCGCGTGGGTCAAAAACCCAGCCCCCGCGCCAAAGAAGTGAACAAAGAACAAAGAACAAAGAACCAAGAACCAAGAACTGGATTCATGCACCTTTCTTTTCCCCTCCTCACCGCACTGCGGCTCGCCTCGCTCACACTTCACGCTGCTGAGCTGAGTTCCAACTCCATCGGTATGGATCTCGTGCGTATCGAGGCGGGAACCTTTACGATGGGCCAAGACGGGCCGCAAACCGACTACAAGATGAAGAATCATCCCGGAGAGTCGGACCGCCCGGACTGGGATGAAAAGCCCGTCCACAGGGTAGTCATCTCAAAACCCTTTTTCATTGGGGCCACAGAGGTCACCGTGAATCAGTATCGGCAATTTGATCCGGAGTATCTCAAAGGCAGGGGTTTGCCCGATGAAGCCGCGAGCGGAATCAGTTGGAATAAAGCGGTTGAGTTTTGCGTGTGGCTCTCGAAAAAGGAAGGCAAGACGTATCGACTTCCCACTGAGGCGGAGTGGGAGTATGCGTGCCGCGCCGGGACGACGACGGTCTTCAATACCGGAGACAAACTGCCGGATGGATTCCTGCCGTGGTACAACCGGTTTAGCTACCCGGGCTTGTTCCCCTGGAGTTTTTATTTTCCGGACAACACAACCTCCCCGGAATATTTACCACTTGGTGAGGGAGGGACGTCCTTGCGACTGGCGAATGACGGATTCGTGATTCCCGATGAAGTCGCGGCCGCCGCGAAAAAGAACCATCCCTTGCTGCGGGTGGCGCAACGGCCGCCAAACGCCTGGGGCCTTTACGACATGCACGGGAATCTCTGCGAATGGTGCAGCGACTGGTACGGCCCTTATATCGCAGGGGACCAGACCGATCCCAGAGGACGCAGTGACGGGGATTTCCGTGTGTTCCGCGACGGGCCGCATTCGATGCTTTCGCGACTGGTGCGCAGCGCGAATCGCGGGGCGTGGATTCCCGAATCCAGCGCCAGCATCTTCGGTTTCCGCGTGGTCCTCGGAGAGCAGCCGCAAGGGCCTTTGCTCCCTCCAGAGCCGCCACCGAAAAACGCTCAGCAGGTGAAGCAGGAAGTCGCCGCAATGGTGATGCCACCCCAGGACGAGCCGTTTTTCAGCGGCCCGAAGACTTTTGTGAAAATTCCCGACGGGTCTTTTGGTCCACTCTTCTCGAGTCACAACCACAGTCCCGGAATCACCGAATGTCCCAACGGAGACCTACTGGCAACCTGGTTCTCCACTGTTTTGGAAGGAGCGACGGAGCTTTGCAATGCCGCCGCTCGGTTGCGATTTGGCCAGAGCGAGTGGGAGGAGGCGTCTCCCTTTTGGGACGGGCCGGATATCAACGATCACGCGCCCAAACTGTGGTGGGATGGCGACAAGGCAATCTACCACATGGCACGCGGCCATTCGGAGAATATTGTCCGCACCTCTACAGACAACGGGGCCACATGGTCGAAGGCATGGTCGATTTATCCGCAGGGTGAGACGGGCAACGGAATGATCCGGACGCGCAAGGGCGTGCTGATGATCACACAGGACGTGGGTGTCTCTCTGTACACCAGCAGCGACAACGGCGGAAGCTGGAGCTCGACGGGTGTCCATCATCCCAATGACGAGGTCCGCCCGGGAGGAAAGGGCGGTCGACACGCCGGCATTCATGCGCCGGTCGTGGAGCTTGCCGATGGCCGGCTCATGACCATCGGCCGCCCGCATCCCACTCCACAGGTGGCGGTGTTCGGTGGGAAAGCCCCACTGAGTTTCAGCAGCGATCAGGGCCAAAGCTGGACTTACATGGAAAGCGAGTTTCCCGCGGTGACCTCCGTCCAGAGGCCCGTGATGATAAGGCTGCGGGAAGGTCCCATCCTGCTGTGCTCATTTACCGACCAGTGGAGCGAGTTTTATAAGGGCAATCGCAAGGGAATGACCTTCAGAAGCGAAGGCGGAGAGTTCACCGGCTACGGTTTATTTGCCGCAGTGTCGTATGACGAGGGTAAGACATGGCCGGACCGCAGATTGATCACCCCCGGAGGACCGAAGCGTGAGGCCGGGACTATGAACCATGGCGTGTTCACGCTGAGCGGCACCATGGCCGAGCCACGAGGTTACCTCTCCATAACGCAGACCCGCGACAGCCGGCTCCAACTCCTCACGAGTGGCAACCACTACGTCTTCAACCTCGCGTGGCTCAAACAACTGCCGCCTGCACCGAACCAAGAATAACGCACGACGCTATCAGCACCATGAACACTGCCCCCACAGCCACTCGCCGAAACGCCCTCGCCACTCTCGCCGCCACCCTCGGCGGAGGCTTGGCCGCCCCTCTCTTCGCACAAACGCAAAGTGCTCAGAAGCCTGCGCTGCCGGTGACTCCTAAACCCTCGTTTCCAAAACCCACGCTGCACGTTTATTCCGACTACGGCTGGCTTCGCGGGTTTAATTACATCATGCCCTGGGGAGCACGCATCGAGGACGGCTGGTGGTTTTATGACGGCAGAAAAATGCGCGGGGATATGGCGCTCGCGCGTTCGGTGCATGCCAACGCAATCCGCCTGTGGATCGACTACAGCGTCTGGTACCGCGATCCCGAGAAAGTGACGGCCAGCTTTTTGGATGCGATTGCCGCGATCGACGAGAACGGGATGAAAGCCATGCCATGCCTCTTCAACCGCTGGGTGGGCGGACGCCACGACTACGGCGGCACGCACACTGAAAATATAAGGCCGAACATGCCGGAGCAGCTCGACTACGTTCGCGCTCTGGTCACTCCGCTCGCAAATGATCCGCGCGTGTTCTGCTGGGATCTTTGCAACGAGCCGCAGGGTGGCGCGGATCCCACATTCAAAGCTTTCAGCGAAGAACTCAGTCTGCGCGAGTATCGCTGGCTGGCGGCCATCGCCGACACGGTGAAAAAAAGCGGCGCACGTCAGCCTGTGACCATTGGCACGATGAACGGCACCAATATCACGTTCTACGCACCGCTTGTGGATGTGCTTTGCTCCCATCCTTATGCCCGCGACCGTGCGGGCTTGGAGAAACTCATCGCAGGCTATCGCGTGATGGTGGCTGAGGAGCAGAAGCCCATGCTGGTAAATGAATGCGTTCCCGGCAGTGAAAAAGACGAAGTGCGTGCCGAAACGCACCGCTACTACCTGGAACAGCTCGGCGCCGCCGGACTCGGTTGCATGCCGTGGAGCATCCGGGAGGGACTCCACGTCGCCGCCCGCCGCGACCGTATGGACGGCAACGGCATCGACAACAAGGGTTACCATCCGACTTTCAACGCCGACGGCACCCTGCGTGCCGGCCACGAGTGGATGCGGGACGCGCCCTCGCTTCGCGCTCCTTGGGAAAAGTCACAGCCCACGGAACGCTCAATACATCCGACACGAAACCGTTCTCAAGAAATGAATCAACACACATCCATGGCGACTAGTTTCACGTTTCTCGCCGCCCTACTGCTCGCACCGATGGCCGTCCTGCACGCGGGATCACTCGACGTCGTTCAAGACGGAAGGGTCATCAACCTTGTGCATCCCGAACCGGTGCACGCCTACTCGAGCAGGAACGGCGCGCTGGAACTGCGTGATGCGCGCAAGGTATTCGCGCTGGACGCAAAGCTGGGCAACGACTTCACCGTGAGGGCACGGATGCGTATCGATAACGCGAGGACTTCTGCTGCTGCCGTGGTCTTTGATGAGCGGGACCTCTTTCTCTTCGGGGGTTCTGCCGGGAAGATGCTGTTCCAGGCTGCAAGGTTCAAAGGCGCGAAGCTCGACCGACCCGCGCCGCAGGTGGTGCTGGATGGGAAGATGTTCGATCTGGAGATCACGCGCTCGGCGTCGGCGTTCGTGATCCGCATTGATGGCGAGAGCATTGTGGAGGTGAAGGACAAGGTGCCGGAGATCCGTTCACTCGGCCTGCGCCCATGGGGCGGCGTGATGTGGATTGAGTCGCTAGGCATCACGGGTGATGTTGAAAAGGACAACAAGGCCGAGACGCTGCGCACCGATGTCGTCAGCGTGGATCCGGAACGCAACCCGAAAAACGCGGGCGTAGAGCAGCGTGCGCTGTGGGCCGAGCATTTGAGCAAGCTGCCTCGCATTGATTTGTCAGATAAAATCCAGCGCACGGTGCTTGCCCAGGGCATCAAGGAGGACGGAAAACACTCTCCCGATGGCTATTGGGCGCATCCCACAACAACCATGCTCGCCGATGGGAAAACACTCTTCGCGGTGTGGACCTATTACCACGGCGGTCACGCGGGGCCAATGGCCCGCAGTGATGACGGCGGCGTGACCTGGAAGCGGCTTGATGATTCGCTGCCTCCGAATTATTGGAACTTCAGAAACTGTCCGAGCATCTACCGCCTCACCGATCCGCAGGGGAAGGAACGGCTCTGGGTGTTTGCCATGCGCACAGCGCGGTGCAATTCAGAAGCCGATACCCGTGATTTCACGGGCCGTCTCGAGGGCTACATGCCGCGCATCGTCAGTGAGGATGCTGGCAAGACGTGGAAAGAGGCTCCGCCGCTAGGGAGTTTTGAGCGTGAAAGCCCGTGGCGCTGCGTGATGACGTTCTCGAGCATTGTACGGCTTCGGGATGGCAGTTACCTCGGCCAGTTTCATCGCTTCAAAAGCCCTGTGAACGACGACCACTACCAGGTCATGCAGAGCATCACTCGCGACGGCGGCCTTACCTGGAACCAGCCGAACGTAGCTTTTGACGGGGAAACGATGGAGCGAAAAAAGCCCTGCGAACCGTATGTCTTCCGTTCACCGGACGGCGCCGAATTGTGCTGTCTGATGCGCGAGAACTGGCGCAGCGGTACGAGCCTTGTGATGTTCAGCCGCGACGAAGGCCAGACGTGGAGCCGGCCGGCGGACTCGCCGTGGGGCCTCAGCGGCGACCGGCACCAGCATGTGCAGCTCCCCGATGGCCGCCTGCTTTTTGTGTTCCGGGACAGCGCTCCGCAGTTCCGTGACGAGGTGAAAACCGGGCCGCTGCGCTACTTCCGCATGGATGGCTTTGTCGGCTGGGTCGGCACCTATGACGACCTCAAGCATGGCCGTCCCGGCCAATACGCACTGCGTTTGCTGCCCCGCCTCGGTGACACAGGTTATCCCAGCCTGCATCACCTCGCCGACGGCACGCTGGTCGCCACCACCTACGGCGTGCTCGTTGCGGGGGAGAAGCCCTCCATTGTCAGCCTCCGGTTTAAGATGGAGGAACTCGACGCCCTCGCCAGGAAGGAAACCCCCGACACAAAAGCTCCATGAAAACGCTAAAACCATCTGGCTCTTTGGTGTTTCTAGCCCCCCGCAAAGGTGTCTCTATTCTTAACGCAACCCTGCTCTGGCTTTCAGCGGGCGTACTTCTCGCAGAGCCGACTCTGATCTTTTCCGATGATTTCAACCGCGAGGAGGTCTCGTCAGAAAGGGAGGAGGTGGGCAACGGGTGGACGACGAACACGCAGAGAAGAGCGCCGGGAAAACGGCAGGCCGTATTGAAGGATGGCGCATTGCTACTGGCCACGGATCCGGCCGCCAAGCACGTGGTGGTGGCGTTCCATGAGACCTCCTTTTCCGATGGCATTCTTGAGCTCCGGTTCCTGCGCCCCGCTGATGGAACCCTCGGCGTCGCTTTTTCGGATCCCGAGTGCAAGAACGTTCACGCTGGCCACTTGTTGGTGTTGAGGCTGCTTCCGGATTCTCTGACCCTGACGGATTTGAAAACGGGATCGGCGGATCTCAACATACTGGCCAAGCTCAAGGAGGGGAAACGCGATGCCGAACTGGACGCGCTTTTGAAGGCCAAAACAAAAAGTTTTCCACTTCTGCTCACGGCAAACCAGTGGCACGTGCTGCGGCTTCAAGTAGTGGGACAGACCATGACGGCATTTGTGGACGACGCAGAAGTAGGATCGATCACGAGCCCGGGTGTTGGGCATCCCCACAAACGGGTGCTGGAGATCAGCAACAACAAGCCCGTTCGGATCGACGACGTGAAAATCTGGAACCTCCCCTAGTCATGAGATTACTTTTATTCTCCCTCGTTTGTTTTTTTGCAGTCGCACTGACCCCCTTGCTGTATGCGAGTGAACCGCACGCTCCGGCACTTTCCGATTTTCTCGAACAGCACTGCACCGCGTGTCATAACCCGGAAAAGCTCAAGGGAAAAATCAACCTCAAGCCGATGTCCGCCTCTGCCGCACATTCGGATGCGGACCTTTTAGAGCGGGTGATGGACGTAATCTCATCCGGGGAAATGCCTCCGGAGGAAAAGCCCCGGCCTTCGCAGGCGGATGTCGGCTCCGTTTTGGTGCATCTGCGCAAAATTCTTAGCGCTGCGCGCTTGAGAGATGGGATCACTCCCGATGACCCGGGCAGGGGCAACGACGTGGATCATTCCGCACTTTTCACCGAACCGGAGGTGCGAAAGGCTGCCGCGCCCTCGCGACTCTGGCGGATGAGTCCGCACCTTTTCATGCAAAGGGCGAATGCGCTGACTCAAAACCGGCTGTTCCTTTATCCGAACCGGAACCTCGGCAAGGACGCGCTTCATCCGGCCTTGAGTTACTTGGCTCCTCCTCACGCATTCCGAGACCATGCAGGTATTCACCGCCTCGAGGGCACAACCACCGAACTGCTTTTTGACGTTTGCTGGCAGATAGCCGGGCTGCAGGTGGCTCCTGCGAAACCTGCCCGCCCGCTGCCGGCGTTTGAAGTGCTGTTGTCTGCTGCAGAGCCGGATGATGCGGCGTGGGAGGGCGCGATCCGGGAGCAGTTCAATGTGTCCATGCGGCGCGCACCGCGGACGGATGAGATTTCCGGTCTTGTCCGGCTGGCGAGGGCGACTGAATCCGGGGGTACGCGGGCCCTCGCATTGCAGACCCTGCTTGCGGCCGTCCTGCTCAAGCCCGATGCGGTGTACCGCTACGAGATCGGCCGGGGTGAACCCGACGAGATTGGACGCGTGATGCTAGCTCCCCACGAATTGATGCATGCCGTTGCTTACGCCCTCACAGACTTTGCACCGGACGAACCCTTGCGGCGAGCTGTGGCCGAGGGAAGGTTCACAACGCGCAAAGACGTGGAGCGGGAGGTCAAGCGCGTGATTGAAACAACCGATGCCGCGATGCCTCGGTTGCTGCGCTTCTTCCAAGAGTATTTTGAGTACCCCCGCGCCACGGATGTCTTCAAGGACACGCGGCCCATGGGGCTTTCCCAGGCGGTCTACCGCATCGAAGATGCTGATGCGTTTGTGCGGTGGATACTCCGGGAGGACCGGGATGTCCTCAAAAGGCTGCTGACTGAGGACCGTTATTTCATGGGAACCGACGTGCTGGCGAATGTGCCGAACCATGTCCGGCGTTTCAGCGGTTACTTGTTTGCCGACTATGGTTTTCAAAAGGACACCACGTGGTCCTCCGAGTGGAAGACCAAACCGACGACGCCCCCTGTGGGCAAGCGTGCCGGCATGTTGACTCACCCGGCGTGGCTGCTGGCTTTTTCTGACAACGAGAAGAGCCAGGCAATCCAGCGAGGTCGCTGGATTCGCACCAAGCTGCTGGGTGGAACCGTTCCCGAGACTCCCATCGGAGTGGATGCGAAACTTCCCACTGACTCCGAGCTGACGTTGCGCGAGAAGATGGAAAAAGTGACCCACGCAGACTATTGCTGGCGCTGTCACCAGCGGATGGATCCGCTGGGCCTGCCGTTGGAGCAGTTTGACGATTTCGGGCGCTGGCGGGAGGAAGAAAAAGGAAAACCCGTGGTGACCACGGGAGAAATCCGGATCGGGGATCCCGCGTTGGACGGCCCTGTGAAAGACCCGTTTGAAATGATGGAGAGGCTTGCCCGCTCCGAGCGTGTCGAGCAGGTGTTCGTGCGCCACGCGTTCCGGTATTTTCTTGGCCGCAACGAAACCCTCGATGATTCGCCCACGCTGATTGACGCGCACCGGGCCTACCGCGCGAAGGGCGGAAGCATGAAAGCGCTGGTGGCTTCGCTGTTGATCTCAGACTCCTTCCTCCTCCGCCAACAACCCACGTCCAAAGACAGGCAATCCACTGCTCAATGAAATCACCATCTCTGAACCGCCGTCACTTTCTCAAAAACCTGAGCCTTGGTGCGAGTGCGACCGTGCTTGGTCCCGTGCTGGAGCGCATCTGCCTCGGGGCGGAAGGAAAAATGGGGCCTCTCCGTTTTCTATTTGTCCTGGAGGGTAACGGACTTCCTCCAAAACAACTACAACCTCAGGAAATTCCCTTTGTCCCTCGCGAAAACCGGGACTGTTTTTCTAGCACACCGCTAACGGGCCTGACCCTGCCCGCATCTTTGGCGCCGGTGGAATCGTTCCGGGACCGGATGACCATCATTCAAGGATTGTCCGGCCGCATGTGTAGCGGGGGACATTCCTGCGATCACGGTGCCTTGGGCGCCTATCACGCGAACGGGGGGCGTGCCATCCGGGGGGCCACAATCGACTCGATGCTGGGTCAACACCGGCAGGGCATTTTTCAAAGCATTGCCCTCGGAATCTCCAGTGAAGTGGACAAGGCCATCGACTTCAACTGCACTGCGCTCAAATCTGGACAAAGCCTCGCGACCATCCTGCACCCGGCGATTGCGTACCGTAAACTGTTCGGTGTGGTTTCCCGAAATGAGGCGGGAGCGTCTTTTCAGGCCCAGAGCAGACTGCTCGACCACATGCAGGCTGAAATCCGGAGTGCTAGGAAGGAACTCGGTGCGATCGAAAAGGAGAAACTCGATGCATACCTTGGGGCATTTGAGTCGATTGCACGCACCTCGAACCGGTTGGTGGAAGCCCGCGAATCCCTGGGTGCCATCGCCCCTGCCGCAGCAGACAAATATCAGTCAAAAGTAGAAACCGACCGTCTGGATGCACAGTTTGAGTTGGCAACCGCAGCGTTGATTGGCGGGATTACCAACAGCGCCACGATCGCATCAGGAGTGGGTACACCAAACTTCAACGTGACGTTTGGTGGACTTGGGATTCAGGAATCCAAGCATGTCATCGGGCACGCGCTTTATCTTGCGGACGATCACACGCGCTGGGAGATGTCTGAAAAGATCCGCGCGTTCCACTTCAGCCTCATCGCCCGCACGATGCGGGCCCTCGCGAATGTGCCCGAAGGAAACGGCACAATGCTCGACCGCACGGTCATCCTGTATCTCAGCGACAACGCGGAGACGCACCACAGCACCTGCTATGAATGGCCTTTTGTGCTGTTTGGAGGGCCCGAGGCACGTCTGCAGCGCGGCGGGCGGATCGTGCATTACCCGGACTACGGCAAGCCCGGGCACAAAACCATCAACACCCTTTACAACACGCTCCTTCACGCCAGCGGAAGTCCCCGTGACGACTTTGGACGGCTCGATCCAAATCTTGATCCTCATATGCACAGGGGTCCGCTTAGTGAGATCCTCGCGTAGTCGGCGGGGTTATTTGTTGAAACCACTTGTTATGATGTTCCGCACACAACTCAGACCCTTGACGATCTTAGGCGCGGTCTGTGAGGCAACGCCGCGTCAGGCTCACACGCGGCTGCGCTGACGCTGAGCGCTGCAAGTTTTTGGCTTCGCAACAAAGGAAATGATGAAACATAACCTCCTTTTCTTTTCCCCGCTGCTGTTCGCGCTCCTGGCTGCGATTCACGCTGCTGGCACCAGTTCTGACGCCACCCTCGAAAGTCGCGGGCTGCCGCGAATCCTGTTCAACAACGACAGTGATGACTTGAAGTGGCCCGCCTACCCGCAGCATCACGACAGCGTCTGGGTGCCTGCGGGCAAACCGATTCCTTTACCATCCATCCGCACTCCCGAGGACTACCTTGCGCTGCGCATTGGACCGCTCGCAAAGAAGACCGAGGTTGCCGGGCTCGCCTATTGCGGCAACTTCGGCCTGCCCATCTGGGAAATGAAACGCGACCCCATTGCCGCACTTGGGGACGATCCGCTTCAACCGATCCTCCAGTTCTGGAAGCGTGATGGACGCACTTTTTTCTTTTCGATGCGCATGAACGACAAGCATCACGCCTACTTCAACTGGGCGCATCTTTGGGATGATTTCCGGCGCACGCACCGGTATTGGTTTCTTCAGCCACCCTCGGATGCCGAGTGGAAGGACGAAGTCCTCCCCTGGCTGAATGACCCGGCCCGACCTGGTCCACAAGAAATGTGGGCAAAAGTGCAAACACAGCCTGAGGCTCTGCGAGCGGGTCCAAACCGCGAGGCGAACGGCGAGAAGCTGCTCTACGACTACTCCAAGGAGGAAGTCCGCAGCCACTATCTCGCGATCCTGCGCGAGGCCTGCCGACGCTACGACCTCGACGGCGTGGAGCTGGATTGGCTTCGCTATCCGAAGTTCTTCCGAGATGGTGAGGTCAATGCCGCCGTCCTCACGGAGTTTGTCCGCGACGCGCGCAGCATCCTCGATGAAGCCGCGAAACGTCGCGGGCACGCGCTGCGCCTCGTCACCCGCGTCCCCGATAGCCCCGCACGCACGACGGAACTCGGTCTCGATGTCGAGGCCTGGCTAAAGGCCGGATGGATCGACGCCGTCATCGCTGGTAACGGCTTTACCTTTGGTTCAAACGCACTCGACGAGTGGGTCACCCTCGCGCACCGGCATCGCGTGCCCGTTTATGGAGTGATCGAGCGGATGCCGCGCGGCTTCGCCCGCTACGGCTCGCCGGAAACGCTGCGTGCCGCCGCCGCCACGCTTTGGGCGCGGGGAGCGGATGGTCTTTACACCTTCAATTTCTACAACACCGCCGAATACCCGCTCCTCGCCGAGCTATCCGACCCAGCGAGGCTCGCGCACTTGCCGAAAGAATTTTTCGTTGATGCGTACAGCGTCACCAACAACGGCACCGTGAGCAAGACGCCCTTGCCATTGGACCTTAAGGCCAGCATCCCCGCCACCACACACTTGTTCATTGCGGATGATCCAGCAATGGCCACGGAAACCAGCCTCGAAATCGTTTTCAAAGCCGAAGGCGAGTTCGAGCCACCTGTGACGACACTCAATGGTCAGCCGTTCCACGAGCTGAAATCCACGCGCAGCAAATTCGACCTCACGCTCACTCTTTCTTCCACCGCGTTGAAACAAGCACTCAAACGGGGCACCAACGACTTCACCTTCACCTCACCAGCAACTGTGACGCTCACCTCGTTGAGCGTGCGCGTGGTGCCCTGAACAAGATGACCCGAAATGAACCTCAAGAAAAACATCCTCCTCTTTCTCATTCCGCTCCTCCTTTCCGTATCTTCCTTGCATTTCGAGGGCCATGCCGCCGAGCCCATCACCAACTCCATCGGCATGAAACTCATGCCCATCCAGCCCGGAACGTTCATGATGGGCCAGGAGGGACCGCAGACGGACTATGAAATGAAAAAACATCCCGAGGAGTCGGACCGAGCGGACTGGGATGAGAAGCCCGTGCACCAGGTGAACATCTCCAGGCCGTTCCACATCGGGGCCACCGAGGTGACGGTAGAGCAATATCGGCAATTCGATCCGGAGTATCGCAAAGGCAAGGGCTTGCCCGACGAGGCGGCCAACGGGATCAGTTGGCACAAAGCGGTCGAGTTCTGCCAATGGCTCTCGAAGAAGGAAGGCAAGGCCTACCGCCTGCCGACCGAGGCGGAGTGGGAGTATGCCTGCCGCGCCGGGACGACGACGGTTTTCAATACCGGAGACAAACTGCCGGATGGTTTTCTGACGTGGTTTACGCGGTTTGGATACCCGAAACTGTTCGCCTGGAACTATTACTTTCCGGACGGTAAAGGATCGCCGGAATACCTGCCTGTTGGTGCGGAGGGGGCGTCTTTGAAATTGGCGGCGGATGGGTTTGTCATTCCCGACGACGTGGCAGCGGCAGCAAAAAAGAACCAGCCCTTGCTGCAGGTGGCACAGCGTGCGCCGAATGCGTGGGGCCTTTACGACATGCATGGCAACCTCTCCGAATGGTGCAGTGATTGGTATGGTCCCTACGAGGCCGGGGAGCAGACCAATCCGCGCGGACGAAGCGACGGGGACTTCCGTGTCTTCCGCGACGGTCCGCATTCGATGCTTTCAAGACTGGTGCGCAGCGCGAACCGCGGGGCATGGATTCCGGAATCCAGCGCGAGCATTTTCGGGTTCCGCGTGGTTTTGGGAGAGGAGCCAACAGGAGAGTTGCTCGCAAAGGTGCCACCACCGAAGCACGCGCGGGATGTGAAGCAGGAAGTGGCCAAGATCGAGATGCAGCCGCAGGACGAGCCGTTTTTCAGCGGCCCGAAGCCCTTTGTCAAAATCCCGGAAGGATCTGCGGGCCCGCTGTTCTCCGCGCACAACCATAGCCCGGCAATCACAGAATGTCCCAACGGGGACCTGCTTGCCGTTTGGTTCTCCACAGTCTTGGAAGGGGCCACGGAGCTGTGCAATGCTGCCAGCCGTCTGAGATTTGGCCAAAGCGAGTGGGAGGAGGCTTCGCCCTTCTGGGATGGGCAGGATATCAACGACCACGCCCCCAAGCTGTGGTGGGATGGAGACCAAACTATCTACCATTTGGCCAATGGCCACTCGGAGAACATCGTTCGCACCTCTACCGACAACGGCACCACTTGGTCGAAAGCCCAACCGATCTATCCGCAGGGGGAAACCGGCGCTGGAATGATCCGCACCCGGGAAGGAGCGCTTATCATCACACAGGATGTCGGGGTGTCTCTGCACAAGAGCAGCGACAACGGCAAGAGCTGGACTTCAGTCGGCGCCCGCCACCCGAATGATGATGTTCGTCCGGGTGGCAAGGGAAGCCGGCACGCTGGGATTCATGCGCCGGTGGTGGAACTTGCCGATGGGAGGCTCATGACCATCGGCAGGCCACATCCTGCACAGGTCGCCGTGTTCGGCGGAAAGGCCTTGTTAAGTTTCAGCAGAGATCAGGGCGAGACTTGGACCTATGCTGCCAGCGAGTTTCCGGCTGTCACTTCCGTCCAGCGCCCCGTGATGATCCGTCTTCGCGAAGGTCCCATCCTGCTGTGTTCGTTCACCGATCAAGTTCTTGATTTCTACAAAGGCAACCGCAAGGGTATGACATTAAGGAGCAAGGATGGGGAGTTCACCGGCTACGGTTTGTTTGCGGCTGTGTCGTATGACGAGGGCAAGACTTGGCCGGACCGTCGGCTGATCACCCCTGGCGGCCCGGCGCGCGAGGTGAGCACCATCAACCGGGGCATGTTCACGATGAGCGACACCATGGCTGAACCCCAAGGCTACCTTGCCGTGACCCAGAGCCGCGACGGGCGCGCCCAGCTCATCACCAGCAAAAACCATTACGTCTTCAACCTCGCTTGGATCAAACAACTGCCGTCCGCGCCGAAGAAGTGAAGCACCACACAGCCATGAAACGCGTCCACCTCTTCCTCATCCCTCTCACCCTTTCGGTGTCTTCGGTTTATTCCGTGGGCCAAAGCGCAGCGCCCGTCACCAACTCCATCGGCATGACGCTCATGGCCATACAACCCGGCACGTTCACGATGGGCCAGGATGGGCCGCCGATGGAAGATTACCTGCGTCAGAAGCGGATCAATCAACTCTACAACGTGAAGGACCGGATCGACTTCGACGAGAAGCCCGCGCACCAAGTCACGATCACGACGCCGTTTCAAATCGGCGTCACAGAGGTCACCGTGGCGCAGTTTCGACAGTTTGATTCCGAGTTCAAAAAGAACGAGTCTAAGTCGAGGCCCGCGGATGAGGATGCGGCCAGCGGCGTGACTTGGGATAAGGCGGTGGCCTTTTGCGAGTGGCTCTCGAAGAGGGAAGGCAAGACGTATCGTCTGCCGACGGAGGCGGAGTGGGAGTATGCTTGCCGCGCGGGCACGGCGACGCTCTTCAATACCGGTGACGATTTGCCGGATGGTCATCAGAAGTGGTTCGGCGAGGATAACTTTCGCGGTGCCTATTTTCCGCCGGGACCGATGCCGCGCGAGTATGACTGGCGGAATGCCGGGAAGCCTGCGGCGAGCTTGAAGCAGGGGGAAATCATCGGTCTGATCCACCCCACAGAGGAACTTCGGGCAGGTGGCATGGGTTCCTTGCGCGTGGCGCAGAAGAAGCCGAATGCCTGGGGCCTGCATGACATGCACGGCAACGTGGCCGAGTGGTGCAGCGACTGGTATGGGCCGTATGAGAGCGGCGCGCAGACGGACCCGCTGGGCCGTGCGGATGGCGACTGCCGCGTCTTTCGTGGCGGGTTTCATTCGTCGATGATCCGCTTCCTGCGCTCCGCTAATCGCGGCTCGTGGGTGACGAACTCCGCTAGCGAGCGCATCGGCTTCCGCGTGGTGCAGGGAGAGCGTCCGAAGGGAAAGCTCCTGCCCATAGCCGCGCCGCCGCTCAACGCGAAGAACTTGAGCCAGACCGTGCCAAGCATCACGCCACAGCCAGCGGATGCGACCTTCTTTGAAGGTCCGAAGCCCTTCGTGCGCATCCCCGAGGGCGCCGTCGGCCCCGTGTTCATCAGCCAAAATCACAGCCCGTCCATCACCGAGTGCCCGAATGGCGATTTGCTCGCCGTTTGGTTCTCCACCATCGGCGAAACCGATCTCACCACGTCCAACGCCGGCTCGCGATTGCGCTTCAGTGCCAAGGAATGGGAACCCGCCTCGCCGTTCTGGGATGCGCAGGACGTGAATGATCACGCGCCCAAGGTCTGGTGGGATGGCGACAAGACGATCTATCATTTCGTCGAAGCCCGTCAGCATGGCGACAATCTCGTGCGCCGCTCCACCGACAGCGGCGTCACCTGGAGCAAGGCCGAGGTGCTGCGTCCGCGTGGAGAGTCGGCGGGCAATCCCATCCGCACCAAGGACGGCGTGATTGCGATGTCGTATGACAATTCCTCGCTCGTCATCAGCCGCGACAACGGCCGGACCTGGCAATCGCGTGGTCGCGATCTCCGAGGCAACGATGACGTTCGCCCCGGCAACAGCGGCCCGTGCATCGCGGGCATCCATGCGCCCATCGTGGAACTCGCCGACGGACGCCTCATGGCCTTCGGCCGTTTGTCGCCCAAAAATCTCAACCAAAAGCTCTTCAAGCTCAAGATGCCCGCCAGCTACTCCACCGATCTTGGCGAAACGTGGCATTGGGAGATCAGTGAGTTCCCCGTCGTGAGCAATGTGCAAAGGCCCGCCATGCTGCGGCTCAAGGAAGGCCCCATCGTGCTGTGTTCCTTCACCGATCAGTGGCGGACCTCCTTCAAAGAGCGCCAAGGCATGACCTTCAAATCCACCACCGGCTCCTACACGGGCTACGGCCTCTACGCCGCCGTCAGCTACGACGAAGGCAAGACCTGGCCCGACCGCCGCCTGCTCGCACCCACGGGAAAAAACACCGCCGACGGGTATGGCTACCTCGCGATCACGCAGACCCGCGACGGTCGCATTCAGCTCGTCACCAGCAAGGACCACTACGCCTTCAACCTCGCTTGGATCAAGCAACTGCCGTCTGCGCCGAAGAAGTGAATAAACTATGAAATACACACTCCTCACCGCCCTGCTGGGCTTAAGTCTGACTGCGCACCAATCCGCCTTGGCGGAAATTGCAGTGAAGAGCGGTGACAAGATTGCCTTCCTGGGAGATTCCATCACCCAGGAAGGCTGGGACACCTCGATGGGCTACGTGAACCTTGTCATCGCGGGGCTGGAGGCCAACGGGGTAAAGGCGGAGGCTGTGCCCGCCGGCGTCAGAGGCCACAAGTCCGATCAGATGCTGGCCCGGCTTGAGAAGGACGTGCTTCGCAAACAACCCAGTTGGATGACGCTGAGTTGCGGCGTCAATGACGTGTGGCACGGTGCTGCCGGCGTGCCGCTGGACGATGAGATGGCGAAGAATGGCACCGACAAGGAAGACGTGGCAGCACGCGGAACTTTCAACAAGAACATCTCCGCCATCATTGGCCGCGCGTCCGCTGCCGGCGTGAAGCCGGTGATCCTGACGACGACCGTCATCAATGAGAATCCCGGAAGCCTGGAGAACGCACGGCTCGCGCCTTACAACGAATTCCTCCGCCAGCTTGCGAAGGAACGGAAGCTGCCGCTGGCCGATTTGAACACGGTGTTCCAGGAGCGCATCAAGGCGGAGAACAAGCCCAACGAAAAAGTGCTGACCAGCGATGGGGTGCACATGAACGTGGCGGGCAACAAGCTGATGGCGATCGGTATTTTGAAGGCACTCGGTTTGAGCGAGGCCGAGATTGAAAAAGCGAAAGCCGCCTGGGTGCGGATTCAAGCGGAGGCCACTGCGCTGCACACCGCCGAGTTGAAATTGGCGACGCCGTTCTCGGATCACATGGTGCTTCAGCGCGAGAAGCCGGTCGCGGTGTGGGGATGGGCGGATGCAGGTGAGACGGTGACTGTTTCCTTCGCCGGCCAATCGAAGTCCGCCACGGCGGGCACCGATGGCAAATGGTCCCTCAGGCTGGATGCGCTCGCTGCGAGTGCTGAGTCTCGGACGGTCGTCGTTACGGGGAAGGAGGGGCACAAGGTCGAGGTTAAGGATGTGCTTGTGGGTGAGGTGTGGCTCGGCTCGGGCCAATCGAACATGGAGTTTCCTGTTGCGGGTTGTTACCACTTCGATGTCGAGAGAGCCGCCGCGAAGTATCCGCTCATCCGCCACTACCGCGAAAGCTCAGGACCCTCCGACACACCGCAGGCTGAGGGCAAAGGCGCGTGGCTGCTCTGCGCGCCGCACACGGTCGGTGGCTTCTCTGCCGTGCTGTATTTCTTTGGTCTCGAGATTCATAAAGAAGTCGGCGTGCCCGTCGGCCTAATCAATACTTCTCTCGGCGGCACGCCCATCAAATCCTGGGTGGCTGCCGAGGTGCAGTCCTCCGATACTGAAACGAAGGCGAACTACGACACGCAGCACGAGGCACACCTGAAGTTCGATCCTGCGCAGGCTTCCGCTTTGCATCAAAAGCAGCTCGCCATCTGGAAAGCCGCTTCCGAACAGGCGAAAGCCAATGGCACGCCCTTCGTCGTGGCGGAACCAAGCGATCCGGTGGTGATCTGGAAACGCAAAGGCGGCCCGAGCGGCCTCTTCAATGGCAAGGTCCTCAACCTCATGCCCTACACCCTGCGCGGCATGTTGTGGTATCAAGGCGAACGCAATGTCGGCAATCCCGGCCTCTACGACAAGCAGCTCACGCAGCTCGTCACCAGTTGGCGCTCGCTCTGGAGCGATGAACTACCCTTCGCGTGGGTGCAGTTGCCAAACTTCACCTGGCCCTCGGGCGGTGAAGGCTTGCCGCGTATGCGCGAATCCATGCTGAAGACACTCGCCCTGCCAAAGACAGGCATGGCAATCACCATCGACATCGGTGATGCGAAGGACATCCATCCGAAGAACAAGCAAGACGTCGGCAAGCGCCTCTCCTTCTGGGCTCTCGGTACCGTCTATGGCAAAAACGTCCCCGCCATTAGCGGCCCGCTCCCCGCAGGCTCGATGATCAGCGGCAACGCCATCACTGTGGACTTTAAGCATGCCAATGGCGGCCTCAAATCCATCAAAGACGGCCCTCTCACCGGCTTCCAAATCGCTGCGGCTGATCAGCAATGGAAACCCGCTGAAGCCAAGATCGTCGGTGAGACCGTTGTCGCTAGCAGCCCCGAAGTCCCCCAGCCTGTGGCCGTTCGTTACGCCTGGAAAGACTGCCCCGACTACAGCCTCGCGAATGGCGCTGGCCTGCCCGCTTCGCCCTTCCGCACCGATGACTGGCCTGTGCCTGCGGTGAAGAAGTGAGGCCCAAGATGAACTGAGACCCAATGCAAACCAGACTCATTCTCCTCCTCACCGCCAGGCTACTCGGGCCACTGGCTGCGCTCCACGCCGACGACGCTCCAGCGCGGCAAACGCCGTGGCATCTCGGTCCGCCGAAAACGGAGCATGCGGTGAGCAACCGCGCTCTAACTATGGCCCCAAGCGTCACGGTCGCAGCGAAAGGGCGGCTGTGGGCGACCTTTTACGCTGGCGTGACGCCGAGCGAGGACGCGAACAACTACGTCGTGCTCTCCACCAGCGGCGATAACGGCACGACATGGACCGAGATGCTTACCGTGGATCCCGATGCAGGCCGGCCGGTGCGGGCGTTCGATCCCGAGGTGTGGGTGTCGCGGGATGGCCGCTTGTTCCTCTTTTGGGCGCAAAGCAGACCCTCTGTGAAACCGGAACTGTGGTGCGCGGAAACTGCCCAGCCCGATGCCGCGCAGCCCAAGTGGTCGCAACCGCGCCGCATCAGCGAAGGGGTGATGATGTGCAAGCCACTCGTGCTTTCCTCCGGCGAATGGGGACTGCCGATCAGCCAATGGGGGAGCAACGGCTGGAGTGATGGGGACCACAGTGCGCAACTCGTCGTCTCCACCGATGCTGGCAAGACCTGGACCCTGCGCGGCAGTTGCAATGCGCCAAAGGACGCGCGTGAAGCCGACGAACACATGTTTGTCGAGCGCACCGACGGCTCCCTCTGGCTGCTCGTCCGCACCCGCTACGGCATCGGCGAAAGCGTCTCCACCGACCGCGGCAAGACCTGGCCGGATCTGACGTCCTCGGGCATTGAGCACCCGACCTCGCGCTTTTTCGTTCGCAGGCTCGTGTCGGGCAATCTGCTGCTCGTGAAGCACGGCCCGCTCGACCAGCGGATCGGTCGTTCGCATCTCACGGCCTACTTTTCCAAAGACGATGGCAAGACCTGGAGCGGCGGTCTCCTGCTTGATGAACGCGCGGGCGTGTCCTATCCCGATGGCCAGCAGACGCCGGACGGTCTCATCCGCATCATTTACGACTACAATCGCGTCACCGACCGCAACATCCTGATGGCGGTCTTTCGCGAAGAAGATGTGGCCGGAGGCAAGGACGTGAGCGGCGCGGTGAAGCTGCGTCAGCTCGTCAGCAAGGGCAACGGCGGCCAGGAGAAACCAAAGCCCTCCAAAGCTCCCGTCCGCGCCAACGCCGATGGCAAACCGATGCGCACCACCAAGCCATGCACACTCACCAGCACCGATGCCAAACCGCAGCCGCTCATCTCCGGCGCGAAACTCTTTACGGACCGCGCCTACGTCGCTGCCGAACTGCCCTTCGCCCTCAAGAACGCGCACGTCCTCCCCGTCGCGATGAATGGCAAGAAGACGCTCAAGAGCGAACGCCCCGGCACCGTCTTCTTCCTCACCCCCGCGCTCGACCGCAGCCGCGATAGCACCGCGCAAGCGTTGATCGACCAAGGCTTCGAGAAAGTCGCCCTGCCTGAGATCCCGCTCTTCATTCCTGAAATGGCCGCGAACTACTCCACGCTCTTCCAAAAGGACTGCGCCGCTGGCGAAACCATCCTCATCGGCAAATGGGCCGTGCCCGTGATCCTTCCATAATCCCCACCACCATGAACACCACACAAACATTGAAGACACTGCTCGCCGGAGAAAACCTCGTGATGGCTCCGGGCGCGGCGGATGCGCTGACGGCGCGATTGATCGAGTGCGCGGGGTTTCCGGCGGTTTACATGACGGGCTTCGGTGCGACGGCGAGTCTGACAGGATGTCCTGATGTCGGGATTTTGACGCAGACGGAGATGACGACTCATGCGCGGAACATGGTTCGTGCGGTGAAGCTGCCGGTGATCGCGGATGCGGATACGGGCTACGGTGGACCGGCGAACATCGAGCGCACGGTGCGCGAGTATTTGCAAGCGGGTGTGGCGGCGATGCACCTTGAGGATCAGGCGGCGCCAAAACGTTGCGGGCACATGGCGGGCATCAAGCTGGTCTCGGTGGAGGAGATGACGGAGCGTCTGAAAGGGGCCATCGAGGCGCGGGGCGATGCGGATATGCTCATCATCGGGCGCACGGATGCGCTGGCGGCGGCGGGTCGCGCTGAGGCGATTCGCCGGGCTTTATGCTACCGCGAGGCGGGTGTGGATCTGGTCTTCGTGGATGCGATGAAGACCATCGCGGATGCGGAGGCAGTGGCTCGCGAAGTGCCGGGGCCGCTGATGATCAGCATCGTGGAGGGCCACGAGACGACACGCCTGCTGCCGCAGGATTTGAAGCGCCTGGGCTACTCGCTCGCGCTGTATCCGCTCTCGGCGCTATTCGCCGCCACGCGAGCGGTGAGCGAGGTTTTGCAGGGCTTGCGGCGCCATGGATCCACGCTCGCCGATGCAGGCCGCATGGCGACTTACGCTGAGTTTTCCGAGGTGGTGCGCCTCGAACATTTCCGCTCGCTCGATGGCCGCTTCGGCGTGGTCGATTCCTCCCAACTCAATCCAAACCCAACCAACAACGCATGAAAGCCGTCGTGAAAACGCGCCCGGAGCCGGGCAATGTCGAATACATCGAAATGACGGATCCGCAGGCCGCGCCGGGGCAGGTGGTCATCGAGATTCGCAATGCGGGCGTGTGCGGCACGGACATCCACATTTTCAAAAGCGAGTATGTCATCAAGCCGCCGGTGATTCTCGGTCATGAGGTTTGCGGCACCATCGTGGAGACCGGCGCTGGCGTGACGCGCTGGAAGGTGGGCGACCGCGTTACGGTGAATCCTTCCGCAGGCCGACTCTGCGGGAAATGCCGCTATTGTCAGATCGGCGCGCCCTTCATGTGCATTGACCGGGCGGCGGTGGGCAGCGGCATGAATGGCGGCTTCGCGAAGTATCTCAACGTGCGGCAGGAGATCGTGCTGCCGCTGCCGGAGAGCCTCGATTTTGAAACGGGTGCGCTGTGCGAGCCCTTCGCTTGCGCGGTACAGGCTGTGCTGGAGTTGACGACTATCCGTCCGGGTGAAGTGGTCGCCGTGTCCGGCCCCGGCCCCATCGGACTGATGTGTGCGATGCTAGCGAAGGCCTATGGAGCACGCGTGGTGCTGCTCGGCACGGCGAAAGACGCAGGCCGCATGGAGCTGAGCAAAACGCTCGGCATCGATGTGACCGTCAATGTGGAGGAAGGCCACGCGCTGGACACGGTGAAGGACCTCACTCACGGCTACGGCGCGGATGTGGTGCTGGAATGCGCGGGCGCTCCCGCCTCCGCCGCGATGTGTCTCGACCTCGTGCGCAAGATGGGCCGCTACACGCAGGTGGGTATCTTCGGCGCACCGTTTCAGATCGAGTTGGACAAGGTCATCCTCAAGCAACTGCACTTCCAGGGTTCCATCTGCCACTCGTGGCAGACGTGGGACACCACGCTGCGCCTGCTCGGCGATGGCATGTTTGATTTGCGACCGCTCATCTCGAATCGTCTGCCGCTCAGTCGCTGGGAAGAGGCTTTCCAGGGCGTCATCAACAAGAACGAAACCAAGGTCCTGCTGCAACCCGAGTGAAGCCCATGCCATCTGACGAAACATCTCCCACGCCGCCGAAGTCGCCGCGTCTCCTCCGGGTGCAAATCACCTCGCTGGTGCTGCTCGTGCTCATCGGCGTGATCAACTACATCGACCGCGCCACGCTCGCGATTGCGAATCCGCTCATCCGCGAGGAGCTGGGCCTGTCCGTGGCCGACATGGGGCTGCTGCTCTCCGCCTTCCTCGGTGCGTATGCGCTCGCGCAGTTGCCTGCCGGCCTGATCGTGGACCGCTTTGGGCCGCGGCTCGTGCTCTCGCTCAGCCTGGCCATCTGGTCGCTGGCGCAGATGGTGGGCGGGTTCGTGCGCGGGTTTGGGCAGTTCTTTGCCACCCGTGCGGCGCTCGGCATTGGCGAGGCACCGCAGTTCCCCGCGAACGTGCGGGTGGTGTGCGACTGGTTTGGCAAAGGCGAGCGCGGCTTCGCCACTGGCGTGTGGAACTGCTCCTCCACCCTCGGCACGGCCATCTCCGCGCCGCTGCTCACCTTCCTCATGCTCAGCTTAGGGTGGCGGGCCATGTTTATCATCATGGGCGCGGTCGGACTCGTGGTTGCAGCCACGTTTTACGCGCTGTATCGAAATCCCGCCCAGGTTGACCTCACCGAGGACGAAAAGCGTTACCTCGCCGATGGCGAAACGCCCACGGTGCGCCAACCCATCACGCTCCGTGAATGGACGCATCTTTTCCGCTTTCGCACGACGTGGGGCATGATCTTCGGCTTCTCCGGCACGGTGTATCTGCTGTGGATTTACAACGCGTGGCTGCCGAGCTACCTGCAAATGGAGCGACACTTCACCATCGCAAAGACGGGCTGGGTGGCCGCGATTCCATTCGTGTTCGGCGTCTTTGGCAGCCTGTGCGGTGGTCACCTCTGCGACTATCTCGTGAGACGCGGCGTGTCGCCCATGCTGAGTCGCAAGGGACCGATGGTCATCGCGCTGCTCGGCGGCTCGGTGTTCACCGCGCTCGCCGCCATCACGCCGGGGAATGTGCTCGCCATCGGTTTCATCGCCGCCGCCATGTTCCTGCTCTACATCGCCAGCAGCGCCGCGTGGGCCATGGCTCCGGTCGCCGCGCCAGGGAACAGCACCGCCTCGCTCGGTGCGGTGCAAAACTTTGGCGGTTACTGCGGTGGCACGCTCGCCCCCGCGCTCACTGGTTTCATCGTGCAAAAGACCACCAGCTTCGCGCCCGCCCTGCAGACTGGCGCAGCCATCGGCATCGTCACCGCGTTGCTCTACTTCGTGCTCGTCCGCGAGCCCATCACTCCACGGGCAACCCAGCCAGCGGACACTGATGTGACCTTATGAGCGCAGCATCGCGACTCGCCATCGGCATCGACCTTGGCGGCACTCACATTAAAGCAGCCCTGTTGGAGCGTGACACAGGCACGCTGGTGCAGACGTCGTCCCAACCCACTCTGGATGGCGAGTGGCGTGGCTCCCAGCCCTTGTTCGCCCATCGTGTGCGCGATCTCGTGCATGAACTGGAAGCCACAGCGGGCTGCGGGCCATTGCCAGTTGGCCTGTGCGCTCCCGGCTTGGCCCACCGCAGTGGCCGCTACATCGACTGGATGCCAGGCCGCATGCATGGATTGGAAAAATTGGACTGGCTCGCTTTTTTAGCGCGTGAAGTGCGCGTGCTGAATGATGCCCACGCCGCCCTGCTCGGTGAAGAATGGGTCGGCAGCGCTCGGGGCTGTCAGGATGTCATCATGCTGACCCTGGGCACGGCGGTGGGTGGAGCCATTCTCAGCGGTGGCAGACTCATCCGAGGCCACATCGGGCGTGGTGGACATTTGGGACACATTTCCATCCAAGCAGACGGCGAACTTGATGCCTTTCAGACCCCGGGGAGTTTAGTCTCCTACCTGGGAAATCAAAGCCTGCTCCAGCGCACCCAGGGTCGCTACGAAAGCAGCCATGCCCTCGTCGCCGCAGCGATCTCCGGTGAGGCGGATGCCCAGATCATCTGGGATGCCTCCGTCCGTCGTTTGGCTGTGGCCGTGGCGTCTTTGATCAATGTGCTCGATCCCGAACTGGTGATCTTGGGCGGCGGAATCTCCGCCGGAGCGGGCGATGCCCTTCTCAAGCCACTGCAAAGCTACCTCGACCAATTCGAATGGCGCCCCGGCGGTCACCAGGTCCGGTTGACGCTCGCGAGTGCCGGCGAGTGGGCTGGGGCCTATGGCAGCGTGCGCGAGATCGAACGCCGCCAACTCGAAACACAACGCTGATTTTTAAACACCGGAATGTCGCAGAAACAACCATGAAGACCCTCACCCCATTTTTCTGTCTCTCATTCTTTTGTCTTCTCATCACGGCATTGCCCGCTGCGGATGCTGCCATAGACCTGCTCAGCATCCGCGGCCTGCCGCGTGTCCTCTACAACAACGACAGCGATGATCTGAAGTGGTCCGGCTATCCCGAGCATCATGCTGCGCTGTGGGTTCCGGCGGGAGAAGCGCTGCCCCTTCATTGTGCCGGTTCGCCGGAGGACTACCTCGCGCGGCGCATCGCGCCCTTGGCAAAGACCAGCGTCACCGGCTTGTCTTACTGCGGCAACTTCGGCGCTCCGGTCTGGGAACTTCAGCAGGGCAGGTTTGCCTCGCTCGGCGACGATCCGCTGAAGCCCATCGCGGCCTTTTGGAAGCAGGAAGGACGGACGTTCTTTTTCTCGGTGCGCATGAACGAAAAGCATCAGGCCTACTTCAACTGGGCACATCTGTGGGACGACTTCCGGCGCACGCATCGGCATTGGTTTCTCAAGCCGCCGTCGGATGCCGAGTGGAAGAACGAGTTCCTCCCCTGGCTGAATGACCCGGCCAAACCAGGCCCCAAAGACATGTGGGCAAAAGTCAAAACACAGCCTGAGGCTCTGCGCGCCGGACCGAACCGCGAACAGAACGGCGAAGCGCTTCTTTATGACTACTCCAAGGCGGAAGTCCGCAGCCACTATCTCTACATCGTGCTCGAGGCCTGCCGACGCTATGACCTCGACGGTGTGGAGCTGGACTGGCTGCGCTATCCGAAGTTCTTCCGCGATGGCGAGGTCAACGCCGCCGTGCTCACGGAGTTCGTCCGCGAAGTGCGCACCATTCTCGATGTAGCCGCGAAACGTCGCGGGCACGCGCTGCGCCTCGTCACCCGCGTCCCCGATGCCGCCGCCCGCGCGAAGGAACTCGGTCTCGATGTGGAAGCCTGGCTGAAGGCCGGATGGATCGACGCCGTCATCGCCGGCAACGGCTTCACCTTTGGCTCAAACCCACTCGATCAGGGGGTCACCCTCGCCCACCAGCATCGCGTGCCAGTCTATGAAGTGATCGAGCGGATGCCGCGCGGCTTCGCCCGCTACGGCTCGCCGGAGACGTTGCGAGCCGCCGCCGCCACGCTCTGGGCGCGCGGTGCGGACGGTCTTTACACCTTCAACTTCTACAACACGTCCGAATACCCGCTCCTCGCCGAGCTATCGGACCCAGCGCATCTCGCCCTCCTACCGAAGGAATTCTTCGCCGATGCGTGCAGCGTTACCAACAACTCCACCGTGAGCGAGACGCCTCTGCCATTGACCATGAAGGCCAGCACGCCCGCCACCACGCGCTTGTTCATTGCGGATGATCCAGCCGTGGCCAGGGAAACCAGCCTCGAAATTGTTTTCAAAGCCGAAGGCGAGTTCGAGCCACCCGCGACCACACTCAACGGTCAGCTGCTCCACGAGCTGAAATCCACGCGCAGCAAATCCGACCTCACGCTCACCCTTTCATCCACCGCTTTGAAACAAGCCCTCAAGCCTGGCTCCAACGACTTCAGCTTCACCTCACCAGCCAGTGTCACACTCACCTCTTTGAGCGTGCGCGTGGTGCCGTGAACCAGATGACCTGAAACGAACCTCATGAAACGCATCCACCTCTTCCTCACCTCTCTGACCCTTTCCGTGTCTTCGGTGTATACCGTGGGCCGAAGCACCGAGCCCGTCACCAACTCCATCGGCATAAAAATCGTGCGCATCGAGGCGGGCACGTTCACGATGGGCCAGGATGGTCCGCCGTTGGAGGATTACCTGCGTCAGAAGCGGTTTGGAGAGATGCACAAGGACATTAACCGGATCGATTTTGATGAGAAACCAGCGCACAAGGTCACGATCACGCAGCCGTTTCTCATCGGAGTCACTGAGGTGACGGTGGCCCAATTTCGGCGGTTCGATCCCAAGTTTAAAATCGAAGATCCCAAGTCGAAGCGAGCGGATGATGATGCAGCGAGCGGTGTCACGTGGGAGAAGGCGGTGGCCTTTTGCGAGTGGCTCTCAAAGAAGGAGGGTAAGACTTATCGTCTGCCGACGGAGGCGGAATGGGAGTATGCGTGCCGTGCGGGTGCGGAGACGTTGTACCACACGGGCGATACGCTACCGGATCGTCATCAGAAATGGTTCGGAGAGGAAAACCTGCGCGGCGTTTATTTTCCGCCGGGACCGATGCCGCGTGAATACGAATGGCGGAATGTTGGGGGGGCGGCTGCTAAGTTAAAACAAGGGCAAATCATTGGCCTGGATCATCCGGAGTCCGAGTCCGAGTCCAGAGCCGGTGGCGCGGGTGCTCTGCGAGTGGCCCAAAAAAAGCCCAATGCCTGGGGGCTGCACGATATGCACGGCAACGTGGCCGAGTGGTGCAGCGATTGGTATGGGCCGTATGAGGGCGGAACACAGACGGATCCCCTTGGGCGCGCCGATGGCGATTGCCGGGTGTTTCGGGGTGGGTTTCATTCCTCCATGATCCGCTTCCTGCGCTCGGCAAATCGCGGTTCGTGGGTAACGAACTCTGCAAGCGAACGCATCGGCTTCCGAGTGGTGTTAGGAGAGTTGCCGAAAGGAAACCATCTACCGGTGGCCCCGCCGCCGTTGAATGCACAGAACGTGAACCAGACAGTACCAAACATCACACCGCAGGCAGGAGGCGTGCCGTTTTTCGAAGGTCCGAAGCCCTTCGTGCGCATCCCCGAAGGTGCAATGGGTCCGGTATTCATCAGCCAGAATCACAGCCCTTCCATCACCGAATGTCCGAATGGTGATTTGCTTGCCGTCTGGTTCTCCACCATGGGCGAGACCGACCTCACCACCTCCAACGCCGGCTCGCGACTGCGTTTCGGTTCTGGGGAATGGGAACCCGCCTCGCCATTCTGGGATGCGATGGACGTGAACGATCACGCGCCCAAAATCTGGTGGGACAGCGACCGTACCATTTTCCATATCGTCGAAGGCCGACAGCACGGCGACATCTTGATCCGCCGTTCCGCTGACAATGGAGTGACTTGGTCGAAGGCCGAAGTGATGCGCGCACGAGGAGAATCGGCCGGCAACCCCATCCGGACCAAACAAGGCGTCATCGCAATCCCGTTCGATTTCTCGGGGCTTTCGATTAGCCGCGACAACGGCAAGACATGGTGTGAAACCGGACGCGATCGGCGAGGGGCAGATGACATTCGACCCGGAGGCAAAGGCCCGTTTATTGCTGGAATTCATTCGCCTATCGTCGAACTCGCCGACGGACGTCTCATGGCCTATGCCCGCCTTTCGGCGGAGGAGCCCGCGCAAAAGCGTTTCAACCTCAAGATGCCGGTTAGCTACTCCATCGACCTAGGCGAAACATGGCAATGGGAAGTCAGCGAGTTCCCCATCGTGAGCAACACGCAGCGGCCCGCGATGCTGCGGCTTAAAGAGGGTGCCTTCCTCCTTTGCTCCTTCACTGACGAGGCGCGTAAGCCAAAGAACGAACGAGCCGGACTTGCTTTCAAATGCAGTGGAGGCGACTACACCGGCATCGGCCTCTATGCCGCCGTGAGCTACGACGAGGGCAAAACCTGGCCCGACCGCCGGCTCGTCGCCAAGGATGGCGTCACCCACGCGGACATCAACGGCTACCTCGCCATGACTCAGACGCGCGATGGGCGCATCCAACTCATCACAAGCAAGGATCATTACGTCTTCAACCTCGCGTGGATCAAAGCCCTCCCGCCTGAACCGAAAAAGTGATTCCCTACGAAGCCATGAAACCCAGCTTTGCCCTCTTGGCGGCGCTGCTGCTCGCGCCGCTGGCCGCGCACGCCGAAACCGTCGAAGTCGTCCAGTCCGGAAAGGCCGTGAATCTGTTTCCCACCGATCCGGGCTACGCCTTTGAAACGAAAGACGCCCAGCTTCTTCTCAAGGGCGACGGGCTGATCTTTTTCGCCAAAGCCAAGTTGGGCGGCCAGTTCACGCTCAAAGCCCGGCTTGCGATTGAAAAGGCCGGCGGCGTGAAGCCGGCCCTCATTTTTAACGGAGTGGACAATTTCGCGTTCTACGGTGGGAGGATTCTGCTGGATGGGCTCCATGTTTTTGCCCCTCCAATGAGGAAACAAGTTCCGTGGAATTCCAAAGCCCCTGCCTCGGTCGCCGCAGGAAAAGCGTTTGATTTGGAAATCCGTCGTTGGAAATCGGGCGACGGCACAGCCTCGCTTTTGATCACGATCGATGGCGAAAAGAGCCTCGAAATTCCCGATTTGGCCGCAGAAATCGAGAGCTTTGCGCTGAGGCCCGGGCAGGCCCTGCTGCGCATTCAATCGATGACGTTGGAAGGGGATGTTGTGGGCGGTGAGTTGGCGGCCAACAGTGCGAAAGATGCGGCCACCAAGCTGGAATCTTGGAAGACCCAGCAGGCGACCTTGAAGTGGCTTGATATCTCCGGCGAAACGAACCGCCACGTCTTTGTGGCCCAAGGCACGAAAGAAATCCCATGCGGGCAGCCCACGACGGTTCTTATGGGGGATCACAAGACGATGTTTGCTGTGTGGACAAAAGGTCACGGTGCAGGATGCGGGCCCATGGCGCGCAGTGATGACGGCGGCCTGACCTGGAACCGGCTCGACGACTCGCTTCCTCCCAACTACGCCAACCACCAGAACTGCCCGTCTCTTTACCGTTTGGTGGATCCACAAGGCAAGGAGCGCCTCTGGGTCTTCAGCGCGTTGTCGTCCAAAGCTCCAGAAAATTCCCCCAACAAAAGAGGCTGGATTCCGCGCCTCCTGAGCGAGGATGGCGGAAAAACATGGACGGAAGAAATGCCCTTGAGTCCTCGCGGGGATTCCCGGTTCCGAAACGTTATGGCCTTTTCCAGCATCGTCCGCTTGAAGGACGGTTCCTTCCTGGGAGTGTTTCACCGGGGCAAGGATCCCGCCAAGAACCAGAACGATCTGGAGGTTGTTCAGTCGATTAGCCGTGATGGTGGGTTCACATGGTCCGATCCCGAGGTGATGGCTTATGTCAAAGGTAAGGATCTCTGCGAACCGTATATGTTCCGTTCTCCAGAGGGGAACGAGCTTTGCACCCTCATTCGGGACAACCAGCGAACTGGAACCAGCATGGTGACGTTTAGCGAGAATGAAGGTAAAACGTGGAGCACTCCCGTGGATACCCCGTGGGGCCTGACCGGTGACCGTCACCAAGGGATACAACTGCCAGATGGACGCCTCGTCATCGTATTCCGAGATTTTGCTCCGGGATCGCCATCACACACCAAGTTTGTCGCCTGGATCGGCACCTATGACGACATCAAGCAAGTGCGCGCCGGCCAGTATCATGTCAAACTGCTGCACTTCTACTCAGATTGTGGTTACCCTGGCATCCATCAACTCCCGGATGGAACGATTGTTGCCACCACCTACGGCAAGTACTGGAACGATGACCGCAAATATTCGGTCGTCAGCGCGCGCTTCAAGTTGAGCGAGATTGAGGCGCTGTCCGCGAAGCAACTGAAATGATCCAAAAAAAGATCTTACAATGAAACAACAGATCATCACACTCCTCACCACTCTACTGCTCGCGCCTCTGTCGGCTCTGAACGCCGCCGATTTAAGGCTCCCCTCGATTTTCTCGGATCACATGGTGCTGCAATCCGCCAAGGCGGTGCCCGTGTGGGGCTGGGCGGATCCGGGTGAGCATATCACCGTCGAGTTTGCGGGTCAGGGCAAGAGCAGCACCGCCAATGCGGATGGCAAATGGACGGTGAAGCTTGATGCTCTGGAGGCCAGCGCTGACTCCCGTGAGATGGTTGTGCAATCGCTAACCCGGAACCGCAGCGTCAAGATATCCGATGTCATTGTAGGCGAGGTCTGGGCTGGCGGAGGGCAGTCCAACATGGAGTTCGACATGAAGGCGATCACGAGCGCGGGTGCAGAGATCGAAGCCTCGGGGAACCCGACGCTGCGGCAGTTCCATGTTTTGAAAACTCCTTCCTCCAGGACTCCGGCGGACGATGTGCAAGGCTATTGGACGGTGGCGCGACCGGGCACCACGGAGGATTTTATCGCGGCGGGCTACTACTTCGCCAAAAGTATCCAGCGTGAGCTGAAGACCCCAGTGGGCCTCATTAAAGTGTGTTGGGGAGGCTCAAAGGTGGAGCCTTGGATCAGTCCGGAATCGCTCGCCAGCGTTCCAGAAATGGGGGCTGCCGCGAAGAACATGGATGCCCTAAGCGAGCGCAACAAAAAAGCCTTCCGCGAGTGGTTGAAGCAGACGCGACGCGAGGATCGCCCTGCAGGCGAAGTCGCGCCGTTTACCAGCGGGCCGGCGTCGAAAGACCACGGCTGGGTGGCGGTCAAGGACAGCGGGCCGGTGACGGATCCTTCCTTGCCAAAGCTCGGCGCATTTTGGTTTCGCAAGGAGGTCGAGCTGACTGCACGGCAGACCGGGGCGGCGCAGGTACTGCAGTTCGGCCCGTCGGCGCAGTTTGAACAGGTGTATTGGAACGGCGCGCTCATTGGCGGGCGCAACGTGGACAGCTTCACGGGCCTCACCAGCGTGCGGCATTACCTGATTCCTTCGACGCTTTTGAAGGAAGGTGTGAACCAGTTGGCTGTGCGTATCTTCGCGCCGGCCGAGCCGCCGGGCTTCAGTTGGTCCCCCAGCTTGGGCAGCACCAAAATGCCCGGCGGCTGGATGGCAAGGGCGGAGTATGAATTTGCGCCGCTCGATCCCGCCGCGAAGGAAGCGGTCCCGCCGCTTATCGGTCAGCACGTCCTGGCCGGCCGGCTGTTCCATGGCATGGTGCATCCCATTCAGCCGTATGCTATTCGCGGAGTTCTCTGGTATCAGGGCGAATCAAACACGGGCAACGCCAGCCTCTACCGTACCGCGTTTCCAATGCTTATCGACGACTGGCGGAAGCACTGGGAGCAGGGCGACTTTCCATTCTACTACTGCCAGCTCGCCAACTACCGCGCGAAAACGGACCTACCCGGCGAGAGCATTTGGGCGGATCTTCGCGAAGCACAGGCTAAGACGCTCTCCGTGCTAAACACCGGCATGGCTGTACTCATCGACACCGGTGAGTCCGAGGACATCCATCCGCAAAGCAAGCAGGTGGCCGGTGAACGCCTCGCCAGGATCGCGCTAGCGAAAACGTATGGCCGCGATGTGGTGCATGCAGGTCCGGTTTACACGTCGATGAAGGTCGAGGGCAGTACCATTCGGTTGTCCTTTGACCACCTCGGCGGCGGACTCGTCGCAAAGGAAGTGCCCGCCACCTACGACGTGATGCGCAAGACAGGCAAAACCGCGCCGCTGGTGCGCAACAGTCCGCACAGCCAGCTCGAGGGCTTCGCGATTTGCGGCGCCGACAGGAAGTGGGTCTGGGCCGATGCAAAGATCGAGGGGGACACCGTGCTCGTTTCTTCCGGCCAGGTCTCCTCGCCCGTCGCGGTGCGCTACGGGTGGTCGGATAATCCCACCTGCAATCTATTTAACGCCGAAGGCTTGCCCGCTTCGCCCTTCCGCACGGATGATTTTCTCGCCGCCGCGGCGAGTCCTCAAGCACCGCCCAAGTCCCCGACAACGGCAACGGCAAGCTCAAAGCCCAACATCCTCCTCATCCTCGCCGACGACATGGGTTGGGGGGACTTGCGTTGCCATGGTAATTCCAAACTCTCCACACCCTCGCTCGACAGGCTCAGAACACAGAGCGTTGAACTCGAGCATTTCCACGTCAGTCCTATCTGTTCGCCTACACGCTCGTCGTTGCTCACCGGACGGCATCATGCGCGGCTCCATGTGATCAATACCTCGGACGGCCTCGAAGTCATGCATGGCGATGAAACTACTCTCGCCGAGGTGCTGAAGCCTGCGGGTTATGTCTCCGGGTGCTTCGGCAAGTGGCACAACGGCTCCAACCATCCCTCCACCGCGCGTGGACAGGGTTTTGACGAGTTCTTCGGCTTCAGCGGCGGTTTCTTTCCCAACTACTTCGATGCGCAGCTCGAGCACAACGGGGTCAGCACGCCGACGAAAGGATTCATCACGGATGTACTCGCCGATGCGGCCATGGGTTTCATCGAACAAAACAAGGCGCGGCCCTTCTTGTGCTATGTTCCGTTCAATGCCTGCCATTCGCCGATGCAGGCGCCGCAGGACTTGTTCGAGAAATATCGCACCTTGGGCTTCGATGCCAAGGACGCGGCGGTTTATGCGATGGTCGAGAACCTCGACCGGAACGTCGGTCGTATCCTGCAAAAGCTCGATCAGACCGGCCTATCCTCGAAAACTATCGTCCTTTTCACGACCGACAACGGTCCCAACACCGCCCGCTACAACGGAGGAATGAGAGGCGGCAAAGGCAGCGTCTTCGAGGGCGGTCTGCGAGTGCCGTGCTTTATCCGCTGGCCGGACAAATTGAAGGCCGGCAGCCGAGTCCCCGAGATCACGCAGCATGTCGATGTCCTTCCCACGCTTCTCGAACTCGCCGCCGTGCCTTTGCCAAAACGCCAGACCCACGACGGAGTCAGCCTCGTGCCACTGCTGGAAGGCAAGGCGTCCTCATGGCCCCAGCGGACCCTGTTCGACCTCACCGGGCGCGGAGGCAAAGACGGTACGCCAATCCGCGAGTATCCCGGCACGGCAAGAACGGAAACGCATCGGTGGGTGCATGACGGCAAGCAGGCCATGCTTTTCGACCTGCGCAATGATCCGGGCGAAAAAACCAACCTCGGCGTACAGCAGCCCGCCCTCGCCGCCGAGATGGAAACGGCTTATCGGAAGTGGTTTCACGAAATCACCGCGCCGAGTGGCGGCAAGGTCGCACGTTTTCCCATCACCTTGACCGAAGGTACCGACCTGCCCATTCCCAATGCCGACCGCATCGGCGGCGCGCAGTTCTTCGGAAAAGGCTGGGACTACGACTGGGCCACCTTTCCCTCGCCCGCCGCCGCGATGGCCTGGAATCTTTCCGTGCCCGTGGCCGGACGTTACGAAGTGAGCGCACTGCACACCGCTAAGGCGAAAGGCGGTGAAATCCGCGTGAGTGTCGGCGACACTGCGGTCCGCGTCACCGTCACCGCCGTCTATGACCCGCCGGAAATTCCGCGCCGCGATCTCATTCCGCGGTGGGAAGTCCCAGACAAAGT
Source organism: Chthoniobacteraceae bacterium (assembly GCA_947479475.1). Lineage (GTDB taxonomy): Bacteria > Verrucomicrobiota > Verrucomicrobiia > Chthoniobacterales > Chthoniobacteraceae > Chth-196. The sequence goes on from CANJZW010000004.1 coordinate 72,707, forward strand.
CTTCAAGCCTCTGGGCATCGGCTTGATAACCATCCCCGCAGGATCGCACGACCTCCAAGTCACCGCCGCACCCGGCATTGAAATTCAAGCCGTGCGCTTGAAGCGATTGAACTGACCGCCAGCTATGAGAACTACCATTCCTGTTGCCTGCATCGTTTTGAAATCACCTTGGCAGACTGTCTTGCTGCGTTCGGCTCTCGTTACCCTCTTGCTCGCCCCACCGTCCGCGCTGCACGCTGCCGAGTTGAAACTCGCTTCTGTACTGGCCAACCACATGGTTTTGCAACGTGACAAGCCCGTCGCCGTGTGGGGCTGGGCGGATCCGGGCGAAACAGTGACAGTTTCCTTCGCCGGTCAATCGAAGTCTGCCGCAGCAGACGCCGGCGGCAAATGGTCTTTGAAGCTCGATGGCCTCACGGCTAGTGCCGAGCCTGGCACGCTTTCCGCCGCAGGCAAAGACGGGCGCGGGGTCGAGGTGAAGGACGTGCTTGTGGGTGAGGTGTGGCTCGGCTCGGGCCAATCGAACATGGAAATGAGCGTGAAGGGTGCGAATCACTTCGATGTGGAGCAAGGCGCCGCGAACCTTCCTCTCATTCGCTACTACAGCGACACCAATGGCACTGCCGCGAATCCACAGGCCGAAGGCAAAGGTGCCTGGCAGGTGTGCTCCCCGGTGACTGTCGGTCGCTTTTCTGCCACGCTCTACTTCTTTGGTCGCGAGATTCATCGAGAAGTTGGTGTGCCCGTGGGCCTCATCAACTCTTCTGTCGGAGCAACGCAGATAGAATACTGGATCCCCGCAGAGGCTCAATGCACAGAGCCGGAGACGAAGGCCAACTACGACACTTTCATGAGAGGCTACACCTCTTTTGACGAGGCCAGGTTCGCGGCCAACTACGAGAATCAGATTGTTGCCTGGAACCTCGCTGTTGAAAAAGCCAAGGCAGACAACCATGCACCTCCGGCACGGCCCCTGGATGTCCTTGCCATCCGCAGGCGCAAAGGCCCTCCCGCGGGTCTCTTCAACGGCAAAGTATTCAACCTCGCGCCTTTCACCCTGCGCGGCATCCTTTGGTATCAAGGCGAGAGCAACTCTGCACTCCCAGGTCCGAACCAAAAACATCTCTACCACAGGCAGCTTGGTGAACTTGTCACGAGCTGGCGCAAGCTCTGGGGCGATGAATTACCCTTCGTCTGGGTGCAACTCCCGAGCTTTACCGCCACCGGCGAAGGCTGGCCGCGCATCCGCGAGGCGATGCTGAAAACGCTCGAGCTTCCGAAGACCGGCATGGCCATCACCATCGACATCGGCGATGCCAAAAACATCCATCCCACCAACAAACAGGAGGTCGGCCGCCGCCTGTCCCTTTGGGCCCTCGGTACGGTTTACGGCAAAAACGTCCCCGCCATCAGCGGCCCATTGCCCGCCAGTTCATTGATCAACAGCAACACGATCACCGTTTCATTTAAGCATGCCAACGGAGGCTTGAAGACCACGGACGGCGGCCCGGTGAAGGGCTTCCAAATCGCCGGTGCCGACCAGCAGTGGAAACCCGCTGTGGCTAGACTTGATGGCGACAAGGTCACCATCAGCAGCCCCGACATCGCCGCACCAGTCGCCGTGCGATACGCATGGCTCGATGTGCCTGACTGCAACCTTTGCAACGGCGCCGACCTCCCGGCATCACCCTTCCGTACGGATGACTGGCCCGCAGTCGCAGCCGCCAAAAAATAAATTCCGGCTGAGCCATTTCCCCGTGTGATCCCGAAGCCTTTCCATGCCGGATGAATTGCCGCCAACACCGAACCATGAACCCCACCCTCATCCTCCTTACCACCCTGCTGCTTGCTCCAACGGCTTTGCTTGCGCAAGCCAAGCCCGAGGTCGCGAACGCCACTAAGTCCGCCAAACGTGCCTGGGAATCCGCCCCTGCCGAGAAGAAGGCGTTTTGGCAGCAGCAGCGCGACCCTTTGATTCACATCAACCTCTCGGATGACACGCACCGGCAGGTCGTCATCGCCCGCGGCTCGCCGGAGCCGGACGAGTATCACGCGCATCCGACGACGGCGATGCTGGCAGACAACAAGACCATGTTCTGCGTCTGGAACCTGGGCCACGGCGGGCACGCGGGGCCGATGGCGCGAAGTGACGACGCCGGGTTGACTTGGACGCGCATGGATGATGCGCTGCCGCCGAACTACGTCAATTTTAAGAACTGCCCCAGCCTCTACCGCCTCACCGATCCGCAGGGCAAGGAGCGTCTTTGGATCTTTGCTGCACGCACCCTGACCGACAAGGAGAACCCCAGACCCGTCCAAGGCCGGAACGAGGGCTTTATGCCGAGGATCGTCAGCGAGGACGACGGGAAGACCTGGCGCGAGTTGCCGCCCATCGGGGGCCGCATTTCCAAGGAGGATCCTTTCCGCAACATCATGACCTTCTCCAGCGTCGTCCGGCTCAAGGACGGTTCCTACATGGGCTTCTTCCACCGCGGCAGCGGAATAGGCGAGGAAGGCACTTTGCAGGTGCTCCAGTCCGTTACACGCGACGGGGGATTCACCTGGTCGGAGCCCGTGATCGCCTGCGACGGCACCAAGCTCGACGGCAAGCACCCTTGCGAACCGTACGTCTTCCGCGCCCCCGATGGCGGCGAACTCTGCTGTCTCATGCGCGAGAACCGCCGCAGCGGCACGAGTCTCGTCATGTTCAGCCGGGACGAGGGCAAGACCTGGTCGGAGGCCGTCGATGCACCCTGGGGACTCACTGGCGACCGCCATCATGGCGTCTGCCTTCCCGACGGCCGTCTTGTGATCGTCTTCCGGAATGCCTCGCCGAACTCGAAGGACAAAGGCGGGTTTATCGCCTGGGTAGGCACGTACGACGACATCAGGCGGGGCAAGCCCGGACAGTACCGAGTCAGCCTGCTGAAGACATTCAAGGACGGCTTTTATCCCGGAATCCACCTGCTGCCGGATGGCACCATCGTTGCCACCACCTACGCAAACTACCGCAAGGAGGACACCGGGTGCTCCATCGTCAGCATCCGCTTTAAAATAAGCGAGGTTGACGGGAGGGCGCAGGCCACCGTGCCTTTTAAGAACTCCATCGGCATGACGCTCGTGCCCATCCAGCCCGGCACGTTCGCAATGGGCCAGGACGGGCCGCCGTTGGAGGATTACCTGCGGCAGAAGAGGATCAATCAACTCTATCAGGTGAAGGACCGGATCGACTTTGACGAGAAGCCGGCGCACCAAGTGACGATCACCCAGCCGTTCCTGATGGCCGTCACTGAGGTCACGATGGCGCAGTATAGACAGTTTGATCCCGAGTTCAAAAAGAACGACCCGAAGTCGAAGCCTGCGGATGACGACGCAGCGAGCGGGGTAACCTGGGAAAAGGCGGTGGCGTTCTGCGAGTGGCTCACAAAAAAGGAGGGCAAGACGTACCGACTCCCTACGGAGGCTGAATGGGAGTACGCTTGCCGAGCGGGAACGGCTACGCTTTTTCATACAGGTGACGATCTGCCGGACGGTCACCAGAAATGGTTCGGCGAGGCAAATTTTCGCGGCGCCTATTTCCCGACGGGACCAATGCCTGGCGAGTATGATTGGAGGAATATCGGGAAGCCTGCGGCGAGCTTGAAGCAGGGGCAGATCATCGGTCTGATCCATCCCACAGAGGAACTCCTAGCCGGTGGCGCGGGCTCGTTGCGCGTGGCGCAGAAGACGGCGAATGCCTGGGGCATGCACGACATGCACGGCAATGTGGCGGAATGGTGCCTCGACTGGTATGGGCCGTATGAGAGCGGCGCACAGACGGATCCGCTCGGTCGCGCCGATGGCGACTGCCGCGTGTTTCGGGGCGGATTTCATTCCTCGATGATCCGCTTCCTGCGCTCGGCGAATCGCGGTTCGTGGGTGACGAACTCTGCTAGCGAGCGCATCGGCTTCCGCGTGGTGCAGGGTGAGTTGCCAAAGGGAAAGCCGCTGCCCGTGGCTCCGATGCCATTGAACGCGCAGAACGTGAGTCAGACGGTGCCGAACATCACGCCACAGGCTGTGGAGATGTCGTTTTTTGAAGGTCCGAAGCCTTTTGTGCGCATTCCCGAGGGCGCTGTGGGACCGGTATTCATCAGCCAGAATCACAGCCCGTCCATCACCGAATGCCCGAACGGCGACCTGCTCGCGGTTTGGTTCTCGACGCTTGGCGAAACCGATCTCACCACCTCCAACGCCGGCTCACGACTACGCTTCGGTGCCAAAGAATGGGAGCTTGCCTCGCCGTTCTGGGATGCGCAGGACGTGAACGATCACGCACCAAAGGTCTGGTGGGATGGCGACAAGACGATATACCACTTTGTCGAAGCCCGTCAGCATGGTGACAATCTCGTGCGCCGCTCCACCGACAACGGCGTCACCTGGAGCAAGGCCGAGGTCCTGCGAGCACAAGGAGAGTCGGCGGGCAATCCCATCCGCACCAAGGACGGCGTGATCGCGATGCCGGATGACAATTCCTCGCTCGTCATCAGCCGCGACAATGGCCGCACCTGGCAATCGCGTGGTCGCGATTTGCGAGGCAACGACGAAGTTCGCCCCGGTAACAGCGGCCCGTGTATCGCGGGCATTCATGCGCCCATCGTCGAACTCGCCGACGGACGCCTCATGGCCTTCGGTCGTCTGTCGCCCGAAGATCGCAATCAAAAGCTCTTCAACCTCAAAATGCCTGCCAGCTACTCCAGCGACCTCGGCGAAACGTGGCACTGGGAAATCAGTGAATTCCCCGTGGTGAGCAACGTGCAAAGGCCCGCCATGTTGCGGCTCAAGGAAGGCCCTCTCGTGCTGTGCTCCTTCACCGACCAGTGGCGGACACCCTTCAAAGAGCGCCAAGGTATGAGCTTCAAATCCACCACCAACAACTACACGGGGTACGGCCTGTACGCCGCCGTCAGTTACGACGAAGGCAAAACCTGGCCGGACCGCCGCCTGCTCGCTCCCGAGGGTAAAAACACCGCCGACGGCTACGGCTATCTCGCCATCACCCAAACCCGCGATTACATTATCCAGGTCATCACCAGCCAGAACCACTACGCATTTAACCTTGGGTGGATCAAACAAATGCCGGCTGTACCGAAGAAGTAAAACTCCCCCCCTATGAAAACCACACTCATCGTTGCCTGCATCATCTTGAAATCAGCGTGGCAGTCTGTGTGCCGGGCAAGTGCAAAAATCCTTCGCAGGCGGTTTTCGCTGCGCTTCGGTTGGCTTTGCTCGCCTTTATTGTTCCTGCTGCTAGCGCCGTTAGCCGTCTTCGCCCAGGCCAAGCCCGAAGTCGCCAAGGCCATCAAAACCGCAAAACGCGCCTGGGAATCAGCACCGGCGGAGAAACAGGCGCTTTGGTTGCAGCAGTGCGAGGCCTTGAAGCACATTGACCTTACGGATGACGCGCCGCGGCAGATCGTCATCGCCCAAGGGACGCCGGAGGAGTATCACGCGCATCCGACTACGGCTCTGCTCTCTGACAACAAGACGATGTTCTGCGTCTGGAATATCGGACACGGCGGCCACGCCGGACCGGCGGCCCGCAGCGAGGACGGCGGTCTGAACTGGAAGCGCAGCGACGAGACTATGCCGGCCAACTACGTCAACTATCGCAACTGCCCAAGTCTCTATCGGATCACCGATCCTAAGGGCAATGAACGCCTTTGGGTGTTCGCGGCTTTCACTTCGTCAGGCAAACAGGTGGTTAAGGAAATTCCCGGTCGATACGAAGGATGGATGCCTCGGGTCGTCAGCGAAGACGACGGTAATACGTGGCGCGAAGTCCCGCCGCTCAGTCCCAAGCCGGATACAAAATTCGCCAACGTGATGACCTTCTCCAGCATGGTACGGCTGAAGGACGGCAGCACGCTCGGTCTTTATCATCGCGGCGCTTACGGGAAGGACGCCAATCTGCAGGTGCTCCAAGCCGTGACCCGCGACGGCGGCTTCACGTGGTCCGACCCGGCGATGGTCTGCGACGGCACGAAACTCGACGGCAAGGACCCGTGCGAACCCTATGTATTTCGCTCACCAGACGGCGAGGAACTCTGCTGCATCCTGCGCGAGAATAAACGCAGCGGCACAAGCCTTGTCATTTTCAGCCACGACGAGGGTAAAACTTGGAGCGCTCCCATCGATACACCGTGGGGCCTCACCGGCGATCGCCACCATGGCGTCCGCCTGCCCGATGGTCGTCTAGTCATTGTCTCCCGCAACACCACGCCAAACGCCAAGGACAAAGGCGGCTTCATCGCGTGGGTCGGCACTTACGAGGACATCAAGCAAGGCAAGCCGGGCCAGTATCGCATCAGTCTGCTGCGCAGCTTCAAGGACGGATTCTACCCCGGCCTGCACTTGCTCCCCGACGGTACCATCGTTGCCACAACCTATGCCACCTACCGCAAAGATGACGGGGGTTGCTCCATTGTCAGCGTGCGCTTTAAAATGGCTGAAATCGATGCGCTTGCCGCGAAAGACGGGAAATAGTCAGAGAAGCCAGACTCACGGCCGAGTTTCTCTGCGGTCGGGAAGATGTGCGTAAAGTACTCAATAGATTCAAGCCATGAGCACCGCCCAAACATTGAAGACCCTGCTCACCGGAGAAACACTCGCCTTGGCTCCGGGCGCGGTGGATGCGTATGCACTCGCGCAGTTTCTGGGACGTCGGGAAAAATACGCTTTGGGAGCGGATACAGCCCGAGGGTCACCCCCTTAACAATTCCGGACAATTCCGCATGCCTCAGAAACCCCAACCAGAGCCCCATGAGCCCGGCAAGCGGGAGTGCCACAGCCATGATGGCATCCCTTGGCGCGGACAACGCGCCACTGGACCTCCTCGATGCGGCCCGTGAAGCCGCCAAGAAAGCCGGCCACAGGGAGTCCCAGCCAAAGGGTGTTGAGCATTCGGTTTGGTGCCTCGGGTAGCCTTCGGAGAAAAGGTAAAGTTTACTCCCCGCCTGTAGCTTGCGTGGATTTGCACGGTTGGGTGTCTTCGAAAGGCGGTTTGGACGTGTGTGAGGTTAGCGCCTTTAACATGCGAAGGCAGCCCGCTCGTCAGGCCTGCCCGGAGGCAAGCCAACTGCAAACGGCCGTGGCGCTCCAGGATGCCGTCCGCGCCCAATTCGTGAGGACGAGCGCTCCCATGGCTTTTTCGTCACGCGCTTTTTGCAGACGGTTGTGTATTGGAACGGAGAACACAAAAGTCACAGTCCAGGCAAGGGTGGTAAAAAAACACTCCACAGCCCAGAGCTTGTCTGGGGCAGGGAGCAGGAAAAGACGCCCGGCCACTCCAGCCGTCTGAATCAGAATCAAAGGGGCGACTATCCAAGTGATCGCTCCTGAATAGCGAGTATGCCAGTGCGAAAAATGGAGGGGATCGATGAACCGAAACGCCGGGTAGATCACCAACTGAACAGTCCAAAGAACACTAGCAAGGGCTAGGCTGACGGCAGCATGCATGTGGAGAAACCCCATCGGAACTTAGGCCTTCGTACTGAAAATTACAGGGCTTTCCTGCGGCTGCACGGACCGCGCAGCCGGGCGTTTGCCTGGGGCAAGCTATTGGGGGATGGCCCGCAAGGCGGCCGCTTCGGTCATGTTAATGCGTTCTTCCAAGGAGGGCTCGATGGAGCGCATTTTTCCGTACAGGGCCTTCAGATAGGCACGCATGGCCTTGTTCGCTGATTCGTCGTTTTTGGATGCGTCCACCTTTACGCGCAGTTCAGCCACGCGGGTGTCTTCGTAGGCAGCCTTACGCGCAGACGTAAATCGTTCGTCCTCGGACTGAGACGCTTTGTCACCCGGGGTTATTGAGGTCTTTTCCTTCGTCACTTTGCGTGGCTTGGAACCCTCCTTCGAGGAGGAGTTGCCACTGGACGACTCCGCTGGCCTGGGAGCGGGTTTGGCTTGGGCGGACGAGGTGGAAGACGTTTCTGCAGCGTGCGTCAGAGTCGCAAGGAGGAGAAAAGTGAAGGCGCTAGATAGGTTTCGGCGCATAAGTATTACGGGTTGCAATGAGTCTCGCAGAGAACTAGGCGAGTGTCGAGTTGGAAGCCGGCGCCTGAGTGCCTCTCGCAAAGTATTTGTCAGGTCGCAGCTGAATTCAAGAGCGCTCGTCTACAACTTGCATTTATATTTGACCACATGCAAAAAGGCGAACATTGTGTTGGTGATTCTAGTCTTATCGTAATCTTTTTAAAAAACGTGAAAAGTCATCTTCCCCTCAGAGTATTGGTTCTCGCATTGAGTTTCCATGCGGTGTGTTTCGCAGACGATATTTCGGCATCAAAGCCGAATTCTATCGGAAAAAGCACTTCGAATGAATTAGCCAAAGGCGCCTCAATTGATCTGACGTCCGAACTGAGCACGCCCTTTCAGATTGCACTCGTGGCGCCGATCCAGTTTGCGAGGTCGGATCGTTCCGTGGCTGGACTCAGGATTGATATTTTGTTCGGAAAAAATGAAAATACGCGAGGCATTGATGTCGGACTGGTAAATTATACCTCCAACGATTTTGGGGGTTTAGGGTTTGGATTAGTTAATATTGTGGGCCACGACGCCAAAGGTCTTGATTTTGGGCTAGTAAATTATACCTCCAACGATTTTTGGGGGTTAGGGTTTGGATCAGTTAACCTTGTGGGCCACGACGGCAAAGGCCTTCAGTGTGGGGCGTTCAATTGGGCCAAAGGTGATTTTGCAGGGATTCAATCTGGTGCGCTCGTTAGTGTTGCGGAGGGAAGTTATCATGGAATCCAGGGTGCTTTCGTTTCCTCAACGACCGGTGAATTTAAGGGGCTACAGAGTTCTGTAATATCCGCCACAAATGGCGAATTTACCGGGTGGCAGAACGGTTGGGTCACCAGTTATTGCGGCGCGAATTTCACAGGGTTCCAATCTTCGGGGCTTGTGAACGTGGTGAAAGGTACCTGCACTGGTGTTCAGATTGGGCTTATCAATATTGCAGATGAATTGAAGGGCATTCAAATCGGTCTCTTTAATGAAAATGGGAAAGGCCCGATCACGCTGTGCCCATTTATTAATATTGGGTTCTGAACTGCCCAAGGTTTGGTCGTCTCCAATGTGGGGCCTGTGATCTCAAAGGGGTGACGGAGTCGGATTTTTTGTGTTATCGGGTGGCCATTTGTGGCGCAAGCGTAGGGTGTGTGGAACTCCACCTCCGGGTCCTACGGACCGTATTAGACGGAGCCTGTGCCTTGGGGCGTGGCGACAGGGCTCCTTCCCTACGGTCAGCGGTTGCTCAAAACTGGAGCAAACGGCGGGCCTCCTCCAGAAGCCACTCCGGTTTGTCAAAGGGGCGGAAAGAAATATCCTGCCACCGCACCCTTTGGTTGGCGTCCAGTAGGAAAATCCCGTGCAAGGGTTGGTTTTCGAAATCGTCATAGGCGCCGTAGGCCTTGAACGTGTTCAATTCGGGGTCGGCCACGATGGGAAAGGGGAATCCGCCCTCAGCCTTGGCTTTTTCCATGGTCCGGCCCAGATCAGAAGGGGCGTCGGTGCTCACGGCAACAATGGGGATTTTTGAGGCGCTGAACTTCTGCGTGAAAGGGGCGAAGGCGTTGAGTTGCTCGATGCAGTGCAGGCAGCCACTTCCCAAATAGAAAACAACGAGTACGGGCCCGCCTTTGAAACTCGCTAGAGAGAGTTTTTGGCCGTTTTCCAGTGGCAGATTCCATTGGGGAGCAGGCTCTGGGCTCCAATGAAAGGGGCCCAGGGAATCCAATGGCGGGCGCAACCCTGAGTCTGCCGGGGTGGATTGCGGGGGTCTCCAGTCATTTTGAAAACCAGCGGCGAGGGCCAGCGGGGTAAGGCGATCCAGGATGGGTAGTGAAGAATCTGCGCCGGTGGCGGCTTCCCGCACTTTTTGGAATGCTTTTTTTGCCTCATCAGACTTGCCACGTTTCCAAAGGATTTCTGCCAGAACCGCGGCGGGAAACAAACGGCCCGGCTCTTTTTCGGCGGTTTCCCTGGCGAGTTTTTCAGCCTCTTCCCCGCGGGACAGCGCATACAGAAGGAGGGCCTTGCGCGAGGGGTGGAGTTCTGTCGCGCCTTTCAGGAAAAACTCCGCGTCTGGGGGGGTGTTTTTGGCGAGGGCTTCAAACAGGCGGCCCTCAGCAAGAAGGGCCCGGCAGCGCTCCACCCCGGCTTTGCGCTGTTGCAAGACTTCCAGTGCCGCCTTGGAGAGGTCGGTTCCTGACTTGCCGGCGGCGAGGGCCTTGGCTTCGGCATCATCCGCCGCCTCGACACGCTCGCGCGCGGCTTGGTCGAGGGCGCTTTGGATCGCGCCAAGTTTTTCGGCTCCTTGCTCCAGGTTGCCTTTGGCGAAATAGGCGCCGGCAAGAAGACGCAGGCGGCCAGCCTCGCTCACTGGGTCTGTCTGTTTGCCAAGGGAGGGTGTATCGGCCAGTTGGAGGGCTTGGTCCCACAGTTCAAAGGTCAGCAATAATTCCACGAGCCTTTTGACCCCCATGGCGTTGCTTGAATTTCCGTCGACTATTTTTGTCCGGCCGATCACCTCTGTTTTTGGGGCAAGCCGGGGCAGTTCGATCATGTTTTTGGCAAGGGAGACCGCTTTTTTGGTCTGGCCGATAAAGCCAAGCGTTTCAACCAACCAGTCGTTGTTGTGGGCGTAGTTGTGGATTTGATCGGGCATCAGTCGCCGGAGGTGCATCCAGGAGTGGTCTGTTCTGGCGGAGGCCTCCTGCTGCCAGGCGGCATCGGCGAAGCGTTGGAGACGGGAAAAGGTGTGGCCCGGCATGTGCCAGAGATGCGCCGCGCCCGGCCCGCTTTGGCCGCACACGGTCGCTGAACTGAGTGCATATTTGTCGTTTTGATAGTTCCAGAGATGAATCCGCAAATGATGCGCTCCCGGGTGCATCGGCGCGACTCTGAGCACGTCGCGAAGCAGAGCGTCGACTGCGGCGAAACTTTCGATGGGGATGCCGTGGGAGCTGTTCTCCCAGAGTTGGAGGGCCAGCCACACCTTTGCCTCCGCGTCTTCCGGTGCGTCCATGACCAGGTTTTCCAGCGCTTTCACGAGGGCGCGCCTTCGTGCGGGTTCGTCTGGTTTCTCCGCAAAATAGGCGCTGTAGGCGTCGATCCACAGGCACTCGCGTGCGCCAGCGCTTTGCTTTGATGCCAACGCTTTGGCGATCAGTTCCCGGGCGCGCTTGGCATTATGTCGATTGGCCACGGCCATTCCCCAGTGGGCCATGGCGCAGACTGGATCAAGTTTCAGCACCTGCCGGAAGGAGCGTTCGGCTTCAAAAAAAGCAAAGGCATGCAGCTGCGCAACGCCCTGCTGGAAAAACGCCAGCGCCTCCGTGTTCGTTGAACTCACCGGAAAGGAGACGCGTCCCACCTGAGCTTCACCCAAGAGCAGGGCGGCCTGCCTTGGGCCCTCGTCAAAGGCTTCGCCGTGGATGGATTTACCGTGGCCCCGGGAATCGTCCCCCAGAGAAGATCCGCACCCCAGCGACAAGAGGGCCAAAAGACGGCATGCCAGCCCAAGGGGCGTATTGCGGCGAAAGCGGTAGTACATAGGTTCGGGGGATCAGGATTCTCCTTTGGCCGCCGCCGGTGCAGTTGTCAGCGTTGGCGGGGGGGCGCAAGTCCCAGGCAATTTTGATTTAGCCCCCGCCGAGCTTTCGAGTAAAGCAATCCACGGATAGAACTGCCATCGGCGCCTGGCCATCTCGGTTTGGATTTTTGTAGGGCTTTGGCGGACTGGCGCTCGATCCGGTGTCGGTATGTTGAGATGGAAGGGCTCGGCGGAGATGCGCAATGCGCGAGCTGGGTGATTTGCCCTTTGTTTTTCGCCCCATTTTCGCGGTTAGCGCGCGGTACTATTTCGGGGCGCGCTAAAATAGATTCCGTTCTGAGCTTCACCGCTCCACTCCGCACCCCCGGTTCTGCTCTGGGTGCGTGGCGTTGAGCGCAAAATGAGAGCCAGCGGGCCCTGAGTGGGAGCCCGCCTGCAGTAACTATTTGACGCTGAATTGGAAAACGGTAGTGCTCTTTAAAACCTTCCCTGGCTTTAAAATCGTGCTGGGGAAAGCGGGTTGGTTCGGTGAGTCAGGATAGTGCTGGGTTTCGAGACAGAAACCTGAGCGCTTCGGATAACTGGCGCCTGCCTTGCCAGTCAGCGTGCCGTCCAAAAAGTTGCCTGTGTAAAATTGAATGCCTGGCTCTCTCGTGAGGATGTTGAGTACTCGGCCGGTGAGGGGTTCGTACACGGTTGCGGCGGGGTAGGTGCGCCGGCCCAAAAGGCAGGCCAGCAAGGGGCGTTTCAACACGAAGTTGTGGTCGTATCCGCCCCCAAACCGGAGCTGCTCGTCATCGGTTTGGATGCGGGCGCCGATGGTTTTCGGTTGGGTGAAGTCCAGCGGGGTGCCGGCTACGGGGCGGAGTTCCCCCGTGGGGATCATCGCGGCGTTGACTGGTGTGAACTTGTCGGCTGGAAGCATGAGTTCGTGGCCGAGAATATCGCCGCGCCCCTCGCCCTTGAGGTTGAAATAGCTGTGCTGGGTAAGGTTGACGGGGGTCGCTTTGTCAGTGGCCATTTCATAATCGACCCGCCATTCGTTTTGATCGTTCAACCAATAGGTTACCTTCACCTCTAGGTTCCCTGGATACCCCTCTTCGCCATCCTTGCTCAGGTAGGAAAACCGCACCCCTTGCGCGCCATCCTGCGCTAACCCCTCGGCCTTCCACACGACCTTGTCAAAGCCGCGTAATCCGCCGTGCAAGGAGCACTTCGAGCCGGGTGCCCCGTTGTTCTGCGCCAGATTATATTCCTTCCCCTCCAGGGCAAATTTCCCGCCGGCGATCCTGTTGCCGTAGCGGCCCACGATCGCGCCGAAGTAGGGGGACGACTTCTCATATAGCCCAAGCGTTTTGTAACCGAGGACGATATCCGCGTTCTTGCCGTCCCTATCGGGGGTTTCAAGACTGAGCACGGTCGCGCCGTATGTCATGGCGCGGAGCTTGACCCCCTGCTTGTTGACGAGGGTGAAGACTTCTACCACAGCGCCTTCCTTGGTTTTTCCAAAAGGCTTGGCTGAGGGAGGTTCCGCGCAAAAGGCAAACGTTGTGGTGGCGAGATAAAGAACGGCGGAGAATAAGGAAGGGGGGATGTTGGCTTTCATTGGGAGGGGAGGGGTTTACTCGGTCTTGGGCCGAGTGGTTCCTGCATAGATCAACACCTGCCCACTTGGCAGCCCAAAATGAGTTCGGAGGCCTTTTCCCAGCACGCAGTCACGACAGCTTGCTAGGAGGTGAGAGAGCCTTTGTGGGAGAAATTAATTTGACGATTGAATGAATACAGAGAGCAGGCCGGCCATTAAACCTTGAGAGCTTCCGGGGCACTGATGCAGAGTCGGAGCGGGGGGCGTTGGCTTACGCCGGGTGCTGTAGGTCGGACATTGGCGCGGAGCCTTTGGGGTTATGCGAACAACTGGTGGACCACATTTCCGGCAACGTCCGTGAGTCTGTAGTCGCGACCGCCGTGCCTGTAGGTGAGTTTTTCATGATCCAAACCCATCAGATGGAGGATCGTGGCATGGAAATCATGAACGTGTACTTCATCCTTAGCCACCTTGCATCCATAGTCGTCGGTTTGCCCGAAACAGAAGCCTTGTTTGACACCGCCGCCGGCCATCCAGGAGGAAAAAGCTTCCGCATGATGTTCCCGGCCCTTTGCGTCTTTTTTGGAATTAAAAGGAGTACGGCCGAATTCGGTAGTCCAAACCACGAGGGTATCCTCCAGCAATCCGCGGGATTTGAGGTCTGCCAGCAGGCCCGCGATGGCCTTGTCTACGTTGCGCGCCAGAGGGCCATGGGCGGCCATGTCGCCGTGCGAATCCCAGTTGCCCGAGGCCCCGGTATCGATAAGTTCGATGAACCGGACGCCCCGTTCGGCTAACCGTCGGGCCGCGAGGCACTGCCAGGCGAACCCTTTGGTGGCGCCACGGGGCAGGCCATAGAGAGCCAACGTGGCGTCCGTTTCCTGAGTTAAATCGAGCGCTTCAGGCGCTTCCATTTGCATGCCGAAGGCCGTCTCCATCGAGCGGATTCGGGCCGTCAAATTGGGGTCTGCGGCCCGTTTTGCAAGGTGGGCGCCATTAAGCTTCTGGGTAAATCCGAGCTCCATCTCTTGCAGCGTGCTCAGAGGTTGCAGGCGTTTGATGTTTGCGATTGGCTCGGCACCGGGGGAGACCAGGGTGCCTTGGTGGGTGCCGGGCAGGAAGTCGGAGGCCCAGACCTGGGTGCCTGCGTAAGGCAGGCTGGGAGCGATTACGACAAAGGAGGGTAGGTTTGTGTTTTCAGAGCCGAGGCCGTAGCTGATCCAAGAGCCGATGCTGGGCCTGGCAAAGGTGACGGAGCCGGAATGCATGCCAAGAGTGGCCTGAAAATGGTCGGCGTGACTGTTGCGCATGGAGTTGATCACACAGAGCTCATCGGCGCAGGATGCGATGTTTGGAAACAACTCGCTGATCCACAAACCAGACTTTCCGCGCTGCTTAAACTCCCAGTCAGGGCGTTTGAAAAACTTCTCTGCCGCACGGTTGTTAAGAGCAAAAGCCTCCAGCATGATCTCGGGGACCTTGTAGGTTTCGCCATGGTCTGCGATGAGCTTGGGTTTGTAGTCGAAGGAGTCGGTGTGCGAGACCCCACCGCTCATGTTCAGGAAGATGACCCGCTTCGCACGGGGGGCAAAGTGAGGGCGCTTGGGCGCGAGGGGATCTTCCGTGATTGGGGCCGGTTCGCCGGCATGGAGGAGATCGGAAACAAGCCCGCCAAATAAGGCTGAGCCGCCCACGAGCGAACCGAGCACGGTGCGCCGAGTCAAGGGATGAGTTAATGAGGGCATGGTTCAGTCAATGTAAAGAAACTCGTTGGTGGCCAGAAGGGAGCGGGCAAGGGCGGACCAGGCTTTGCCTTGGGCTCCAGTGGGGTCTGTAGGGACAAGCGCTTTTTGATAGGCTTCTAAAAACTCCCGGGCGTCTTTCTCCTCCGTTGGCGTTGGCGCTCTGCCCAACGCATTCCCATACGCGGCGCGGAGTTTGGAGTTCTCGTCTGCGGTGCCCCCGAGCCGGTGCAGTACAAAAGCCTCCGCGCATTCGTGCATCAAGGGGGCGTTCATGCTGAAGAGTGATTGGAGCGGGGTGGTCGTGGGCCGACGGATGCCGGTGCTCGAACTGGGGTCCGCTCCGTCAAAAAGGGTCAGATAAGGGTTTTTGCGCAGCCTGGACTGCATGAGGTAAACGCTCCGGAAATGGCTTTCGTAGGTTTCTGAAAAAGGATTGTGCTGCGTCCATTTCCAAGCGTGCCGCGCTGGAAATGAATGCGCCCCCGCCGGCGTGAACTGGAGTTGGCCCGACACAAAAAGAAGAGAGTCCCTGAGCGACTCCGCATCCAGGCGCCGGCGGGTGGCGTGGGAAAGAAGTTTGTTGGAGGGGTCTTTTTCAAGGGCTTCTGCCGTGGCCTCCGAGGAGAGTTGCCAAGTGCGCGAAAGCAGGATGGAGCGATGCAGCGCCTTGAGGGACCACCCGTCAGCCATCAACCGGCTCGCAAGGTAGTCGAGCAATTCCGGGTGGGAGGGCGCCTGACCCTGACGGCCAAAATCGTTGGGCGTGGCCACAATCCCAGCGCCAAAATGCTGTTGCCACACTCGGTTTACGAGAACTCGCGCCGTCAGGGGATTGGTGGGAGAGCTTAGCCACTTCGCCAGTTCCATCCGCCCGCTGCCCTTGGTTCCCTCAGGCAACTGCATTCCTCCTAATATCGCTGGAAACTTCCGGCGCACCTCGGCCCCGAGATTTTTAGGTTCACCGCGGATCTGAATTTTGGCGTTGCCTGGGGATGGGCCATCCACCACGGCATAGGCATCTGGCAGAATCGGCGCGCGCGCGAGCACTTCGGCCAGGGCTTTTTTTGCCTCCTCAAACTTCGCTTTGAGCCGCGCGGTGGCCTCTGTTTTCTCTGGCGAATCCGGGGCCGCTTTGATGGGCTCCTGAGCGGCTTCGAGGGCCTTGCTCACGGCTTGGGCGGCAGCCAATTCTGCCTCATAGGGGGCGTTGATTTTGGACACTTCAGCCGGTGCGATTAGGGGCACAAAGAGACTCTGACGCGGGCCACCCTCTCCTCCAGGGTTTGGATAGCGCGTGCTGCTAAAGAAACCGTAAAGCCCGTAATAGTCCTCCATGGTGAAGGGGTCGAACTTGTGATTGTGGCAACGCGCGCAGGCAATGCTTGAGCCCAAAACAGCTCGGGACAAATTGTCTATCGTGTCGTCAATGGTGAGGTGTGGTTCACCACCTGCGCCTGCAAATCGGCGCGCCATCGCGATGTATCCGGTAGCCACAATCCGGTTGGTTCGGGCTTCATCGGAATCACTTGGAAGCAGGTCGCCCGCAATTTGTTCCCGCAGAAACTCGTCGTAGGGCATGTCTTTGTTTACCGCCTTGAGCACCCAATCCCGGTATAGGGCGGCCTGGGGGACGGGATAGTCCGACGCGTTGCCACAGGTGTCCGCATAACGCACCACGTCCAGCCAATGCCGCCCCCACCGCTCTCCATAACTTGACGAAGCCAAGAGACGATCCACCACCCGAGCGAAGGCGTCCGGCGCGGAGTCTGCTAAAAAGGCGTCGGTTTCTGCGGAACTCGGGGGCAGGCCGGTAAGGTCGAATGTGGCCCGTCGCAGAAGGGTGCGTTTGTCGGCTTTTGGGGCCTGGCTCAATCCGGCGGCTTCAAGACCGGCCACCACAAATTTGTCGATCGGCTCTTGTACCCACTCCGGATGTTTCACGGTGGGGAGGGCTGGGGTCGACACCGGTTGATAGGACCAAAACTTTCGGCCCTCTTCCAGACTCATCCCGTACCCTGGTTTAGAAGCGACGGCACCCTGGCTTGGCGCTGGCAGGCCGCGCCGCACCCATTCGGTGAGGAGCTCAATCTGAGCCGGGTGAAGCGGCTTTTTAGGAGGCATTTCCAAATCTTTGTCGTGCCCGCTCACCGCCGCCACCAACCGGCTTGATTCAGGCTTGCCAGCCACCGCTGCGGGCCCTGAATCACCCCCGCTCAAAATTCCTTCGCGCGAATCAAGGCGGAGCCCCCCTTTAAGCTTTTTGCTGTCGGCGGAGTGGCACTCATAACAATGCTCAGAAAGAAGAGGGCGGATTTCCTTTTCAAAGAAGTTAATTCCCTCGTCTGCCTCCGCGGCAATCACGGGTAAAGCCAAGCTCAGCAGCACGCTCCTCAGGATGGAGGCGGGTGAACACACGCGGGAACCGGTGGGGTAGACTGTCATTTTTGGGTGGAAATGCTTGTCTTTTAATGGCTTAAAATGCTCCTGGTTGTCAATAGGGAAGAGCCGCGCTGAAGGGCGGCGGTCGGCCGTCGTAGGTGGAGACTCTTTGCCCAGAAAACGCTGAAAGTGCGGGCTTTTGCCTCCAACCCAGTTTTCTGGGCTACCTGATGGAGAACGTCTCGCGGTATAAAATTGAGAAGCTGCTTGAAGATAATATCCGTGCGGGCTGGTTTTTGGTGCCTACGCCTAGGCGTGGTAGGGATCCTTTCTCCAGCCCACCTTTTTTAGCTTATTTCGTGATCCCTGTGGGATGGCTGTTTTCTAATTACATATAATTCGTGACGGCCTCAAATGCGCCGAAGTTGTCTATGGGATGCCCTCTTGGACGAATGTAATAGACACGTCGCCTCACTTTGGAAATGTCCAATGACATCGTGAAATTAAAGACGGATGAATCAATCAGATGCAATTCCTCTGCTCCCTCCAGCAATTGCGCGTAGTCCACAAACGACTTGAAAATCGCATTCGCCGCTAGCGCGTGTCCAATAGGGTCCGCCAGTGGATCCACTTGATTCCGGTTCAAGTCTACAATCAACCGAGTTTCACCTGCCGCACGTAAACGTTCCACTATGGGCAGCGTGTGTGTAGACGCCTCCTGATGTACTACGATGTACGAACGACCCTGAAAGGACTCATGGAGCGCCTTCCCCGCAGCCGTTCTCGGAACCCGGAAGTGCGTTCTACGAGCCGAACGGGGAATATCCATATCGTCGTAAAAGGAATTCGGGTAGTCGTACAAAGCCTTCTTTAGTTTCATAGAGAATGCCCCGCAGCCGTAGACATCGTAACCTTTTTCTATGAGAGTCCGTGAAGTCTGTTCCCAAGGATGTAAATCGGCATCATCCGCCACAACAATCCGAATATTCGGATCATCTGAATACATGCTTTTCACCGTATCCTCATACTTAGGCTTGGAGACAACATAGACCTCCTCATATCTCTCTCGCAAGAATCGCACGGCCCCATTCATCAGAAACATGTCGCCGAGTCCAAGATGTGTATAAATGAACGCCCGATTATTAAGCATATATAGAGCCTGTGCGTGATCTCCGAAGCGCCTAATAAGTGGCACTTTATCGTTTAAAAAGAGGGCGTGGCACACGATTCGCTGCCATGCCCAGAACCGGTCGGTTGTAATTGAGTTACTATGCCTACCCCGGGCCTCCGGTGATAAACTCCGTTACTTTCCCGAGGTTCGTCCAGTGTTTTCGCCTAGCCAACTGCACCTCCCCGGGCGCAGAGGGCAGCTACAATGTGAACGGGTGCGCTACAAGACATTCTCCTTCTTTTCTTCCATACACAGTCATCTTGGCCCTGCGACACCCCCCATCACTTAATGATTGGGAGTGGTTTTAGCTAGGTAAAACCCTTTGAGTCAGACTCCGTGGCACTTGGGGGAAACGCTTGGGATAGGCTGAGTGAAATACCGCCTCAGAGTTTACACGCTCAGTTTGAGGCTGTAAGAATTCTGGAATCTCCCCATGAAAGTTCTTCTCCTGCTGCCCTCCGTTCTTTGGCTCCTCAACACCGCTTCTTATGTGCGAGCGGAGCCGGCTCCTGACTGGCCGGCCTGGCGCGGGCCAAACGCCGATGGGCAGGCTGCGCTTGGTCAAAATCTGCCGTTACGCTGGAGCGACAACGAAAACGTTTTGTGGAGAGCTGAAGTCCGGGGGCGCGGGCACAGTTCTCCGACTGTCGTTGGGAACCGAATTTATCTCGCGACCGCGGACCTCGCTACCGAGCAGCAACTGGTGCTCTGCTTCGATCGCGCCACTGGACGGAAGGTCTGGGAAACCGCAGTTCATGAGGGGAATATCGATACTGGGGGACATAAAAATGCGTCCCAAGCCTCTTCAACCGTGGCGTGGGACGGAGAGCGGCTCTATATTAACTTCCTCAACAGCCGCGCCGTTTTCACAACCGCGCTCGACGTATCGGGGAAGCTTCTCTGGCAGCAGCGTGTGAGCGATTTTCAGGTGCATCAGGGGTTCGGTTCCTCGCCGGTGGTTTACAAATCCGTGGTTCTTGTGACGGCGGACCACCGCGGTGGCGGCAAGATCTCGGGCCTGGATAAACAGACCGGCAAAATTCTCTGGGAGCAGGATAGACCGAAAATCGCCAACTATGCATCCCCCGCGATTCTCACGGCGGCAGGCCGGGTGCAGGCCGTGCTGGCCGGATGTAATCTTGTCGCGAGTTTCGACCCGCTCACAGGCAAAAAGCTGTGGGAGGTTGAGTCTTCCACTGAGGAAACGGTTGTCACAGCTGTCACCGATGGCAAGCGCATCTTTGTGGGTGGGGGTTATCCTAAGAACCATACGATGGCGGTGGAGGCCGACGGGTCTGGGAAAATCGCCTGGCAAAACACTTCCCGCTCGTACGTGCCTTCGATGCTCGTCAAGGACGGGTATGTGTATGCGGTTCAGGATGGAGGCCAGGCGGTTTGCTGGAAATCTGACACCGGTGAGGAGCTCTGGAGAGAGAAGGTGGACCGGGATTTTTATGGTTCTCCAGTGATGATGGGGTCCCTGATCTACGTGACAAACATGCATGGGGTGACATCGGTTTTAGAAGCCACACCCGGCCGGTTCAAAATCCTTTCTCAAAACACTTTGGGGGATGAGTCCTTTGCCAGCCCCACGATTTGCGGCAACCGGCTCTACCTGCGCGGCGCTAAAAAAGGGGAATCGCGCCAAGAGTACTTATGGTGCATCGGAGAATAGGGGCTCTCGTACGCGGCGCTCGCCTGAGGCGGCAGGGGATCCTTCTGTGAGGATTCGGGAGGCGCGCTGTTCCTTGGACCTTGAATAGGGCCTTGAATAATAGGCAAACCTCTAGGCGCCGGAGCCTTCGTTTTTCGAAGCCCACCAGATAGATCCGAAGAGAAGTGATAATACCACGAAAAGAGCGCCTAAACTAAGCATAAAGTCACCTTGGGTTTGCCCAAATTGGATAGCTTGGTCAATTGTTTTTAGTATTAACATTAAAAAACATTAGCCGTTCCACTCTTTGGGCAAGCCGTGCCGCCCAAACAAAGCCGTTTCAGCAGTCTCAGACGAGGGAATTATGGAGGTCCATGGAGCGCCCTGATTAGATTGCACTCAAAACAGAAGAATCCCATGGGAGTTCTAAATGGTGGTTTAGGTTTAAGCTCCAGCCAGGGCTTTTTGTTTTAAATGCGGTTGCTCGGTTGACCTATCGCGGTCTGCCTGGCCCCTCAGGAAGGTTTGCCAAAACAAAAAGCCTTGAAATCTACAGGGCGTATGTTGATTTTTTCGGGGTCGATTGCGACTTTTTGGGACACCTCCACGACAGCTTATCCGCTGGGCGGGGTGAGCCTTAAGGGGGGAAACGTTCTCCAAGAGGGGCAGAAAATGCCTATTTTTGGAGCAGGTGCCGGTTGCCTTCCCTTGCATATGAGGGTAAGTTTTTACTTTGGAAAAATTTACGATGTTAAAAACGTTTAAAGGGCTGGGAGTTCGGAGTGATCTAATTCAGGGACTGGAGGCGCTCGGAATCCGGGAACCCACGCCGATCCAGCGCGAGGCGCTGCCTTTCTTGATCCAGAACGGCGGGGATTTTATCGCCCAAGCCCAGACGGGCACCGGGAAAACAGCCGCTTTCGGGCTGCCTTTGCTTATGCAGGTGGACCCCACCTTGGGAAGCATCCAGGCGGTGGTGGTTGCTCCAACCCGGGAACTGGCCAAGCAGATCGGCAAGCAGTTGTTTAGGTTCACCAAACACTGCGCCCAGAAAATTTTCGTCGAGGTGCTGACTGGTGGCGACAAGATGGAGGCGCAGGTGGCCGCGCTCCAGCGCCCGACTCATATTGTGGTGGTGACTCCCGGCCGTTTTCTGGATTTGCTCGGGCAAAAAGCGTTGTCTCTGGAGGCCGTGAAGCTGCTGGTGCTCGACGAAGCCGATGAAATGCTCACGCTCGGCTTCAAAGCGGAGGTGTCGCTCATTTGCTCCAGGACCCAGGGGCGGCGCGCCACCTGGCTTTTTTCAGCCACCATACCCGACGGCGTCCAGCGTCTGATCACCGACTACATGGCGCCCACCGCTCACGTCCTCAAAGTGGACCAGCGCCATGTCGTGAACCGTGATATCGAACACCGCTTTATCGTCAGCGCTGTCAAAGACAAGACGCAGAAGATCGTCGTTTTTTTGCGTCGGCAGGGCACGGAGAAGGGGGTTGTTTTTTGTCGGACCAAGATTGGGGCTGTGGCGTTGGCGGACGAACTAGCGGCGGAAGGGTTCCCTGTGGGGGTGTTGCAAGGAGATCTGATGCAACTGGATCGAGACAAGGTGCTGCGTTCTTTTCGCAAGGGGCGCTTCCAGTTCCTGATTGCCACTGACGTGGCGGCCCGGGGTATTGATGTAGAGGGGGTGGCTTTTGTGATTCATCACCAACTGCCTGGACAGATCGAAAACTATACCCACCGCAGTGGCCGGACTGGGCGTGCGGGGCGCCGCGGAATGTCGATCGCAATGATTGGACAGCGTGAGAAAGCAGACATTGTGCAGCTGGAAAAGCGTCTGGGCCTTAAGTTTACGGAGATGCGCTAATCCAAGAGAGGATAGGTGGCAGGGGAGAGTCCGTTGCGCACGCGGGCAGGGGAGCGCGGGGAAACCCGCGTTCCTGCCGCGACGGCCTTAATTCCGAGCTGGATCAGGGGTAAGGCACACCACGCTACATCCTTTGTGGGAGCATTTGATACCCATGCGACTCATGATTCGCTTGATGCGTGGGTCGGTGTCGTTGTCACCAAGCTCTGTATAGCCAATTTGCTCGTAGCCCCTTGCCCGAAGGCGCTCCCAAGGTTGCATCTTTAAATCATGCCGCTCTTGAAGGACTGTTCTTGAAATACGTTTTTCGCTCTCAATTTCTATAGAGACTGCGATCTGATCTTCATCGCTCCAAAGAACAATCCATTTTTGAGCGGCAATTTCACCTTCAAAAACTTTCACCTCCTTACCCAGATGAATATGTTTACCCTTTTCCTTCAATGCACCGTTGAGGATTTCCGGAGAGACTAGCGAGGAGCACCGAGCCCAGTCCGCCGGCCGACCGAGAATGCGCAGTTCCATGGCGTTAAAAAGCACTTCCGCACGTTCTGGGTGCAGAATACGCGCGTACATGACGCCGCCCGCTCCGTCTAACATCCAAGCTTCTCCGTCTTTGGTTCCAACTTGGTAAACTTCCATTTCGCGCTCGGACCGCCAAATGCGCCAATCATATTGTTCATCTGGCTTTTCCCCAGCTTTGAAGTGGGTGCTGGTTTGAAACTGGCACGCAATTTCAGAAAAAACTTGAGGGGCCTTAGAAACCTCCTCCCCGAAAGCGGAGGGCGAAACAATAAGAACAAAACAGGCCAAGACGCGAAGTAGATATTTCATGATTGATTCAAAGCATAGTGTCCCCGACGCGTTAGCGCCGGGGACACAGAGGCGTTATAAGTTTAAAACGATAACCCCCTAGTTATTGAGGCGCAGAGAGTCCGCCATGATCCAGTAGATCATGGACTGCTCCAATGTCCCACGGAACAAATGAGCGTTGGGACCCTTCGCGAATATCGCCACATCTTCACCAGCGTGCGTCTCTGAACCGAGCGGGACTGTCGCTTCCTGTAAATAATTCACGTTGGCAGTGATATCAAGAGTCAGGGTAGGCCGTGCAGCAAGAGAACCGCTGGTTGTAATCCCACTGATGGCTGAGTATCCCGTATAAAAGCCGCCGCTATCGGAAGGCACTAATGGTATCGTCACGGCACCAAATTTTGATCCCTGAGGTGAATCCACCGTTGCTGCGCTTGAAAGTGCCGACCCTGTCACAACATACGTGCCACCCACAAGAGATTGAGTTCCACCCGTGACGGAATACACTTTCACCGTCTTTCCGCCTGTGTAACCCGGGCCATTTGCATAACCGAGCGTCGTGTAGGGAAGATTCAAGCTATCATTGGGTGTGTTGAGAGACGCCGTATTCAGTGCCGTCGTCGTGGCTCCCAAAACAACGCTTGGCTCCGTCACCAAACCGAGAATCGGATTCCCGCGGACAGGGTAACCCGCAATCGTGAACACATGACTGTGGTCGGCAGAAACCACAATCAAGGTGTCCGGCCCAACCTTCGCAGCGACCGCACGAATCGCGTCTGAGAAAGCGATTGTATCAGTCAACGCTCTGTAGGCATTCCCAGCGTGGTGCGCGTGATCGATTCGTCCCCCTTCCACCATTAGAAAGTAGCCGTTACGATTCTTTGCGAGAACATCCACTGCGAGGGTCGACATCTCGGCGAGGGAAGGTTCCCCTGCTGGGTCGTTGGCCCGATCTGCCTCATACTGGACATGACTCGGTTCGAACAAACCAAGGACCCGGTCGTAACTCGACAAATTCGCTTTCACGCCATCAAACATTGACTTGTTCCAGACATAAGCCGAACGCGGGTTGTCGGAATAAACCGTTGAACTCACCGTTCCAGTGCTCAAATTCCAAGCACGGTTCGGGAGTTTTTTCCACTCGCTAATCAAATCCCGACCTGTGGACAACCGATTTCCTTTCAGGTAGGTGTACTCGGGGTCCGCCTGAGTACTCTTCATGAAATACGACCGGCCCCCTCCGAGCACCACATCAAGGCTCTTCCCTGCATTGCAGTCCAAGAGCTGCGCGGCGATGTCTTTCCCTTTGTTTCTGAATTCGTGTCCTCACGGCCGACTTTATTTACGCTACAACGATCAGTTGGCGGGATTGGTGTAGGGAGCCCGTAGGGCGACCGTAACCATTCCCGCCAACTTGCGGCTCAAATAGACCCCACCCCACCCATGAGC
>CANJZW010000005.1 GCA_947479475.1 Chthoniobacteraceae bacterium
AGCGTGCCTCGCGCCTGCCGCGATTTGGGTCCTTGTGGGATGGGGATGGGCGGCAAATGCAGCCCGTTCCGGTTCCGTGGGAAGTCCTGGCAGATTCGTTTTTGGGACGGCGGGCTCGGGTTTGACAGGGGCGGGGACAGACACTGGCGGCGTGCCTGGCATGGGCGCGGGGGCCGGTTTGGGGACGACGGGCTCGGGTTTGACGGGAGCGGGGACAGGCACTGGAGGCGTGCCCGGCATGGGCGCGGGGGCTGGTTTGGGGACAGCGGGAGCGGGTTTGGCGGGAGCGGGTTTGGCGGGGGCGGGGACAGGCACTGGCGTGCCCGGCATGGGGGCGGGGGCTGGTTTGGGGACGACGGGCTCGGGTTCGGTGGGTACAGTGGGCGGCGACTTTTCCTTTGATGGCTCTGGCTTTGTCTCCTTCAGATCTTCGCTGGTTGGCGGCGGCGGTCCTTTTCTTACCTCTTTTTTGGCGGACATTAATTCCCACTTTCCTCCCGATGAATCAAATTGGGGGAGTTCGGGATTGATTCGCTTGGCCGATGACTCAGGAGCACTGCTCAGCGTCAGAAGAAAAGAGGCAACGAACAACACAGGCCTTCTCAAAAAGGCATGAAATGGGGAGGAGGAGGGGGAGGCCATTTTCAACAGGGGTATTGCGGCTGGCCCGCAGTATTCAACGGTTGTGAGATTAAGGGAACCGCTTAGAAAGATCCAAGCAGCTAAGCATCAAAACTAGCAAACATAGCGAAAATCAAAACACGTCTTTTCTTAAAAATTATTTTCCAATCTTTTTGGGTTCAATGCTCAACGGTGAACGGGCTGAATAGGTTGCGTCTCTCCCCATGGAATGGATTTTAGAGGCAGCGCATCGATCCGAGGCCCGCCGCTCATTAGGTCGCGTCTGAGTTTCTGCCAAGATGCTGTTTGCCGGGTTTCCGGAGCCTCCTTTCCGATCAGCCCCGCTTTTTTCACTAGGTTTCTTTTTATAATGCGGCCCATTGCGCGTACCTGCTATTGGAAGGGTTGACCGGAAGGCCTCCAAAGTCGCCGGGGAGCAAATTTTAAATCCATGATTCCGACACAATCCGTTCCGTCCGTCCCGCCCTTATATGCCGTCATTCTAGCCGGTGGGCATGGCGAAAGGTTTTGGCCTCTGAGCCGGCGCGCCAAGCCGAAGCACCATCTTGCTTTGTTTTCCGATCGCACGCTGCTTTCCGCAACGATCGACCGGTTGGATGGATTCATCGCTCCGGAGCGGATTATTGTGCTCACGGGTGTTGACCAAGCTGATGCTGTTCGAGCATTGCTTCCCGAACTCCCTGAAGAGAATTTCATCGTCGAGCCGCTAAGGCGCGACACCGCCGCCGCGATGGCGCTTGCCGCCGGTTCGATCGCCCGCCGCGATCCTGCGGCCACGGTCATCGTTCTTCCCGCGGATCATCACATTCCGAGTGCGCTGGATTTTCAGAACACGCTGCGTTCTGCGGTGCGAGCGGCCGAGGCCAACGCGGCTATCGTGACGGTGGCAATTGCGCCTGAATGGGCTTGTCCTGGATTTGGTTACCTAGAGTTGGGAGAGAGGTTTGAGCAGGACGGGAACGTCATCCGTCCAGTGGTGAGGTTCCACGAAAAGCCCTCCGCCCAGACGGCGGAAGCCTACCTTGAGCAGGGGAATTTTAGTTGGAACGCAGGGATGTTTGTATGGTCGGTGGCCGCTCTAAAGGAAGCGCTCCGCAGCACAGCGCCGGAGTTGTTTGCGTTTTGTATTGCGCTGCAGGAATGCGGGGATGCCCAGCTCTTCCTGAATGAAAACTTTGCCTCGGTGCCCAGGGTGTCCTTCGATTATGCAGTCATGGAAAAGCTGTCCGGCGCTCTCGCTGTCGAGGCGGCTTTTGCCTGGGATGACCTTGGGGGATGGGCTGCTGCCGGCAAGTACTTCCCATCAGACGTTCATGGAAATTCGGGTAACGCCCCGATCGTGAGCGTGGACGCCCGGAACAATATCGTTTTTTCAACGGACCCTGGCCAGCACATTGCCCTGCTGGGTGTGGAGGGGTTGATCGTTGTGAATACCGGAGACGCCTTGCTCGTTTGTCCCCGCGACCAGGCCGAGCGCTTAAAAGAGTTGGTTTCAGGGCTTCCCTCGAAGCTTCAGTAGGGAGGAAACGGAAATACAAGTTGTTCAAGAGAGAAACGGTTGGCGTTTTGATAAACAAACGCTAACAAATGGTGAGGCGTCGGGTTACTAGATTATGACGTCGCCGACAGGGCTGATGTTTTTGCGGGCGTGTATCCGCGCGGCGCAGAAGCTTTCGCCCTTTTGGCTTTCACAAAAAGCAGGTCAGAAGTATCACCTTCAAATCACCCCTCCACAAAACAACTCCCTATGAAGAAGTTCCTCACAACACTGTTTGCACTTTCCATCGCCCCGATCGCGATGTTCGCTGCTGAATTCCCCGACATCAGCATTGCTGAACTCAAAAAAGCCATCGCCGACAAAAAGGCGGTCGTTATCGATGTGAATGGTTCTGAGTCTTTCAAGAACGGACACATTCCTTCTGCCGTCAATTTTGCCGACGTGCAGACCAATCTCGCTTCCGCCCTTCCCAAGGACAAGGACGCGTTGGTCGTCGCCTATTGCGGCGGGCCTTCGTGCAACGCCTACACGCGTGCGGCCAATGCAGCTTCGAAGCTGGGTTACACTAACGTCAAACACCTTTCCGCAGGGATTAGCGGATGGCTTCAGGCCAAGGAATTGACCGAGAAGTAAGCCCTCGCTTTCCTCGCTTTCGGGCTGCCCGGGTAATCTACCGGGGCAGCCCGTTTTCGTATGCCCCCGCGGCCTTCGCTCATGAAGCGCTTCGTTTCTTTACTTTCTGGAATCGTTTTCCCTCTCCTTGGATTGGGTGAGATCCCTGTGCACCGGTTCCCTGAAGCGCCGCACCAGTATTGGACCCAACAACCTTCCGACGCATTTGGGCAATGGTTGGCCAAGATGAGATCCGGCCCGGCGCCCGTTGGTGTGCAGGATGAAAAGACGCAACTGACCGGACTGCTGAAGTCCCTCGGCATTCCGGAGAGTTCACAACTGCTCGTCTATTCGGCGACAAGTTTCCAAAGCGGTCTGATTCTTCCGTCCAATCCACGCGCCATTTACTTTAACGAGGAGAGTTATGTGGGATTTGTTCCCCGCGGGCGGTTGGAGGTTTCTTCGATCGATCCGGTTTTGGGGCCTGTCTTTTATCTGGTGCGGCCCGGAGCCGATGGGCGCATGGATGCGACTCGTTCCGAACGCTGTATGAATTGCCATGCGGGGCGTGCCAGCTCTGGGGTTCCGGGTTTTGTAGCGGAATCTGTGATCGCGACTGCCTCCTCGGGGGCCAGTTTGGACGGGTTTCGGCGGGAGCTCACGGGCCACACAATTCCGCTGAGCGAGCGTTTTGGAGGATGGCATGTCACGGGCGCGCACGAAATGGGGGACCATCTTGGAAACCTCTTGGGGGCGGGGATTGACGGCGGGTACAACCGCATTCCGAACCCTCCTGGGAGCCGTTTTGACTGGGGTTATTATCCTGCAAAAACGAGCGACCTTTTCGCCCACTTGTTGCTGGAACACCAAATCGGATTTCATAACCTTGTCACCCTCGGGCTGTACCGCACCCGTGACGCACTTGCGGTCGGCGGCGGTTCTGTGCGTGGCGAGGACCGCCCCGTTTTGGACGAGATTGCGTGGCGTGTGGTGCGTTATCTCCTTTTTGCCAAGGAAGCCACGTTGCCGGAGGGCGGAGTGAAGCCGGACGTGGCTTTGACACAGGCGTTTCTGTCCCGTCGCCGCGCGGGTCCTTCCGGGGGTTCGCTTCGAGATTTGGAGCTTGGGACACGGATGTTTAAGTACCGCTGCAGCTACATGATTTATACGCGCGGCTTTTCTTCGCTTCCTGCGGAGATGAAGCGCCGTGTGCTTCAGGGGCTTTCCCTGGCGCTTCGGGAGGAGGGGGCGCCGCCCGAATTCTCCTATCTACCGGCCGCTGAGAAACGGGCGATCCGTATGATTTTGAGAGAAACTGGGGTTCTTCCGTGATTGTGAGCGAGGTTAGTTTGACGCGGGCGCTGCATCGGGTTTGCTAAGGGAATGGAATCCAGCCTCCCTGAAAACGAATCTTCCGCCGCCGCTTTACCTTGCCATCTTTCGCCAGTGGCGGCGCGCGTTCTTGGGTGTTTGCTCGAAAAGGAATTCGCAACTCCAGACCTTTACCCATTGAGTTTAAACGCTCTAACGAATGCGTGTAACCAGCGCAACAACCGTGAGCCTGGGATGGCGTTGAGTGACTCGGATGTCGTGGCTGCGGTTGATGAATTGCGCGCGCAGCGCCTCGCCGTCCTGTTTTCCGGAGCTGAGTCGCGGGTGCCCAAGTATAAGCACAAGCTGGAACAGGTTTTCAATGTGGAGCCTGCGGTGCGCGCCATTCTGTGCGAGTTGCTTGTGCGCGGCCCGCAAACCTCAGCCGCCTTGCGAGGCAATGCGCAGCGGCTTCACCGTATGCCAGAGGCTCCCGAGTTTGAATCTCTTATCGAGGCGCTTGTACGGCATCCGGCTGGAGAGCTTGTGCGCAAGCTGCCGCGCCAGCCGGGACAGAAGGAGGCGCGTTGGGCCCAACTTCTGACGGGAGAGCCCTCCGTGCAGGCAGAGCCGGAGGTGCCCTACCGTCCCGCGACACCCGCTCCGGTGCAGGACTTGGAGCGCCGTGTCGCTGAATTGGAGGGGATGGTGCAGTTGCTTCTCTCGGAGGTGGAGTCACTGCGGAAGACGGTAGAAGGCGGCGCTACATCAGGTGCCGCGGAGACTCCCGAGGCGTTTGAATAAACGGCGGCTCGTGCGGTGAGCCGTCCCTCGCGTCTGTCCATGGGGCTTCCCTCCCACGGCTAGCAGGACACTG
Source organism: Chthoniobacteraceae bacterium (assembly GCA_947479475.1). Classification (GTDB taxonomy): domain Bacteria; phylum Verrucomicrobiota; class Verrucomicrobiia; order Chthoniobacterales; family Chthoniobacteraceae; genus Chth-196. The sequence goes on from CANJZW010000005.1 coordinate 4,941, forward strand.
TTAGTTTTCGGTGTCTTTGCGACCCCTACCGCCCAGGGCGCGGTGCGCCAGCACACCGAGCGCTGCGCCCGCGCATTCCGCGGCTACAAAGCCAGGAACGCAACTGGGAGCGATGCCTGCGAAACTGTCGGAGAACATGCGGCCAAATGCAGCGGCCGGGTTTGCGAAGGAAGTCGAGGCAGTGAACCAATAGGCGGCGCCAATGTAGGCTGCGACGATTGAGGCTGCCCTACCGCTGGGGGCCCTGAGGATGACGAATATCAGGCCAGCGGTGGCGACGGCTTCGGCAATCCACTGTCCCGTGCCCGACCTGAGTTTCGTAGACCACTGCAGAATCTCCATGTCGAACATCGCGTGGGAGAGCCAGGCGCCACACATTGCCCCGGTGAGTTGCGCGATCACATAGGGGACGAACAATTTCCAGGCGAGTTCGCCCCGGAAGGTCATCACGGCGGAAACCGCGGGATTAAAATGTGCGCCGCTCACAGGTCCTAAGGTAGTGATCAGCACGGAGAGACCCCAAACGGTGGCAAGCGTATTGGCCAGGAGGGCCACCGCAGTGTTTCCGTTGGAGAGTTTCTCCGCCATGATGCCAGAGGCGATCACTACGGTGAGTAACATCGCAGTGCCCATCCACTCACTCAGTATTTTGCGCAGAGAATTTTGCATTGGAGTCGACTGATTCCGCAAGCTGGCGGCCGTTTAAACGGTGGGTTTGGGGTCCCGTCTTCCGAGCCCAAGCACCTTGCGGCAGTATGTGATGCTTCGTTCGACTTCGGATTTTTGAAAGGCTCTTTCAGCGTCCTTTTTGTCCATGCCCGTGGGGGCCTTGAAGGGCTCGATCGCATGGCCTTTTGCGGCCAACGCTTCAAACTTTGCGAGGACTTCGGGACGTTTGTCGTAGTGCTGCCAGAAGGCTTCGATTTTAAATGGGAACGGTTTGGCGAAGCCGGAAATGGTCTCAATTTGAAAGGGTACGTTGGGGCAGAGTACGCGCCAGCGGTCCATGTACGCATTCCAGTCAATCAGCCCGTCGCCGATGGCCGTCCACTGGATAGAGGCGCCTTCCGGCGTGCTCCAGATCATGTCATCGCGGAGGCTGGAGCAGATGGTGTAGGGGCCGAGACGCTCGAGCAGATCGGTGGGATCTTCGAGCGTCCACGCTGCGTTTCCGGAATCAATATTGACCCCGACGAAGTCTGGGCCAGCCTCTTCAATAAGACGAACAAGCTCCCAAGAGTGCATATCGCCGGCGTGGTTTTCCACGGCGATTTTAATGCCCGCCTCCATCGCAAAGCCTCGGCAGGCCTTTAGTACTTTGACCGTGTCATTGATTCTGGCGTTGATTCCGCCCGGTGTTTTACGGTCGTCCATGCCCCCGAGAATGACTCGGAACACAGGGGATCCCAAAGCTTTGGAGACGCGGATCCCAGTCTTCAGATGTTCCTCCGCCGTCCCCCAGTTGGGTTTAAAACGTGCAGAGGTCGGACAAATGCTCCAGGAGCCGATGTAGAGGGCGAGGCGGGCGGCGTCCGCCTGAGCCTTGATGTCGCGCAGTGCGGCGTCTTCGAGCGAGGGCAGGCAGTCGATGTCCGAGAGAAAAAGGGTATCGAGTTGAAGGCTTTCGGCGTACTCAATGAGCTGAGGGGCTTTCCAGCCAAAGGCGCGCACGGCAAAATTGTCGATTCCGAGGGCGATGGGGCGCAAGGATGGCGAGGCGGCCGGTGGAGGCGCGGCGAATCCGGAGCGCGGCAGGAGTGAGGCGGCCACACCGGAGGTGAGGGTGGATAGGAAGTGGCGTCGTGAGATTGGCATACGGGGGAGTGGGGACAGAGAGGTCTCACCTAGAGTCTCACGGCTGCGGCAATCATGGAAACCCTGAAATGTAATGCTTGACCCCCTTTAACCAGAGGAAGGAGCGTAGGTCGGTGCACCTTGAATGGGCGCGTTTTCCGGCCGATCAGTGCGCGGTTGCCGCCAAGGGGGCGGGTGAAGATTGCAGGGCTGCCAGGACGGGTTTTGGGTTCACACCGAAGACGAAAATTCCAGTCACCAGCAACGCGATGACGAGCTTGGAGAGGCCCGAGACGTGGATGGGAGAGGTGTCTGTGGGCTCTGCCCAGTACATCGCCGCGACCACTCGCAGATAGAAGTAGAACCCTGCTCCAACAGTGACAGTGGCGAGTGCGAGGAGTGTCCATTGATGCGCGTTCACAGCCTGCGCGAACACGAGGAATTTACCGTAGAAGCCTGCGGTGAGGGGCACGCCGGCTAGGGAAGACATTGCCACAAGGAGACCAAAAGCGAGGAAGGGGGAGCGTCTGGAAAGGCCGTTGAAGTGATGGATTTCTTCGCCCTTGGTGTGCTGGGTGGCGATGGTGAGAATCAGGAAGCTCAACAGCGTCATCAGGAGATACGCGAACAAATAAAAGCCGACCGTTGATCCCACGCTGCCCAGGGCGGAGGGTGCAACGCCGATGCAAGCAATCGCCATGAGCAGGTAACCGGCGTGGCCAACGCTTGAATAGGCAAGAAGGCGCTTGAGGTTGTTTTGGGGCAGGGCGGCAAGGTTGCCGAAAATGAGTGTCGCCCCAGCAAGAACGGTGAGGACCAGAAGGATTTTGTTCGAGAGCGCGGCTACGCCGAGGAAAGGCTCAAGCACGCGCAGCAACAGCAAGAATCCAGCGGCCTTGGAGCCTACGGAAAGAAAGGCGGTCACCGGGGTGGGGGCACCTTGGTAGACATCGGGAACCCAACTTTGGAAGGGAACGGCGGCGACTTTAAAGCCGAGGCCTACGAGGACGAGAACGAGCGCAAAAAGAATGGCGGTGTCGGAGTCTTGAAGCGCGGCGAGTTTGACGGCGATTTTTGCGAAATGGGTTTCGCCTGTCAGGCCAAAAATCCAAGTGATGCCGTAGACGAAGAAGCCCGTGCTGAGCGCGCCTAGAATGAGGTATTTGACGCCGGCCTCGAGGGAAGCGTGACTGCCTCGCATGTAGGCAACCATGACGTAGAAGGAGATCGTGACCAACTCAAGGGCGGCGAAGGCCATGACGAGATCTACGGCGGAGGCGAGCAACATCAGCCCGGTACAGGTGAAGAGTGGCAGGATAAAAAACTCACCCGTGCCCGCACCAGTGCGAGAGGAGGGGATGTTCTTGGCGAGGACCGCTTCATATTCAAGGGCCATGACGAGGACGGCCATGGTGGTGAGGAGCGCGATGCGCTTGAAGACCATCGAAACCGGGTCGGCGCTGTAGAAATTCCAAAAGCTTCCTGGTTCAGGATTGGAGGGAGCGGATTCAACAAAAAAACTGAGGGCGAATACCCAGCCGAGGCAAAAGATCGCGATCTTGGCGAGCGATCGTTTGCTGGTGCTGTTGGAGAAGGATTCTGCGAGCAGGAGGATGAACCCGAGGGCGAGAACCAGAATTTCGAGGGTGATGGGCGCAAACATGGTCAACTAGCGGAGAGCCGCCTCCAGTGTGGGTTTGAGGAAGCCGAGGAAGTAGTGAGGAAAGAATCCTCCCAAGAGCAATGCGATGGGCAGCAGCGCGAAAGCATAACGCGCGCCGCCATGGAGATCGTTCCATTTGAGGGAGGACGCCGTTGCTTCGCCGAGGAAAACGGCTTTGTAGGCGCGCAGCATGTACACGGCGGAGATAACCACGCCCCAAAGTGCGAGGATCGTGGTGGTTTTGAGGAAGGGGGTCGCGCCTTCTTTGAAGCCGCCGAAAAACACGAGGACTTCGCTTGCGAAGTTGGAGAAACCGGGAAGGCCGATCGAAGCGAAGGCTGCCATCGCAAAGGCAATACTTAGGAAGGGGACGCTCTTTGCCGCACCGCCGAGACGCTCGAAGTTTAGGGAGCCTTCCCGCTCGCGTAGGACACCGGCGAGGGCGAATAAGGCCGCTACAGATAGGCCGTGGGAGAACATCAGCAGGCAGGCGCCGTTCAGCCCGATGATGTTCATGGAGGCGATTCCCAAAAACACGTAACCCATGTGCATGACGCTCGAATAGCCGATTACGTAGTCCAGTTTACGCTGCGCAATGGTCACGAGCCCCACGTAGAGGATGTTGCCAAGGAGTGCGGCGAGCAAAAGATCTTGTGCTGTCCAAGTGCCGAACACCGGCTGGTGGAAGGCCTGCGGGAGGAATGGCACTACCAAGCGGAGCATTCCATAGAGGCCGAATTTTTTGAGAACGCCCGAGTGCAGCATTGCCACGGGAGAGGGGGCGCAGGCATATGCGGGAGCCGCCCAAGAGTGGAATGGGAAAAGGGAAACGAGAATTCCAAACCCAGTGGTTAACAAGAGCCAGGGGCGCAATTGTGCTGCCGCAGGAATGACGTGGGAGGCGGCGAGTTCCTGCAGTTTTTGAAGGTCGAAGGTGCGACTGGCCGCCGGAATGGCGAGGAAAAGATCCACCAAACCTGTGAGAAGAACGATGCTGCCGAGCCCAAGGTAGATCGTGATTTTCCACGCCACGGCCTGGCGTTCTCCGCTTCCCCAGAAGCCGATCAGAAGGAAGGTGGGGATGAGGGCCAGTTCATGAAAGGCGTAGAAGAAAAACAGATCTTTGGCTAGAAACGCTCCAGTAGCACCGGCGCTGATGAGCAGGACGGAACCGTCGAAGAGCCCCGCGCGTTTGTCTCCCTCCAGCTTAGGGGAGAACCAGACGGCGGCTACGGTCACGAGCGCCGTTAGGAGGAGCATGAGAAGGCTCAAGCCGTCCACGCCCACCGCGTAGCGCAGATCGAGACCGGGGAAAAGGGGTTCCGTTGCGAAGACGAATTGGTAACCCGCTTTGGTTTTATCGTAGCCAAACCAGAGCAGAAAAGTGACAGCCAATTGGAGTAGCGCCGCTGTTTTTGACCAGGAGCGGCTCCCGTTGCCCAAAAAGAGGGCGGCCGCGGTGACGATGGGAATGAGGAGAAGAAGAGTAAGCACGGTGTCGGTTCTCCGTTATTTGATGAGCAGATAAAACAGCGCCACAACACCCGCTCCAAAGAGGAAAGCGTAGCCCTGCAGGTTGCCGATTTGTAGGAGACGCAGGGTGTAGCCAACGCCCCAAGTCAGTCCGCTTAGGCCGCGGACAAGAACACCGTCCAAGATGAAGTGGTCAAACCAGCCGCTGAAGGAGGCCAGCAGATCTTGAGTGCCTGCGATCAACGCGGCGTACATTTCGTCGATGTAAAAACGGTTTCCAAAAAGAGGAATGCGCACCGGGTCCTTCACGCGTCCGGCGTAAAGCGCCCAAGCGGCTCCAGTGCCCAGTAGGAAGACGCCGACTGCGAGCATCGGCACCAGATTGACGTGTTCGGCTGCGTGGACGGAATGGAAAAGCTCTGCGCCAAAAATGGATCCTGCGAAGAACTCGTACCCAGCGATTACGGAAAGGACCGCCAAAATAAGGAGCGGCACAGTCATAGCCGCGGGGCAATCGTGACCGTGTTTTGCGGCAGGGGTGCGAGCTTCGCCGAGGAATGCGACAACGACCAGACGCGTCATGTAAAACGCGGTGAGGAGCGAGGTGAATAGGGCGGCGCCGAAGACCAGCATGTTTTTGTGCCAGGCTGCGAGGAGGATGGCGTCTTTGGAAAAAAAGCCGGCGAGGTAGGGTGCGCCAGTCAGGGCGAGAGTTCCGATGGCAAAGGTGAGGAAAGTCTTCGGCATCGTTTTGCGAAGGCCGCCCATTTTCCAGATGTCCTGTTCGTGGTGGAGCGCATGAATGACCGCGCCGGAGCCGAGGAAGAGGAGCGCCTTGAAGAAGGCATGTGTAAAGAGATGGAACATTGAAGCCCCCCAGGCTCCGACGCCCACGCCCGCGACCATGAGGCCGAGTTGGGAGAGGGTGGAGTAGGCGAGAATTCGTTTGATATCGTCCTGCTGGGTGGCCATCAGCGCGGCCAAGACCGCCGTTGTAGCGCCTATGCCAGCGATGACGGCGAGTGCGACAGGAGAGGGTTCAAGGATGAAGAAAATCCGGGCCAGCATGTAGACGCCGGCGGCCACCATCGTGGCGGCATGGATGAGGGCTGAGACCGGAGTCGGGCCTTCCATGGCGTCTGGCAACCAGACGTGGAGAGGGACTTGAGCGGATTTGCCTACGGCTCCGCAGAACAAACACAGGCCTGCGAGCGTGAGAAGGCTTGGATCGGCGGTGAGTTTTCCAAGGTTCTGCTGGATTCCCCCGAAGTCGACGGAGCCTGTGGCGGCCCAGACAAGGAGGATGCCGCTCATCAAACCGAAGTCGCCAATGCGGTTTGTGAGGAAGGCTTTATTGGCGGCCTTCGCGGCGGATTCCTTGGTGAACCAGTGGCCGATGAGCAGGAAACTGCTGACGCCCACGAGTTCCCAGAAAATGAACATCATGGCGAGATTGTCCGCCAGAACGATGCCCAGCATGGAAAACATGAAGAGGGAAAGGGCGCCGAAGAAGCGTGATTTTCCGGCATCCTCCGCCATGTAGACGGTGGAGTAGACGTGAACAAGCGCTCCGATTCCGGCGACCACGAGGAGCATCACCCGCGTGAGGGCGTCGACTTTGAGGCCAATGGTGAGGTGGAGGGCGGGGCCTAAATCAACCCAGGTTGCGGCGGTTTGAACGACGGTTCCCGCCTTCACAAGCAGGAGTGTCGAAACGAACGCAGCGAAGACTGCGGCGAGGGAAAGCGCGACGCTCAGCGGTTTGGAGCGATGGGCGAAGAGAAGGATCAGCACTGCGCTCGCCAGAGGGCTGAGCAGGATGATCCAGGGCAAGTTGGTTTCCATGAACGGGCGGGCGGGTTAAAATTTCAAGGACTGAATGTCCTCAACATGCGTGGTTTGCCGTGCCCGGTAGAGGGCCACGATGATGGCCAATCCCACGGCCACTTCGGCGGCGGCCACGGTGATGATGAAAAACACCAGAACCTGCGCGTTGTAGTTTGGGAGGCCGTCGGTTCCGACGTGGAAACGAGAGAAGGCCACAAGCGAGAGGTTGGCAGCGTTGAGCATGAGCTCAAGGCACATGAAAATCGTGATGATGTTGCGGCGCAACATGACCCCGGCAAAGCCCAGCGAAAAAAGCAGGCCGCTTGCGAGCAGATAGTGGTTTAGAGTCAGCGGATTCACAGGCAGCGCGGGTTACTTCAGTTGACGGCGGGAAAGGACGATGACGCCGATGGAGGCGACGAGGACCAAGACGCCTACCGTTTGAAAAGGGAGGTTAAACCGGGTGAAGAGTGTGATGCCGACTAGGCGTACGTCATCGAGTTTCGCCACGCCAAGGGCGGGGAAGGGTTGGGCGCCCGCGGGAAAAACGGAAAGCACTTTGAGAAGGCCCGCCACAAAAAGGGCGGAAACTGCAGCGCCGCCGACAAGCGCAAATTCATTAAAGCTGCGCCGCTTCTCCGCCTTGAGGTCCAGAAGCATGATGATGAACAGAAAGAGCACCATCACAGCGCCCGCATAGACCAGGATCTGGATGACCCCTATGAAAAAGGCATCAAGGCCGACGAAGAGAGAGGCCAGACAGAGAAAGGAGGCGACCAGACTCAGTGCGCTTGCAACGGGATCTCGGTTCAGAATGACCGAAACACCAAAGGCGAGCATTAGAGCCGTAAACAACCAGAATAAGATCGGGGACATGCAGAGGAGGGGAGCAGGTTATTTGTCGGGGTTCCACTTGTGGACGAGGCCTGGCATGGTGCCGCCGAGTTCGTAAAGCTTGTCCTTATGGTGGACCATGTCGGCGCGGCTTTCGCCGGTGACTGCGTAATCTTTTCGAAGATAAATGGCCTGCTCCGGGCAGACTTCTTCACAGAGGCCACAATAGATGCAACGGCTCATGTCGATATCGAAGGCTTCGGGTGCTTTTTCGACCTTCGCGAACTGGCTGTCCGAGGGAAGAGAGCCTGGGGTGATTTTGATCGCCCTCGGCGGGCAGATAAATTCGCATAACTGGCACGAAACGCAGCGTTCGCGCCCGTGTTCATCGGTGACGAGGGTGGGGGCGCCTCGGTAGTACTCGGGCAAATGGGCATCCCATTTTTCCTCGGGATACTGCATGACGACGTGGGTCTCGCCCTTAAGCATCTTTTTGAGATGGTTGAAGGTGATGGCGAGGCCAGCAACGATGTTGGGGAGATAGAGTTTCTCCCAGAATGTGAGGTTCGGCCGACGGACTGTATATGCCATGGTCGTGGGAAAGTTTGGGAAGCTATTTCACCCACGCGAGGATCGCGGCGGTGATGAAAATATTAACGAGGGCGATTTCAAACAGGTAGAGCCAGCCCAGTTTCATGAGTTGGTCGAACCGGAAACGTGGCAGGGTCCAGCGCACCCAGATGAAGAAAATAAGGATGCCGACTACCTTGGCGAAGAAGGCGGTGATGTGCAGGAAGCCGAGTGCGATTCCGGCCGGAGTGGTGGAGGATTCCAGCGTGTTGATCGGCAGGAACGGGACGTGCCACCCACCCAGAAAGAGCACCACAATGATGGAAGAGCCCGCGATCATGGCGGCGTACTCGCCTAGGAAGAAGAGTGCGAACTTCATCGCCGAATACTCCGTGTGGTAGCCAGCGACCAGTTCGGTTTCGGACTCTGGCAAATCGAAGGGAAGCCGGTTGGTTTCCGCGAACATGGAGATGGTGAAGATGATAAAAGAAACGAAAACGGGGATCCAGAGGAAGAGCTCCCTCAACGTCAATTTGCCGTCGGTAAAGGGCAGCAGCAGCCAGCCGTTGTCGATCTGGTATTGGATCGCCTCGGAGAGGTTGAGGTTTCCAATAATCATCAGCACGGGCACTGCGCTCAGGCCGAGCGAGAGTTCGTAGCTGATCATCTGCGAGGAGGCGCGGATGCTTCCAAGGAAGGGATACTTCGAGTTAGAGGACCAGCCCGCGAGAACGATCCCGTAGACACCCACTGAAGCGACGGCGAACACGTATAAAATGCCCACGTTTACATCTGCCACGACCATTTTCTGGCCGAATAGGAAGTTGCCGAAAGGCAGCACGGCGAGTGTCGAGAGTGCGGGCACCATTGCGAGGACGGGCGCCAGCCAGAAGTAGAATTTGTTGACGTGCGCGGGCGTAAATTCCTCTTTGAGAAGGAACTTCATGGCATCTGCCACGGGCTGGCCAAGGCCGCCGAGAAAGAGCTGCAAGTCTTTCTCAAAGCCGAAAAGCGAGATGGGAAACCCCGTTCGGTTGGGGCCGAGTCGGTCTTGAATCAACGCGCTCACGCGGCGCTCCGCGTAGACGGTGTAGGAGACGATCGGAAGGACCACCCCGAAGATGAGGAAGAGGGTCTTTGCGAGGGAGGCCGCGATCAGCATCCAGGGAATGTCGTTGAGGAAATCCATGGCTCGTTTTCTAGGCGGTTGCGAGGGGCTTTGCGGCTTCGGGCTTGGTCAGGAGCTGTAGGCCGAGGTCTCCGATTTTACCAAGGTTGAGTCCCTCGAAGGCGGGAACGTCTTGGGACATGGAGCGGAAGACGTCTTCGATCGAATGCAGTGCGTGGCTTTGACCGGCTGCGCTCAGGAGGTCGCCCAGGATTTCCCAGTCATCCCGGCATTGGCCGGCAGGTTCCAACGCCTTGTTCAGGCGCTGAAGGCGGCCATTGATGTTGATTATCGAGCCCCGTTTTTCGGCAAAAGCGGCGCCTGGCAGAACCACGTGCGCGGCCGCCGTCGTCGCGTTGGGAAGGATGGAGGTGGCGACTAGCGTCTTGAGTTTTGCGAGGTCGTCGTGGGTGAACCCGCATTCGAGAAGGTCTTCACCCAGGCTGAGGATCCCCGTGATTGTGCCGTTGCGGACCCCGGTTAGAATGTCCTTCAAGTGGGCGCCGGGCGTTTCCGTTGTTGTTCCGAGGAGACGCGCTCCGGCGGTGTTTGGATTGCGGTCTGCGGGGATCAGGATGCCGTCGGGTTCTCCAACGCGCGGCAGAATGTCGTGCAGGGTGATGTTCAGCGCGGAGGCGAGACGTTTGGCGAGGTAGAGTTCCTCGTTGGTGAGTCGGGCTGAAACAACCATCGCGAGCTTGCCTGCAGTCTTGAGTTGGGAGTGAGCCGCCGCGATGGCCTCGGGCCAGGTGGTCTGTTGGGAGCCCACCGATGGGTGCAGGAGGCGGGTGCCGTCCTGGAGGTACTTGAAATTGAGGCGGTGCGAGTCCGGAATCCAGTTGCCGTTGACGTCGTTATTTTCGCGGGGCGTAATCCTGTAGATGTGGCCTTCGCGGCTGCCGATGAGGATGTTGCAGCCTAGGCCGTCGTTGACGTCGATGGACTTGGTTTCCTTTAAAAACCAGACCCGCATTTTGAAGCGGAAGTCTGTGGAGGTCAGCGCGCCGACCGGACAGATGTCGACGGTGTTGAGCGAATAATTGCTCTCCAACGTCTTCTCCGGATGGCAGGCGATTGTGGAAAATCCGCCGCGGTCCACGAAGCCGAGGACGTCGTCGTGGGCCACTTCCTTCATGAAACGGATGCAGCGCGAGCAGAGCACGCAGCGTTCCGCATCAAGCGTGACGCGAGGCCCGAGTTCGACGTTTTTGGGTTTCTTGACCTTGCGTTCGAGAAACCGCGATTCCGCGTTGCCGTATTCTACGGAGAACTCTTGCAGTCGGCATTCTCCGGCCTGGTCGCAGATGGGGCAATCCAGCGGATGGTTGATGAGCAGAAACTCCATCACGCCTTGCCGGCATTCCTTTACCATGGGGGAATCGGTGCGGACGCCCATGCCTTCGGCGACATCCTGCGCGCAGGAGATCTGGGGGCGGGGAATCCAGCCGATTTCAGGTTTGCCGTCGGGGCCGAGCACCGGCTTGCGGTCCGGTGTCATTTTCGGCATGCCCATTTCAATGAGGCACATGCGGCAGTTGCCCGGGACGGAAAGCTTTGGGTGGTAGCAGTACCGGGGGATGAATTTGCCCGCCTGCTGGCAGGCGTCAATCACCTTGGTCCCCTTGGGGAACTGCAGCCATACGCCGTCGATCTGGACGTTAAGGAGCTGAACTTCAGTGCTCATGGTGCGGCTGGGTGCGAAAAAAGAGGGTTAGCGGGTTGCGGCCGGGGCCATGATTTCATGTCCGTTTCCACGCGGGGCTGGCACGGCTTGGATAGAATCGTGTGCAACCAGTTCGTCCCGGGTGTATTCCGGAGGCATGGGGGGCGGGAGCGCCTTGGTGGATTTTGCGGCGAACTCCTCTTTGAACTTTGCGAGGAAGCTCTGCGTGGGCCAGGAACAGGCCTCGCCAAAGGCGCAGATCGTTTTGCCGGCGATATTGTCCGCCACGTTTTTGAGCGTGGCGGGATCTTCGGCAACGCCTCCACCGGCGACGATGCGGTCGGTGATTTTCTTCATCCACTGCGCGCCCTCGCGGCAGGGGGTGCATTGGCCGCAGGATTCGTGGGCGTAAAACTCGTTGATGTTGTTGAGGATCTCAACCATGTTGCGGCTGTCGTCCATCACGATCACCCCGCCGGAGCCGGCCATTGAGCCTGCAGCGGCGAGGGAGTCGAAGTCCATGGGCAGGTCTTCCAAGGCCACTTCCTTGTCCTTGATTTTAAATGTTTCGCCGGCTCGAAGAACCTTTGCAGAGCTGCCCCCGGGAATGACTCCTTTGAAGGTGCGCCCGGGTTTCATGCCTCCGCAAATGTCGTTGATGAGTTCGCCCAGCGTGACAGTGCCGACGGCAACTTCATAGTAGCCTGGTCTTTGGACATCGCCAGAGACGCACAAGATTCGCGTGCCCGTGTTGTTGGGACGACCGATCTTCGCGTATTCTTCGCCGCCCATGTGCACGATGTGTTTCACATGGCAGAGCGTTTCGACGTTATTGACGATCGTCGGGCACTGGTAGAGACCGAGGACGGCAGGAAAATAGGGCGGCTTGATGCGGGGATAGGGCCGTTTGCCTTCCAGCGATTCGATGAGCCCCGTTTCTTCCCCACAAATGTAAGCACCTGCGCCGCGGTGGATGTAGAGCTCGAGATCAAACCCGGAGCCGAGGATGTTCTTGCCAAGGAAACCCTTGGCGCGGGCTTCTGCGAGGGCTTTCTCCAGAATCACCGCCCCTTCTGGGAATTCTCCGCGGATGTAGAGGTAGGCAAGGCTCGCTCCAACGGTGAAGCAGGAGATGATCATCCCCTCAATAAGTTGGTGCGGATCCTGATGGATGATGTAGCGGTCCTTGAACGTGCCCGGTTCGGATTCGTCCGCGTTGCAAACGAGATAGGTCGGTTTTGGGCCGCCGCGTTTGATGAAGCTCCACTTCGCGCCGCAAGGAAAACCGGCTCCGCCGCGGCCGCGCAGACCGCTTTTTTTCACTTCGTCGAGGAGCGCCTCTGGTGCGGTCTGGAGGGCCTTTTTGAGGTCGTCGTAGCCGCCCTCGGACAAGTACGTTTCGATGTCGTTGCCGCGGCCGGCCTTGTCGATGTTTTTAAAGATGAGACGGTGCTCGCGAGGATGAGGGGGCGTGGAGCGAGTTCGGGTTGCCTGGGAGGCAGAAGTTTTCCACAGGGCGGCGGCATCCTGGATCTTGATGTTCTCTACGAACATATCGTCCACCATGGCCACGGGCGCCGAACCGCAGGAGGCAAGGCACTCCACGAATTCAATCGAATATTGTCCGTCGGGACTCACGGCTACGGGGTTGCCGTGGCCCGGGTTGTGGACGGCATGGCCTGTCAATTTGGCGGGAGAATGCTCATGCCCTTGGTCGCCGTGGGCGTGGCCTTGCATGTGTGCATTCCAGGTCGCGATGTCGATCCCAGCGGACTTCGCGAGGGCATCACGCAGTTGGTAGCTGCCCGCCATCTGGCAGGAGAGCGTGCGGCACACGCGAATGTGGGTCTTGCCCGCGGGTTCCCGCCGGAACATGGGGTAGAAGGTGACCAGTTCGAGCACGTTGATGGGCTGCAGCTCGAGTTTGGCTGCGATCCAAGAGACGGCCGCGTCGGAGACAAAGCCGTAGTGTTCCTGCCAGAGATGGAGCAGGGGCAGAGAGGCGCTGCGTTTGGAGACGGGGTAATGCGAAATAGCCTCGTCAATCTTGGCCAGGAGGTCGGCGGGAAGGGTCATGGTTTTTTCGGTTCCGTCTCGGGCGGCGTGTTCCAGCCGGGCACTCGGTTGATCAATTTGTTGTCGAAGAAATGAAGTTCCAAAGTTTTGCCGTCTTGTTCGTAATAATAACGGGTGACTGGGACTTCCTTCTTTTGCGTTTCAAGTTCAAGGGTTGCGTTTTCAACCCGGTCAGGCTGGCCGAGGATGGATTCCACCTCCTTGGGGGAGAGGCTTTTCTTTCCTGTTTTTTCCAGCTTATCAAACCGAGTGTTTACCGCATTGATGTTTTCCTGAGAAATCTCCGGCTTGCACGCAGCCGTGCCAAAAAAAGCAATCGCTCCTAGAAGCAACAGAGGTGTCCAACTCATTGAAAGTGTTTGAAGCCTAGAAATTGTTGAAAGATTAAGGTTCAGCGGCCCGTTTTTAACGATCGCTTTCACCCATCACAAAATCCAGTGATCCCAAAATGGCAACGACGTCGCTCATGAGGTGGCCGGGAAGGATCTTTGGCAGAATGCTCAAATTCACAAAAGAGGGGGCGCGGATTTTGAGCCGGTGTGGGACACCACCACCCTTTGAATTGATGTAAAATCCAAGCTCGCCCTTCGGGTTTTCGGCACCGAAGTACACCTCGCCGACTGGCGCCTTGAGCCCCTCAGTGTGAAGGATAAAGTGGTGGATCAATTCCTCCATTTTCGTCATCACGCTCGTTTTGGGAGGAGGAAGGTTCTTGGGGTCGGAGACCGTGATGGGGCCGGAAGGAAGCGTTTCGAGAACCTGGCGCAGAATTTTCACGGACTGACGCATTTCCTCCACCCGGCACAAGTAACGGTCGTAGCAATCCCCTGCGGAGCCAATGGGCACGTCAAAATCGTACTTTTCGTAGCCGAGGTACGGGTGTTTCTTGCGCAGATCGTGATCCACGCCCGAACCGCGCAGGTTCGGCCCGGTCAGGCCGTAAGAAATGGCGTCTTCCTTGGTAATGACCCCCACGTCTTTGGTTCGGTCGACAAAAATGCGGTTTCTGGAAAGAAGCGCGTCCACTTCGTCGAGGGAGGGGATAAACTCGTCCAGGAACTTGTTCACCATCGGGAAGAAGGGCGCCTGGAGGTCGCGCGTCATCCCGCCGATGCGAGTGTAGCTCGTGGTGAAACGGGCCCCGGAGATGACTTCGCACAGGTTGTAAATTTTTTCGCGTTCCGTGAACGTGTACAAGAAAACGGTCATCGCGCCGGTATCCATGGCGAAGGCGCCGAGTCCGAGCAAATGAGAGGAGATGCGCGCCAACTCGCAGCAGATGACGCGGATAGCCTGCCCGCGAGGGGGCAGTTCCCAGCCCATGAGTTTTTCCACGGCCATGGCGTAAGCCACGTTGTTGGCGAGAGGGGCTAGGTAATCCAGTCGGTCCGTGTAGGGGACGAACTGATTATAAGTCATGTTTTCAGCAATTTTCTCATCACCCCGATGGAGGTAACCTACATCGGGAGTTGCCTTGGTGATGAACTCTCCGTCCATTTCCAAAACCAACCGGAGAACGCCATGCGTTGCCGGGTGGGATGGGCCCATGTTCAGGATGAGTTTTTCTCCAAGCAAATCGGTCGCCCCCGAGTTTCCAGCGGCGAGGTGCTGGAGAGCGGTTTGAGTTTTGGCGAGGGTGTCCGGCTGCTCGAAGGGCTGGGTAGTAACGGCCATAGTATGGGCTGCGAAGCTGAAGACGGTAGGTGGGTGGGGAAGAAGCCAGCAAGCCGAATTTGTGAAATATTTCACAATCTCGGCGCTTTCCCACGGGGCTTTGACTGCCGGCGCCGACCCCTTGGCCATTTGGATGGGGGGCGGCAGGCTTTTTCTTTAAATTTACGGCTTTTGGCGGCGTTCGATTCAACCAACACTATATTTGACATGCTTTCTCGAAGGATTTTTTTAACTTCCTCCATGGCCGCCCTTCTTTCTGCTGGCGGCGTCAAGGCTTTGGCCGAACCCCTGGATTTCAGGTTGGAGGTCGTAAAGGTTCCCGTCTGCGGTTTGCCCGAAGCTCTGGAGGGGTTTCGGATTGTTTCCCTGAGCGATTTTCACCTGCTGCCATTCACCCAGCTCGATTTTTTGAAGAAAGCCGTCGATTTCGCCAGCGCGTTGAAGCCGGACCTGGTGGTTTTGCTGGGGGATTTCGTGGATGCAACCGTCGAATCCATTCACGATCTCGCTCCTGTGCTGGAGACGCTGCGCTCGCGCTTTGGCGTGATGGCGGTTTTGGGGAACCACGACTATATCCAAGGCTCCGGTATCGTTGCCCGGACCCTTTTGCGCCACGGCGTGGAAGTTTTAATGAACAGTGGCATTCTTTTGCCCGTTGGGAATGCCAGTCTTTACATCGCCGGAACCGAATCCATTTCCAGCCGGTTTCATTTGCCCTGGGCCCTTGAGGGAAACCATTTCGGCGCGCCAACGCTTTTGCTGGCCCACGAGCCGGACGTTGCCGATTGTGTCGCGGCCGACGGGAGGGTGGCGCTTCAGTTGTCGGGGCACAGCCACGGGGGGCAGGTGCGTTTCGGAGGACTTGAGCGGTTGCTGCTTCCCAAGGGGGGGCGGAAATATCCGTACGGCTCATACCAGGTTGGAAATTTGTTTTTACATACGAGCCGTGGACTGGGGACGACGGGTCTGCCTGTGCGGCTTGGAAGTCCGCCCGAGGTGACCCAGGTGATCCTAACCCGGGCCGCGGAGGCCTAGGCCTGGGCGTTGTTTGTGGAACCCTTTCGGGGAAAAGCTTCCCGCTCGCGCGTGACATAGCGTGCCCAGCCATGCATCATTTCGCCCCCTATGCAGAAGTCTGATGGCATGAACTACGCACCGGTGGGAAAACCCGCGCCGGTGGTCCAACCCGGAGAATTTACTTTCGCCGCCGTGGCCCTTGATCACGGTCATATCAACGGCCAGTGCCGTGGGCTTACAGAGGCGGGCGGTGAATTGCGGTACGTCTATGATCCGGATCCCGCGAAAGTGGAGCGATTTTGCGCCACCTTTCCGGGGGTGGAACCTTTGCGCAGCGTGGACGAGGTGCTCTCCAAGCCGGAAATCAAGCTTGTGGCTTCGGCGGCGATTCCCTGCGACCGCGGTCCTCTCGGGCTGCGCGTGATGGACGCAGGCAAGGACTATTTTACCGACAAAGCGCCCTTCACGGCGCAGGCGCAGCTCGATGCCGCCAGGCTCAAAGTAGTCGAAACCGGGCGCAAATACGCGGTCTATTATGCGGAACGCATCCACACGGAGTGCGGGGTGCGGGCAGGGCAGTTGATCGCCGAAGGGGCGATCGGCAGGGTCGTGCAAGTTTTGGGCCTGGGTCCGCACCGCTCCAATCCCGCATCCCGGCCGGAGTGGTTCTGGGATCCCGTTCGTAACGGCGGGATTTTGTGCGACATCGGCTCCCACCAGTTTGAGCAGTTTCTGACGTTTGCCGGCGCCAAGAATGCGACTCTGGTGCGTTCGGCCGTGGCGAACTACCA
Organism: Chthoniobacteraceae bacterium; assembly: GCA_947479475.1. Taxonomy (GTDB): domain Bacteria; phylum Verrucomicrobiota; class Verrucomicrobiia; order Chthoniobacterales; family Chthoniobacteraceae; genus Chth-196. Next base: position 21,491 of record CANJZW010000005.1, read on the forward strand.
CCACAAGGACCATCCGGATTTTCAGGACTGGGGGGAGGCTTCTCTCGTTGGCGACAACGGGGCGACCAACTATGTACGCCTCGACTGGCTCAACCCGCAGGGTTTGCGCACGTGGGGGGACGGGCGGACCTTCATTTTGGGAACCAAGGGATACATGGAGCTGCGCAAGTATCTAAACGTTGCAGCGGAAATGGAGGGGGACCACTTGTTTCTGGTCGATGACAGAGGCGAGCACCACTTGAAATGCCACGGCGAGGTTGGGTTTCCCTTCTTCGGCCAGCTTATCCTGGACTGCCTTAACCGGACTGAAAACGCCATGACCCAAGAGCATGCCTTCAAGGCTGCGGAGCTCTGTCTCGCCGCACAGGCCGCCGCCGTTAAAATAGAGTAGCGTCGGCCTTTGTTCTTTCCCGCAATGGCCCCAGCTTCTTCCTGATCCCCTATGGAACCCGTTTCATCCGAGCCCGCAGCTCTTTGGGCGCCTTGGCGCGCTGAATATTTCGCCTCACCCCGCAACCCTGATTTCCTCCGTGAGGCGGGCCAGACCACGGACGACCGTGGTCACCTTGTGTTGCTGCGGCGCAGGCACTGCTTTTTGATGCTCAACCGGTATCCCTACACCGTGGGCCACCTCATGGCTGTTCCTTATCAAAAGGTAGCCGGCATGGAGGCCCTGAGTCAGGGCGAGCAGTTGGATCTCTGGGAGCTTGCGATTATCGCCCAGAAGGTGCTTCGAAAGACGGTGGGTGCCCAGGGTTTTAATGTCGGACTCAACCTTGGGACCTGCGCCGGGGCTGGGTTTGCCGACCACCTTCACCTCCACATTGTGCCGAGGCGAGAAGGGGACCATAATTTCATGCCTGTGCTAGGCGGGCCGATGGTGCTCTCCGAATCCCTTGAGGCCGTGTATGAACGGCTGCTTGTCGCTCTTGCGGAGTGCGGGGCCGCGACTCCCGCTGCGGCAGTGGGGTAGGGTGCCCTCCTCCCAAAAATAGTTTTACCGATCAAAATAAGGCCCCCCCAGAAGCGCCCCCCGCTCGCGCCGAGGGGCCGTTCTGGGCCCGAGAATTGAGGCGCAGATGGTCTCCTCATGGCGGCGGGAGTCTGCCTTGAGAAGTATTGATTGCAATTCTAGTGGGAGGCCTCTCGCTGAATGTAGCTAAGAAAGAGGCCGTGGGATGTTCATTATGGGGCAGTCCCTACGGGTTCCCCCCTTTTTTTAGATCATGAAAAAGCACATCCTCTTCCTCTCTTGCACTCTGGCTCTTGCGCCATTTGGCAAATCCTCCCCAGTAGTTTATCAGGGCACGGATGGCCCGGGGAAGGGTAAGAAAATCGTATTTATCGCGAGTGACCATGAATACAAGTCGGAGGAAATGCTCCCAGCCTTGGCGCGGATTTTGGCAAAACATCATGGCTTTCATTGTTCCGTGCTTTTTGGGGTTGATTCTGCCACTGGCGAAATCAAACCGGGCCAGTCTAATATTCCGGGCACTGAAATTCTCAAAGATGCCGATCTGATGGTCATCTTCACCCGGTTTCAAAATCTGCCAGCCGAACAAATGGATCCGATTGTGGCATACCTCAATCGGGGAGGCCCCGTCGTCGGGTTTCGCACGGCGACACACGGTTTTAAAATTCCAACAGACAGTCCCTACGCTAAATACGACTTTAATTATAAGGGAACTGATTATGTGGGCGGATTTGGGCGTCAAATCCTAGGTGAGACGTGGGTTGGGCACTATGGGCCAAATCACAAATCGAGCACACGTCTGGATCTTGTTCCCGAAAAAATGGCGCATCCTGTGCTGCGCGGAGTGAGCAACGCGTGGGCGGAACTGGGCGGCTACAACGCCTACCCAATGGAGGGGAGTGAAATTCTCGCCATGGCCCAGCCGCTGAACGGAATGACGCCGGATTCCCCGGTGGACGAGGCCAAAAAGCCGATGGCTGGCGCTTGGGTACGGACTTACAAAAGTGAATCTGGTAAAGAAGGGCGTGTATTTGCCTCCACCTACGGTGGTTCTGGAGATTTACTCAACGACGGGTTCCGGCGTATGGCGGTCAATGGCTGCTTTTGGGCTGTGGGTTTGGAGGGGGCTATCACTCCAAATCTCAACTCGGCCATCGTGGGCCCATACCGGCCGACATGGATGGGAGCGACAAAACGGAATGCCCACGTCAAGCCTGAGGCGCTCGAGGGGTGGGATTCGCCCATCCTGCCGGAGTAGACTTCGGCGCTCCTCTTTCCCCGATTCCGTCGATGGCAAGCTCAAGGAGTTACGCAACCAATACGGGGTAAAGGACAATGCTCTTTTTTCTTAAACGCTAACAGGCTTGAACGAAACGGCTGAAGTCTCCCATAAATGGAGTCTCAGACATCCTGACCTTTGCCTGAACAGCGCCGGTAAACCCGGGAAACGCAATGAGCGCAGTTGGTTTCCTGCCTCAGCTTGAGCAACGTCAGGGATGCCGCAAATACAACTCCCCATTTTCCCTGCCGGCTCCTCTTTCATTCCTCAGAGAGCCTTAATGCTTTCACGGGCCTGGCGTTGCTGCTCTTTTAATCCCAGCGAACGCGTGCGTTTATCCGAGCGTTGGAGAAAGTTTTGCAGATGAAGTTCGACGAACAAATCCTCAATGCCGCTCGCCCTCAAAATGCGGCCTACCCTTTCCAAGCGGCTTTGTTGTTCGTTGTAGTTTTTGCATCCGCGAATCACAGGCAGAGCTGGACGAAGCTCGGTTTGGAGGGTGAACAATTTTATTTTTTTAACGATCAAGCGTTACATTATAGTCGCTTATGAGATCACAGACAGCCTTAGGTCGCGGGAATTGAGGTGATCTGCTTCGAATCTCAATCAGCTCTATGCGTCTCTCTAGCCCGGTGAAAAAAACGAGAAATTGAGATCAGGAAGATTCCTTGTCCAACGGGATTATTCAGGCAGAGGTCAGGAAATCTGCGGCGCGACGGAGCAGAAGTCAAAAAAACCGATCTTTTCCAATTCTACCCGTAGCTCGTTTTCCTTCGCTTCCGTCAGGCTTCTGAGCGGAAGACGGACCGGACCGCAGTCCAGACCGATAAGTCGCATGATCGACTTTCCGGCTGCCAAGCCGCCGAAACGCAAAAAAACCGAGATCATCGCGTTGGCACGAGCCTGTTCCGCCTGCGCTGTGGGCAGATCTCCCTCGGCAAAAGCCTTCAAGATTCGGAGATAGACTGGGGCTGCGAAATTATAAGTGCTGCCGATCGCCCCTTTGGCTCCAAGAGCGAGGCCGGAAATCAATATCTCATCGCGGCCGAATACGATGTCAAAACGCCCGTCTTCCAGGCGCGTGCTTTCCGCGAAATCCATGAGGTTTTCAAATGTGAATTTAATGCCCGCTAGATTTGGTATTTTCTTTTGCGCTGCACGCAGAAAATCCGCGGTGGGAAGCGTCACTCCGGTCATGGACGGAATCTGGTAGTAATAGTAGGGCAGGGCGGGTGCGGCGGCGGCAACCCCGGCACAGAAGTCAACAAGGTCCTCTGTATTCGCAGGTTTGAAAAAGAAGGGTGCGAAGTTACTCACCCCGAAGGCTCCTATTTTTTGGGCATGCGCAGCAAGCGTCTGACATTCGGCCAAAGAAGTGTGTCCCGCGTGGACGATGACGCGCAGTTCTGGTCCTGCCACTTTGCACCAGCGGGTTGCCACCGCCATGCGCTCCGCAGTTGTTAACGAAACGCCTTCTCCAGTGGTTCCGCATACGAACGCGCCCGAGACGCCGCTGGCAATGAGCGAACAAGCCTGAGCTTCAATGGCTTTTAGGTTAAGGGAAGCGTCCGCGTTTAAGGCGACGTAGGGGGCGGCAATGAGGCCGGTGAGTTTTGGTGCATTCATGACGATTGGGTGTTTGGATTCTGTGAGATGGGGAGTCTGCTGATTGTTTCGTGGGTAGCGTATTGTTTGACTAGGGAGCGGGTTGTGTTTTTTGGGCTCTCTGGGCGGGTGCGTGGGTTTAGCCCGGACGTAAATCAGGAAGCCGCTAGAGGTGCAGTCTATGAAGTTGAAGATACCGACTGCTAACTAGGCTGCGGGGGGCGGTGGGGCGGGGGGTCACTTATTTCGTATTCTGCTCCATGGTCCAGATCTCGGGGGTCCTGACGCGAGGCCGCACTTCTCCGCTGGGAATGACGGTGCCGTTCTTCCAGAGGACAGTCGGCGCGGTCGCTCTGGAAAAGGGCAGGGGACCGGCGCTTCGCCAAAAATCGTTGGCGGTGTCGTAGGCAAGGATGTCCATCGGAAAACCGGGATGTTTCTGGATCGGCGAAAAGTCCACGTGCGTGCCGTCATCTCCGCTGAGAACAAGAAGTTCTGATTCTCCAAAGGCTGGAGCCGGTGAGGGAGCCGCCACGGCCGCCCTGGGAAGGTCTGCAATCCTGCGCCACCCCTTATTGGGCGTGAAGCAATAGGCGTCGCGGAGAAAGTCGCGAATAACGCTCCCGTCTTTACCCTCAGAAAGATTACAGCCGCTGAAGAGATAGAAGGAGCCGTGCCGCACCGCCGCCACCGCAAGCATCCGCGGGGGGCCGGGCCACGGCTCAAGTTCACGCCAGCTCGGATTCGTTTCCCCGAGGTCCATTGCCCATAATTGATGCAAGGCACCTGTCGATTTTGGGGTTTCAAGTCCGCCGGCGACATAGATCGTTTGGCCAATGGAGGCTCCACAGGCGTTGGCACAGGTTCTGGGCAGGGAGGGGAGTTCGGTGTAATGAACTTGGCCGTTTTTCCATTGGAGCCGGAAGACTTCGGCAAAGTGGCGAGTGGAATCACTTCCTCCGATGCAGATTAAGCCGTCTTGGATGGTGACGGATACCCCGTAGCCCAAGGGTCGTGGCAGTTTGAATCCGGCACGCCAAGTCCCCGTCGTTTTTTCCAAAACAAACCCGCTGTCGTACCACTTTTTTTGGAGTGGGTCGGCCCAGCGCGCTCCAATGATATTGGCGCCGCCTGCGACAAGAAGTGCTTCGCCGCTGACTCCGGCAAATGTGCCGGCGAACCCTTCCTTGTCGGGAATGGGCGGTAATTGGCTCCATTGAAGAGGGTGGGTCCTCGGGGGGGATTGCTGTGGCAAAGAGACTTGGGCGAAACACGGGAGGGCTGGCGAGAGACTCCAGGCTAGGCAAGCGCTTAAAAATACGGGGAACATGGGGTGCAGAAAATCAACGTGGGGAATTTTCCGGTCTTTTAGAGGGCGTGGGCTGTGCGCGAGAGTTCATCCATAGGGAACTCAAGCGGGCGATGGTAAGCGACTGCTTGCGTTCGTAGAAACAGAGGGTCGTCCCATCTGGCAGAATCGCTAGGTCCGAGTAAGCGCTGGCGGATTCCTCCACGGTTTTTGGAAGGCCCCATGTCTGGCCGTCGTCTTCGCTAATTTGGATGCTCAGGTTTTTTCTTCCGGCTTGTGCACCCGGGATTTCCTGGCCGTTTGCGTCGTATTTGAGGTTGTGCGGGTGGCAGAAAAGAAGGCGTCCGCGTGGTTCACTGGAGGGAACGCGGATTAGGCTTCCCATGCATTTGGGATCGAGCAGCGCGAAATCGAATTGAGGCGCCGACCAATGGGTCGCGCCATCGGGGCTAATGGTGATTAGGCGGCGGTTGGCTGCGGAGTTTGTGCGGGCGTTTAACATCACGCGGCCGTCTGCGAGTTCAACAAGAGCGGCTTCGTTGGGGTTTTTCCACTCCGCCGTAGATGGCAGGGCGATTTCTCCTGCGTGCCAGGTCCGCCCATGGTCGTCGCTGTAAATCGTTCCGCTCATCGACGGCGAATGATCGCCCGTCTTTCCGTAGGCCAGCCAGATGGGAACGGCGAGACGACCGTTTTTGAGCTGGAGCCCGTGGCCGGGGCCTGTGGCGAGAACCTTCCAAGCACACTTCCCTCTGAAGGCTTCAAAGGCCTGCGTGATCTCGATCGGAGTGGAGAAGGTTAACCCATCGTCGTCGCTTTTCATATAAAAGCAGCGCGCGTAATTGATGCAGTACAAAAAATGGATCGCGTTGGTTTCGCGATCCACAATCGCCACCGGGTTATTGACGGTTTGCTCCTTCTCGCCGCCATTGAGTTTATGCGGGTTTCCCGGCAAACGTTCCCCAAAGTGGGCAATCTGGCGGCTGGCCTCCCAGGTGTTTCCTCCATCGGTACTCCGGCGGAGGTGAACTTCGATTTCCCCCCAATCGCTGCGGGCATCGCTGCGCGCCTCGCAGTACACCAGCACGGATCCTTTTTGGGTGACCACCATGCCTGGAATTCGATACAGGCCGAAGCCGTTTTCACCCGCCGTAAAGAGATCGGTTTTTGGGATGGCGAAATCCTGCGCACCCGCCGTGGAAAGCGTGGCGAATAAGGACGCAGCGCCGAGGAATGCGGCGCACAAACGGGCGAACGGGTGGGGGAAATACATTCTGTAATCCTCGAGTGAGGGGGCCTTGAACTCTAGACCAACAAGCTGGTAAAATTAGTTTACCGCCCGATGTCCCACTTTCCCGCCATTCCGCATCGTCCCTCGTTGATTGAACACGCCGCAAAGATACTTCGCGACGCCCTGACGTTGGGCACCTGGGCAGGATATCTTCCCGGTGAACGAGCGCTGAGCGTGCAGCTTCACGTGAGCCGACCAACCCTTCGCGCGGCCCTTGTGATTCTCGACCGGGAGGGTTGGTTCAGGTCGGAACTCGGAAAACGACGCGCAATTATAATGCCCCATTGCAAACCCAGGCCAAGCCCGACAAGGACAATTGCGTTGCTAAGTCCCCTGCCATTGACGGATCTGGTCTCGTTTGCGCAGGTCTGGACGGACAGTCTTCGAGAGTTCTTATCGAAAGCAGGGTATGAATTGCAAATTTACCTGGGACGCCGATGGTGGCACTCGCTGAGTCCGGAGCGGGAGCTGGCAGCCCTTACTGAGCAGAATCCCGCCGCCGTGTGGGTGTTATTCAGCGGAACGGAACGCATTCAGCGGTGGTTTGAGGAGAGTTCAATTCCCTGTGTGACATCGGGTTCAGCACATGCTGGAATTCAGCTTCCGTCTGTGGATTTGAATCATCGAGCCACGTGCAGGCATGCCGCCGGTCAATTTCTTTCCGCCGGTCATCAGCGTGTTGCTTTGATGCGGCAGGGGCCGAGGAATGCTGGAGATTTTGAAAGCGAGCAGGGTTTTTTGGAGGCGTTTTGTGCGAAGGCCGGAACGCATGCATGGGTTGTGGAGCACGACGGCACTCCTTCTGGAATCCAAAGAAAGTTAGACTCGGCGCTGAGGGGGTCCCCGCGGCCGAGCGGCTTTTTCGTCACCCACGCCATGCCTGCCCTCCTGGTTGCCAGTGAACTAATACGCCGGGGAATCAACCTCCCCGGAGATGCTTCAATCATCTGTCGAGACACGGATTTGTTCCTCGAATACTTTTCCCCCAGCATCGCGCGTTACCGGGTGGATCCGCTCGTCCATGCGATGCGCCTAGGGCGTCTGGTGTTGCAACGTGCAAGCGGTAGCTCCTCAAAAAATCGGCTGGTGCGGCTGGTGCCGCAGTTCCACCCCGGGGAGTCGATGTAAAACCTTCCCCGTTGGTTTTCACTCCGGCGATCGTTAAGAGTTTGCGGTTGGATGCCAATCACGGAGAGCAGGTAGTTGTCCGTCTCTGCGCGCGGAATGTGGTGTCTGGTGTCTGTCCCGGGTCTAAAAGCCCCTTCCTGCGGGGATATTCATGCTTTGGCTACGCGCCTAGAATGGCCTTCACGACATGGGCTTCCTCAACCCCGGTGAGGCGGACATTCAGGCCGCGAAACTTGTGCGTCATCTGCTCGTGGTCGATGCCCAGACAATGCAGGATCGTGGCGTGCAGGTCGCGAATGTGGACCGGGTTCTCGACGATGTTGTAGCAAAAATCGTCTGTCGCGCCGTACTCGATTCCCCCCTTGATGCCGCCGCCTGCGAGCCAAACCGTGAAGCTGCGCCCGTGATGATCCCGCCCCATGCCGGGATCGCCGAGTTTGCCCTGACTGAAGACCGTGCGCCCGAATTCAGTGGCGAAAACGACTAGCGTATCATCGAGAAGCCCCCGGTGTTTGAGATCTTGAATCAAGGCGGCAGTGGGTTGATCGATGTCTCTGCACTGGTTGGGGAGCTGTTTTGCGATGGCGATGTGTTGATCCCAACCCCGGTGAAAAAGTTGGACGAAGCGCACATCGCGCTCCAGTAAACGCCGGGCCAAAAGACAATTCGCCGCGTAGCTGCCCGGCTTGTGGACTTCCGGGCCGTAGGCTTCCAGGGTTTGAACGGATTCGCCGCTGATGTCGGAGAGATCGGGAACTGAGGTTTGCATACGGTACGCCATTTCATAGGCCTTGATGCGGGTGATCGTTTCGGGATCTCCAAGCTCTTCCGCGCGCAACTGATTCAGCTTCGCGAGATCATCCAGCGCAGCCCTGCGCTGCGCGGGTTCGACGCCGGGCGGGTTTTGCAAATAGAGGACCGGGTTTTTGCCCGGGCGCAGCCCCACTCCTTGGTGGGAGGAGGGCAAGAACCCACTGCCCCAAAGCCGCGAGAAAATAGGTTGCCCAGGGTTTTTGCCAGTGCCTTGGGAGACCATTGCAATAAATGCGGGAAGGTTTTCGTTTACCGTTCCGAGCCCGTAGCTGACCCAGGCTCCCATGCTGGCATAGCCGGGAAGCTGATTGCCGGTGTTCATGAAGGTGATCCCAGGATCGTGGTTGATCGCCTCGGTGTGGAGACTTTTGACGATGCAGATGTCGTCCGCGAGAGTTTGGATGTGGGGCAGAAGGTCGCTGATCCAGGTGCCATGTTTGCCGCAACGCTTGCCGCTTTTCAACGGAGGCACCACGGGATAGGCGCTTTGGCCGCTGGTCATTCCAGTCAGGCGTTGTGTCCCTTTGATGCTGGGAGGTAGTTCCTTGCCAGCGTGCTCGTGGAGCATCGGTTTGTCATCAAACAGATCCACGTGGGAAAGACCGCCGCTTTGGAACAGGCAGAGCACTCTTTTGGCTTTGGGCGCAAAACGTTTGAAGCCCTCCGGAATCGGACTGGGAGAGGTTTCTGCGGCCCCGATGAGCCCGGGGTTGAGGAGGCCGCCCAGTGCGATACTTCCGATGCCGCCGGAGATCCCCTCCAGAAAACGGCGGCGGCTCAAATCGAGGAAACGTTCTTCAATAGGATTCATACGGATAGAGAGTTAGTTTCGGGTCACAGCTTCGCTCAGGTTCAGGATCAGCGAGGCGACCTGCATCCAGGCCGCGTGTTCAATGGGTGGGAGCTTAAGATCACGGTCGGATTCACCCACGCTTAAGGTTATTTTCGCCTGATCCGGTTTCGCGGCGTATCCGGCCCGTTCGCGAGCAAGGGCGCCCGTGAGGATGCGGACTTCCTCGGGCTTCGGTTGGCGTGAGGTGACCGCCGAAAATGCCCAGCGGAGTTTGGACAGGTCGTCCCCGGTCTGTTGCAACGCCCGCTGAGCCAGGGCCCGGGCCGCCTCCACAAACTGCGGGTCATTGAGTGTGACGAGCGCCTGCAACGGAGTGGTGGTGTTGCCCCTTGAGACGGTGCAAACCTCTCGGTTCGGCGCGTCAAAAGCCGTCATGTTTGGTGGGGCGGCTGTCCGTTTCCAATACGTGTACAGACTGCGCCGGTATAACTTTTCCCCATGGTCCTGCACGAATGTCTGAGCGGTCGCGGGCGAGCTTCCATAGTGGCTGACCTCTCTCCAAAGGTCCCCGGGACTATAGGGGTTTACGCTCGGTCCGCCGATGTGTTCCTCCAGCAGGCCGCTGGACTTTAGGGCGGCATCCCGTACGAGCTCCGCGGGCAGGCGGAAACGCGGGCCGCGGGCCAGGAGCCGGTTTTGGGGATCGCGTTCGAGCAATTCCCGGGACGTTACGGAACTCTGCCGGTACGTGTCGCTGAGAACCATTAGTTTAAGGAGATGTTTAACGTCCCACCCGCTTTCCGTAAATTCTGCCGCCAGCCAATCGAGGAGTTCCGGATGACTGGGCCATTCCCCTTGTGCGCCGAAATCGGCGGGTGTGGCGACGATTCCGATTCCGAAGAGCATCTTCCAAAACCGGTTGACCGCGACTCGCGCCGTAAGCGGGTTTTCCTTCATGCTAATCCACTGTGCGAGGCCGAGACGATTTGCGGGAGCGCCCGCAGGCATTGGTGGGAGCGCGCGCGGGGTTCCCTCGGAAACTTTCAGCGTCGGTTTGGAGTAGTCTCCTCGCTCCAAAATGAAAGTTTCCCGAGGTTTCTCGGCCACATTCATCACCATGGCTGGAAAAGCCTGCGTCAACGACGCCAGCCGTTCTTCGAGGTTTGCGAGGTCGATCCGAGTCCGGTTTAATTCCTGCGCGTGTGCGGCGCCGTATTTCCATAACTCGTCCTTCTCTCCGGCGGTGCGTTGTTCGCCGGGCAGCTTTAAAATGCGGAGCACTTCAGGGGGAAGATCGCTGTCATCATCATCACCAGTGATAACCCTCAATTCGATGTGCTCGGGTGTGAGCTTCTGGCCATGTCCAAAGACCAGCTGCGTGGTCAGGAAAGGCGTCTTGGCGGTGTCGATGGGTTCGTTAAACGTCGCGGTGAGGCGCACCGGACCGTCGCTGGCAAGGTCCGGGGACCAACCACTTTCATTACGCGGATCTAGGCATCCGGACGGGGGATACTTCACGTCCCAACTGTTTGCGGTCGTTTTGGCGATGGGCTCCAATTTGTGGAGGTTGATTTGATCGCTCGCTATGGGACCGGCCGTGGCAGAAAGAGACGTGAGCATGAAGCTGCCTTTCATTTTAAGAGGAACGGCCGATGTGGCCTCTTTTTGCTTCGCCGCGCGCTTGTCTTCCGGACCGTATCCCCAGCCCCCGCCGGGGAGCGTCGCCACGGGATGCACGATGACTCGCAATCCGGTGATGGGTTTCTTCAACTTTGGAAGCTGCATTGAAATGTCGAATGCGCCCATCTCGAAGGCCTGTTTGAGCCGCACGCTACTTCCTTCGATTTCGAAGCCGCCTCCGCGATTTGGGAAAGATATTTTCAGGACCTCGACGGGATGCGTTTCCAAGTGGAGCCCCCGTTTGGCGAGGATCGCTTGCTGTCGGGTTTCCCAAACGGAGAGGATCGCGTGATCCGGGCGTGAGAGAATCGCTTGCAGGGTTGTGATCCGAGTCTGCAGCGCAGGCAACTCCTCGGTTTTGAGAGGCGTCTTGGCCTCGATAAAAGGCCCCGGATTGATTCCGGAATTCCCATCCAATCCCCGATCGCCTAAAGAATTGAAGAAGGCGAACATTTGAAAGTACTCCTTCTGGGTGATCGGATCGAACTTGTGGTCGTGGCACTGCGCGCACCCGAGGGTCAGTCCTAACACCGCTTCTCCAAGCGTTTTGACGCGGTCCGCATTGTAATTGGTGAGGTTTTCCTCCGGGATGGTCCCGCCTTCATGGGTCACCATGTTGTTGCGCTGAAAGCCCGTCGCGACCAAATCAGCGTTGGTTCGGTCGGGCAACAAGTCCCCTGCGATCTGTTCCAGCAAAAATCGATCGTATGGTTTGTTCTCGTTGAAAGCCTGAATCACCCAGTCTCTCCAAAGCCACATCTGGCGGCCGCCATCGATGGAGAAGCCGTTTGTATCCGCATAACGGGCTGCATCGAGCCATTCCAGGGCCATGCGTTCACCGAAATGCGCGGACTTCAAAAGCCTGTCCACCAGCGCCTCATAGGCCTGTGGGGTGGAATCCTTCGCGAACTTTGAAACCTCTGCAGAATCCGGTGGCAATCCAGTTAAATCCAAGGAGAGGCGACGTATCAGAGTGGCTTTGTCTGCCGCGGGTGATAGAGCAAGCCCCTCTTCGGAAAGCCGTTTGCGGATCAGGGAGTCTATCGCCTTCGCGGGCTCCAGGGGCGCGCGCTTTGGGGACATAAATGCCCAGTGCCCCTCGTATTTCGCGCCCTCTTGGATCCACTGTTTGATTTTCTGTTTGTCACCGACCGTGAGTTTTAAATGCGATTTTGGCGGGGGCATCAATTCCTCAGCGTCCTCGCTGATGATCCGCTTCCAGGCTTCACTGCTGTTTAAATCTCCCGGCTTCAGCGCAACGACGCCTTCGCGTTCCGAATAGGCTTGCCCGGCAAGGTCCAAGCGCAGCTTGGCTTTGCGTGCTTTTTCATCGAACCCGTGACAAGAGAAACAGTGTTCTGAAAGAATGGGCCGGATGTCCCGATTGTATTCCATGGGGGCTGCTTGCGCGATTGCGGTCGCGCCAAGGGAGATCCAGATGGGGAAAAGTTTCATGGCGTATTTTGGAGTAAACAAGAGGGATTGGGTGAGAGTATTAAGGCAACGAAAGAATGGCAACGCACCTTCCGTGAAGGCGCACGCAGTGCTCCCCGATGGATACTTTTTGTGAACATCCGCAATGCCGCTCCGTTCATGCCCGTATCCCCTCGAGACTCAGGGTAGCTTTATGGCGTCTACTTGAACGGCGGCGACAACTCTTCCTGAGTCGGTATCAGTCGCGAGCTCTGGATCAACAACAGAGCTGGACTCGCTGTGATTCCAGACGCCAGCCTGTCAAAGGTTGAGTGCACAAAGTGGGTGTCATTCCATAAAGCCACGGTCACTGCGACTACCCCAAGAATGCGGTGTCAAAAACCCTTGCCAACTTTGTTGCGCTCGGGGCTGCAGCCTAGAATCCATCCTTCGATTTGGGCGGTCTTTTTAACGGCGGCGGGGAGTTCGATGTTGAAACACTGGGAGAGCCAGTTTTGGCTGTCTTGCTGTTGCATCCAAGCGACCGAGGCAAAGGCGTCCTGTTGGTGTGAATTCAGCGTGCCCTTTGGAAAAAGACGGCTCCAGAGAGAGGGGTAAATCTCGGTGATGACCGACCGGCCCGCAGGGGGCAACCAGCCGTCAAAGGGCCAGAAATGGACCTTATTTTGCAGCTGCCTGCGGAGATAAAGCAGCCAGGGAATTCCGGCGTGGGTGGATTTAGCGACACTCCCCTGCACATCAAAATGGAATACGGACTTTGCCGAGCGACACTGGAGTTCTGTCAGTCGCCTCCATCGGGAATTCCCGCTCCGCTCCGCGCCTGCGCCGCACATTCCCTTCCGGACAAAATCGACGTAGGTGTGGGGTTCGTCTGTGGGCCAGTGTTTTTGAAAGTCCTCCAAAAACAAAGGCCAGTCCAAGGGGAGGTTGTGTTCTTGAAAATAACGCAGTGGGAATGAAAAACCGTGGTCCATGCCGACCAGAGTGGGCGGACCGCTTTCCAACTCTTGTGCCAGCCAGAGCGCCAACCCCCGACGAGTCCAATATTTCTTGGGGCTGGGGGGCGGATGGATTTCAACGGGATCAACCGAGGGAGAGGCTTCAAAAACACGCAAGCCGCTCAGACTGGCTTCCGCCGTTTGAGCTCCGGAGTAGTCGATGCCGAGGTAACGATCAAAGAGTGGCACTGGGAAGGGGGGGATTTGGGAAAAGACTTATGAAGCAGATTCCGAGCGACGTTTGGCGCGTCTCTTTAAGATTCAAATCCCAAGGTCTGAGAAGATAAGGCCAAAGGGCTGTTGTTCGCGGCGTGAAAAGTGAACGGAAGCAAAGCCTATCTTATTTCTCATTAACCAAAAAACAATGACTTTAGGATCGGACAGAGCTTGAGGAAATCTCGAAGATAAAGTCTGCTGACATTTGCTTTTGTCCGTATGATCCACCCCTGTTTTCGTATTTTAAAAATCGCCTCGTTCCTGGCTGCTGGCGCCCTGATTGCGTTGCCCAGCCGCGCTCAGGAGCCCGCCGCCGTAATTCCAGCCAAGCATCAAGCCTTGCTGAAGGAACACTGCATCTCCTGTCATGGCGCCGAAAAACAAAAGGGAAAATTTCGTGTCGATGAGCTTCCCTTTACGATCGCGGACAACCTCAATGCCGAGCGCTGGCAGAAGGTGCTCAATGCGCTGAATTCTGGCGAAATGCCCCCGGAAGAGGAGAAGCAGTTACCGGGCGGGGCTAAGGCAGATTTTCTCGACGATCTCTCAAAGGTCATGGTCGAGGCCCGAAGGAACCTAGGCGACACAAAAGGCGTCATTGCGATGCGGCGGCTCAACCAGCGCGAGTATGGCAACACGCTTCGGGACTTGTTGGGTGTGACGATGGACGTCAGAGAATTGCCGAACGACAAAAACTCCTCCGGATTCGACACGGCAGGCAGCAGTCTTTTCATGTCTGGCGACCAGTTCGAACAATACTTGGAACTGGGACGGGAGTCCGTGAATGAGGCTTTCGAGCGGAACGATCGTGGAGCACTGGTCAAAAAGGAACGCTTTGAAGCGGAAAAAGGACTGCTAGAGCGGGTCAGTAAATCATTGAAAAAGCGCATCGAATCCCGTGTCGCTTACAACAAATGGACGCGGGCGGTGGATAAGGCGGCAGCGCTCCCCGAAAATAAGACAGCAACGGCCGATCTGCGTAAGGCGGGGCAGGGGAAGTCCGCGCACCTTTTTTATCATTCATGGGCGGAGATCAGCGGTGCCCCTTCCCCCGTGGATTATGGATTTATCGATGCGCAGGATGCCAGCTTTGCGGCTTCGGACGGCACATGGAACCGCAATGTACCGTACCAGTCTTGGTTTCTATCCCAGGCCGAGAACCAGACGGGCGCCTGGCTTACTGTGGGTGACAATCAGGTAAACTCATACTTCAACTTTAATGTCCACGGTTGGCCAGCAGGGGATTATGTCGTGCGCGTGCGTGCGGCGGCTTCGGAGAAAGTATTGCCGGAACGCAGGTTCATTGAGTTTGGAATGGGCGGGGGTAATCCATTTAGTCACGAGAGCACTCGAATGGTGGCGGGTACGCTTGCCGAGCCACAGATTATCGAGTTTCCAGTCACGTTGACGGCTAAGGGGCAGCGGACGTTTTTCGTGAGGGAACGCGGCACTCATGACGATGACAATCAGCCAAACCTCAAACAAAACGTTGGCATTCAGGAGAACGGGGTGGGTCTTGACTTCGCGATATGGATCGACTGGGCGGAAGTTGAACGTCTGCCGGCGAAACTCCCCGCGCCGGGGATGCGGGCGCTTGCTGCGGTGGTGGGTGATGTGCGGAGCAACATCCCGCCCGGGGAACTGCACAAGGCTTTGGAAGACTTTTGTTTGGAGGCGTTTCGTGGGCAGAAGGCTTCGCCCGGCTTTCTGAAGCGCCTTGTGGAAGTCTATGCCGATCGCCGAGGCCACGGTGAAAATCATCGCGTGGCACTGACTGAAACGCTTGCGCTAGTGCTTTCCTCACCTCGCTTCCTCTATCTGGTTGAACCGTCCGGGGCTGTGGCAAACGACGGTGGTTCTGTAAGCGATCCAAGGACGGCATCCAAGAGGCAGAGTGGTGGCGCTTGCAATCTTAGCGCTCTCGAACTGGCTTCGCGGCTTTCGTATTTCCTCTGGAGCGCGCCCCCCGACGAGGCTCTGCGCGAACTTGGGGCGAGCGGTGCCCTGTTGAAACCGGAAATTCTATCGGCCCAAACAACTCGTTTGCTTGATGATCCGCGATCCACAGGCTTTCTGCGTCCTTTCCTTCATCAATGGCTGCGGATGGACCGACTCGATTTCTTCCGGTTCAACAACGTCCTGTATCCAGATTTCGATATGAGTACGAAAGAGGCCGCAAGAATGGAGGTCTATGAAACCTTCGCCTATGTTTTGCGGGAAAACCGGAGTCTGCGGGAACTCCTGA
Source organism: Chthoniobacteraceae bacterium (assembly GCA_947479475.1). Taxonomy (GTDB): domain Bacteria; phylum Verrucomicrobiota; class Verrucomicrobiia; order Chthoniobacterales; family Chthoniobacteraceae; genus Chth-196. Next base: position 37,255 of record CANJZW010000005.1, read on the forward strand.
AGTCAGACTATGCGGTGGTGAACGGACTTCTGGCTCAGTATTACAAGCTCGTTGGAGTGAGTGGCGATCAGTTTCAGGTTGTGAAGTTGGCGGTGGATTCTCCCCGGGGAGGGTTGCTCGGCATGGCGGCGATCCATGGCATGGGCAGCAATGGCGAGCACTCCAGCCCCATTGAGCGCGGCGCCTGGGTCCTGCGTAAGCTGCTCAACGATCCTCCTCCGCCTGCGCCTGCAAATGTGCCGCAGTTGAGCCGCCTCGAGGGCAAGCTTTTGACCACCCGCGAGCGACTGCTTGCACATCAGGAGCAACCGCAGTGCGCCAGTTGCCACCGCAAGATTGATCCAATCGGTTTCGGTCTGGAAAACTTTGACGCAGTCGGCCAATGGCGCGACGAAGACTCTTATGAGCGCTCCGGAGTGGGTCGGAAAAAGTGGCCGGTGGAACCTGCCGGGGCTTTTCACAAGGGCCCTGCATTTGGCAGTTATTTTGAGTTGCGGGATCTCATTCATGCCAGGGCGGATGGTTTTTCGCGGGGGTTTAGCCTCGCGCTCATGCAATACGCACTCGGACGTTCCATTGCTTTTCGGGATGAGACACTTGTCGGCAAGATGTTATCCGAGGCAAAATCCCAAGACTTTGCCTTGCGCTCCTTTATTCACACCCTTGTTCTGAGTGAAGAGTTCCGTTCTAAATAGCCAACGCCTGTCCAATTCAACCCCATGATCAAACGCCGCCATTTTCTTCGTTCCAGCGCGGCCACGCTGGCGCTGCCTTTTCTTGAGTCCGTTGGCTTCCGCAAATTTGCGACGGCGGCGGCGCCCGCCACCCCTGCCAAGCGCATGATCTTCATCGCTATGGGCTATGGAGTGACCCAGGAGACTTGGTTCCCTGACCGCCAGCAAACCGGCCGCGGTTTCGTACTGCCTCCCGGGTTGGCGCCGCTGGCGCGTCACAAAGAGGATGTCACCATTGTGCAGGGTCTTTCCAACCGATATTCCGAGGATGCACACGCCGGGAGCACCTTCTGGCTCAGCGGGGCGAATCCCCATGAAGGCGGAGCGGTGTTCCACAATGGAATCTCTGCCGACCAGGTAGCTGCTGCGGCGTTTGGCAAGGAAACCCGGTTTGCATCTCTGCAGCTCAATGGGAGCGACAAGGATCTTTCGGGTCCCGGACACGGCCAGGGTTTGTCGCTGGCCTGGGACAACCGGGGCAAACCCATTGGTGGACAGAACTCGCCGCTCGCTGCATTCAACCGGCTTTTCTCCGCTGAAAATATTTCAGTCGAGAATTTGCGGCTCCGTTTGGCGCAAAAACGCAGCCTGTTGGATACCGTTTTGGAAGAGGCCAGAGACTTGCAGGGCCGCCTCGCAAAAAACGATCTAGACAAGCTTGATGAATATTTCCAAGGCATCCGCGAGATTGAAGTGCGGCTTTCAAAGGATGAACAATGGCAGTCCGTACCCAAGCCAAAGTCACCACTGCAGGCGCCTCCGGAGGGACCGTTAGGCCGCGAGGAAATCCGTCTCATGTACGACCTCATGGCGGCCGCTCTGCAAACCGACAGCACCCGTGTCATCACCTACCGGCTTCCCATCGCGAACTTGCTCACAAGCCTTGGGGTCAAGGTGGCGGCCCACGACATGAGTCACTACAATCCTGGAGAACGCATGGAAGCTTCGCAGAGGCGCGATGTCGCCAACAGCGAACTGCTTGCTGGATTACTCGATAAACTGAAGGGTGTGCCTGAAGCCAACGGGAGTCGTTTGTTTGACCACACCACCGTCGTTTTTGGCAGCAACATCAGCAACGTCCACAATCTTACCAACTGCCCCACCCTCATCACCGGCGGCGGCGCCTCCGTCAAACTCGGGCATCATATCGTCGTTTCCAAGGACACGCCCCTCTGCAATGTCTGGCTCACTTTGCTTCGAGGCTCCGGCCTCGAACTCGAGCGCCATGGCGACAGCTCCGGTGTCGTCAAAGAATTGATCGCGTGAGATCCCAGGGGTTCTCTCCATTTAGATCAAAATTGATCGTCTCCAGTTAAATTGCGTCCGGATAGTGCCCTTACTGGGTTGTCAGCCAATCCACGGGTCGGGATCTGAGCACAAGTGCAGCCGCATGGACAGCCGGGAGGCCGATGCGAGAAGCCGCTGGCTCAGCCCGCGCCTTATTTTCGGAGCAGCGGGTAGACCACCACTCCCGCCTCTAGAACCAGAATCACGATGACCACCAATTCCAAGAGCAGTAACCAGCGGTTGAACTGGTCGTGTTTGAGTACTTGATACAAGTCATCCAGTGTTTTGAGTTTGTCGTCCACCACGCGTTGCCAGTCCGAGAGGTGGAAACGTGCGGAGACGGCGTCATAGACACGCGCCAGATGCCAGTCTCCCAGAAACTTGCCGGCGTGCGTGAGCTCGTCTGAAAGGCGCGAGAGGTCAACGCGCAGTTCGCCCAGGCGGCGCATCAAGTGCCGGTTGTAGTGTCCCCGGCGTCCGAGGTCCGCGTAAGCGCGCTCCATGGCGGTATCCAGAAGCCGGTCGTAAGCCTCCATTTCGCAGAGCTGCAGGTTGGCGAGCTCCAGCACGTGGATCACCTCCATCGCGGGGCCGCGTTTGTCGAGCAACAGCGCGGCATCCCAGTCCACTACGAGCAGGTCGTCTTTGTAATAACCGAGGCGTTTGGAGAGAATTTCGGCGACCTTTTCTTCCGCGAGCCGGGTTGGATCGAGTTCCTGGGTGAGTAGCGCTGCCACTTCCCGGCGGTTCTCGGCCATCCACGCGGCGGCCTCAAAACCGTCTGGCGGCTCCAGGCGAAAAACAGTGTAAGCTTCGGCGTCCTCGGTGATCGGCGTGGGTTGGATGAGATGGTCCTTGAGGTCCGCTACCACCATTTGGACTAAATGCCGCATGGCGGAGACGGCCGCCAACGGGGGCGGCTCGTGCCAGGCGACGAGGTCCTCGAGGCGCTCCACCTGCACGGGCGCGGTGAATGCAAGCGAGAGGCCTCCGACGGGCAGGATTTTGAGGGTGCGTTCCAAGTTGGCGCTGCCTCCGCCGGGCAGGACGCTTTCCACTGAGGGGAGGTGGACGATTTGAGGGCGGTGGAAAAACGACTGGCGCGGCACCCTGTGGTCCGAAGCCTGCAGCCACGGTTCCACCCGCCTTCCGAGAACCGATTGGAGGGGTTCGCGCCGCATATCGTGAGCGATATCAAACGCATAGAGCCAGGTGACGTGCCCTTTGAACATTGAAGGAAAGGGTGGGGGCTACTTTTCCAAAAGTTTGGCCAACGCCTCCGGATCGGAGACGGGCGCCTGACACGTAAAGTTCTTGCAGACGTAGGCGCTGGCCTTCCCGTTAAGGGCCGGCATTTGAGCGGCAAGGACAAGCCGTTCCCCCAGCCCGACGGCCGCACCCGCACTTCCCGCATGCAGCAGGATTGCCTGAGGCAGGTATTTGCGGCGTACGATGGAGAGCAATGCCTGAGTGTCAGGAGACTGCAGGTCGCCGGCGATGACGATTTGGGTCCACGGAGTTTGAAGGCCTCCGAGACTGTGCAGCATCTGGGGAAGCGCCGCAGGAGCGCGCTCGAGGACGTTCCCAAAAGCCGCCGCCGTCTGTTGGGCCCGGGCCGCGAGTTCCTCCTGTCCGGTGAATTCGCTCAGGCGTTTGAGGTTGCGGACGCTTACCGAGCTGGCGGCGGGCTCGGCGCCGTCGTGGTCTTCTTTGATGCGAAGAAGCAGGGAAGGGTCGCCTTCAGCGCTGCTGAAGTAGCCGCCGTGTTCCTTGTCCCAGAAAAGGCGGTCCTGAGTGGTCTGCAATTCGAGGGCCCATTGGAGCCACGCGGGGTCGAAGTCCGCCTCGTACAGATCCAGTAGTCCCTGGATCAGGCAGGCGTAGTCTTCAGCAAAGCCGGGGACGGCGCCGGCCTCGATGCGGTAGGCGCGCCGCAGCCTTCCCTCCTTCCAAAGGCTGCTTTTGAGAAACAAAGCCGCATGACGCGCCGTTTTTAAATAACGTTCCTCGCCCAGAAACGAGCCTCCCCGTGCGAATGCGGAGATCATCAGGCCGTTCCATGCGGTTAAGATTTTATCGTCCCTGTGGGGATGCGGCCGTTCGGCTCGGTGCGAAAGGAGTTTGGCCCGGCACTGGTTCAGGAGCGTTTCGGTGGCGGTTTCATCGAGGCCCGAAAGTTGGGCGGCCTCGGTTGCTGAGAGCTTTCGGATGAGCGTATTTTTGCCTTTCAACTCCCCGTGGGGATCGCTGCCGCGCGGCGAATTTCCCTCCTCCAGAACGCCGTAAACAGCGTTGAAAAGGGAGGCGTCTCCGGCGAGGAGAGCGTTGATTTCGGGTTTGGTCCATACAAAAAAAGCGCCTTCACCATGCTCGGGTTTGCCGTGTGCGAAGAGGGAGTCGGCGTCTTCTGCGGAGTGGAACCCGCCGGAGGGGTCTGTCATTTCACGGGCCACGTAGTCCAGTGTGGAGCGGACGGTGTTTGCGCAGAGGGTGTTTCCGGTGAGTTGCGCCGCTTCCAGGTAGGCGCACACAAGCTGGGCCTGGTCGTACAGCATCTTTTCGTAATGCGGTACGTGCCAGAGGCGGTCCACGGAGTAGCGGTGGAAGCCGCCGCCCAGTTGGTCGTGGACGCCGCCTAGGGCCATGCGCTGGAGGGTGTGCAACACCATGCCGGCGGCGACCTTTCCATCGCCTGAATCCGCTCCGGCGCTGTGGGCGTATTGGAGGAGGAAAAACAGGGCGGAGGGGCGCGGGAACTTGGGCGCGATGCTGAACCCACCCGCCTGGTCGTCGTATTGTTTGAGGAGGGTCTGGAAGCCCGCCTCGAGGGGGGCGGAGGAAAGGGGGCCGGAGCCTGGAGTGGGGCGGGTGCTTTCCGAAAGCGAGGCGAGGGAGGTGGCGGCGGTTTCCACGATTCGCTCTCGGTCCTTGGCCCAGGCCTCGGCGATGCGCGAGAGTAGGGCGGGGAAGCCCGGGCGGTTGAAGCGGTCGGCGGGCGGAAAGTAGGTGCCGCCGTAGAAGGGGTGGAGGTCGGGGGTGAGCCAGACGCTCATGGGCCAACCGCCGGAGCCGGTGGTGGCCTGGACAAAACTCATGTACAGACGGTCCACATCCGGCCGTTCTTCGCGGTCGACCTTGATGCAGACGAAATTTTGGTTCAGGAGGGCCGCTGTTGCTTCGTTTTCGAAGGATTCGTGCGCCATCACATGACACCAGTGGCAGGTCGAATAACCGATCGATAGAAAGATGGGTTTGTTCTCCTTCTTCGCTTTTTCAAAGGCAGCCACCCCCCAAGGCATCCATTTTACGGGGTTTTTGGCGTGCTGAAGCAAATAAGGTGATTTTTCTAGTGCTAGAAGGTTGCCGTTCAGTTGAGGTTTCACGATAGGTTCAGCGCAATGAGATATGGAATGTCCCGCAGAGAGGAAAACCACGGTATTCATGAATAATAACCACGTAGCAGCACGCATGGATGAAAATGCTACGCGCTCCCTGCCGCCAGTACACCTGCATTCGCCTCAAAATCGGGTGAAAAAACGCACGCACCCCCTCGTGCTTTGGAGCCTTCTGGCCGCCGTCGCCTTCCTGCTGGGCGCCTGTGCCGAGATCGACACTCATCGCGGGGTGCGCAACACCAGCCGCACATTTAATACCGTCGTCCTCGATGCCGGACACGGGGCTCACGATTCGGGGGCGCGCACCCGTAAGGGCACGCTTGAAAAAGACCTCGCCCTCGACGTCGCCTTGCGCGTCGCTCCCAAGCTCCGGGCCGCGGGCTTCAACACCATCCTTACGCGCAAGCGTGATGTATTCGTCACCTTGGACGACCGGGTTCGTATTTCCGACCGCTACGAAAACGCGGTCTTTGTGAGCGTTCATTTTAACGATGCAGGGCGCAAACAGGTCTCTGGCGTGGAGAGCTACTATTTTTCTCCGGAGTCCAAGCGAATGGCGGAGCGGATGGTGCGCGTGTTGTCCGCCACCACGGGTGCGGAGAACCGGAACGCGCGCATTGCCCGGTTTCGCGTGCTGCGAACCGCCCAGAACCCGGCGGTCTTGATGGAGTGCGGTTACATCACGACGACGCGCGAGGCCGCCCTCATTGTGCAGCCCGCCTATCGGGAAAAAATTGCGGAGGGTTTGGCCCGAGGCATTATTGAGCAGCGCGGCGGCCCTCTTTTGAGTGAATCCAAACTTTAGCGGGCTCCTCCCATGCCCGACTCCACCGCAGATTTTATGGCTGACCCGAGCGCTGGGCCTGTGGCAGGCGCCGGATCTGATACGCTAAATGAGACGGGGACGGTGACGGACATCCTGCTCGCCACCATCAATGCGCGGTACATTCACGCGGCGGTGGGGTTGCGTTATCTGCTGGCCAACCTGGGTGAAATGCGGTCGCGGGCGAGGATTTTGGAGTTTGAAATCAAGCAGCGCCCCCTGGAGATCGCATCCGAACTGCTCGCGCTTCAACCCAAGATCATCGGCCTCGGCGTTTACATTTGGAACACCGCCCTTACGGCGGAGGTGGTTGCGATCATCAAGCGGGTCAGCCCCGGAACGGTGGTCATTCTTGGCGGGCCCGAAGTCAGCCACGAACTTGACGGTCAGCCGCTTTGCGAGTGGGCCGACCACATCATCACCGGCGAGGCGGACCTCAAGTTTGCAGAAGTCTGCCGGGGCATCCTGAACGGGGATCGCGTCTGGCCGAAAGTGATCGTCGCCGAATTGCCCTCGATGGAGCAGGTGCAATTGCCCTACGAGCTCTACACAAGCGAGGATCTCGCCCACCGCGTGCTCTACGTGGAGGCCTCGCGCGGCTGCCCATTCACCTGCGAGTTTTGTTTGTCGTCGCTGGATGTGCCGGTGCGCGCCTTCGACCTCAACCGCTTTCTCTCCGCACTGGAGGATTTGCTTTCCCGGGGCGCCCGCGTCTTCAAGTTTGTAGACCGCACCTTCAACCTGAACATCAATACCAGCCGCGCCATTCTCCAGTTTTTTCTGGATCGCTGGCAGGACGGAATGTTTGTCCATTTCGAGATGGTGCCAGACCGGATGCCGGAGGCGTTGCTGGAACTGCTGGGGCGTTTCCCAAAAGGGGCGGTGCAATTGGAAGTCGGCATCCAGACCTTTGACGAGGCGACGGCCAAAAATATCAGCCGCAGGCAGAACTACGCTAAACTGGAGAGCAACCTCCTCCACCTGCGCGCGCACACGGGCGTACACGTTCATGCGGACCTCATTGTGGGCCTGCCAGGGGAAAGTTTGGAGAGCTTTGGGAAGGGGTTTGACCGCCTTGTGGCCATGGCTCCCCAGGAGATTCAGGTGGGCATCCTCAAGCGACTGCGCGGTACTCCCATCGTGCGCCACGACCGGGAGTGGGAGATGGTTTACAGTCCTCACCCGCCTTACGAGATCCTGCAGAACAAACAGCTCAGTTTTGAAACCCTCCAGAGGCTCCGGCGGTTCGCGCGCTTTTGGGATCTGTTTTCAAACAGCGGCCGTTTTACCGAGACCCTTCCCCTTCTCTGGCAGGGGAGCGGCTCTCCGTTCGAAAGTTTTCTGGCCTTCAGCGACTGGCTTGGAGCCCGCCTCGGTCGCAATCATTCCATTGCACTCGTGTCTTTGGCGGAGCATTTGCACCACTATTTAAGTGTGGACCTCGGACTCGTCCACGTGGCCGACACCCTCCGGGCCGACTGGTTTCGAGGAGGGATCAAGCGGGAACGGTTGCCGTTTTTGGAGGAAGCCGCCCTCGAATTGCCGAAGGCGGGCGGCGTCCATCAGCGGGTGGCCAAGCGCCAGCAGCGGCATCTTGGAGGTTAGTGGGTAGACGGGTAAAGTGTCGGAGCACCTCCGGGCGTCAACGGCGCGAATGACGCCATCGCAGGGAAGCGCCCTGGGTGAAAGAGGGCGTTGATTAAGGCCTTCGAGCGCGCTGCCAGGGCGACGATGCATCCACTCCGCTCGGCACGGCCTCAGCCGATGGGGTGCTTATTGACCAAATCGAGACCGAGCAAGTCATGGAATTCGGTCCTGAATTGGTCGCGCTAGAAGCCTGGGAGAAACTCGGCCTGACTCCCATACTTGCGGATCTCTATTCAACGTCAGCTCCATCGCTACTGCGAAGTTGATCGTTGCCAACCGCTTAATCGAGCCTTTGAGCGAGTGGGCACTCATCGATTGGTCGCACCGAACGGCGTTGCCCGAGATGCTCGGCCTTCGGATTACTAAAACCGCCAAGGATCGACTCTACCGCACCAGTGACGAGCTGCTCGCCCACCGCATCGTCATTGAAGAAAAACTGCGTAATCGGGAGGCGGATTTGTTCTCACTGAGCCGCTAGGTGATCCTCTATGATGTCACTAATTTGCACTTTGATGCGGGGACCGCAACCATTCCGGGAGGAGCAAAAAGTAGATGCAAGCCTGTGAGATCTTAATGCAGATTAATAAGCATGCGAGGGAGTCTTGGGTGCCTGCGAATCCAGCCAGGTGGTCCCCCGATTGCCTTCCGGCTGCGCGATACGGCACCAGTCTTCCGAGGGCGAGTCGCCGAGGCGTTCACCAGACAGTGGGGGGGGCTGCGCCCTATGCATTTGGAGGGTGCTGTTTTAGTAGGGTTGTGCCAGAATTCGTGAATGAAGACCGAAGCGTGGATTTTGGCTGCAGCAACCTTGAGCGCTGTCCTCGGGACGTTGGCGGGCGGTGGATGTGCGGGCACGACGAACCGGCCGGCGGACTCCTTTTTTGCAACGAAGGTCAAGCCGACCTTGGAATACTACTGCCTAGAGTGCCACAATTCAAAATCCGCCTCCAAATTTAACCAGTTCAATCTGGAGACAGGCAAATTGGCGATGACTACGGGCTTACACAAACCCGTGATCCGGCCGGGGAAACCAGACGAGAGCCTGTTTTTTACGGTATTGCGGTTGGGCCATGCGGAGGCGCTGGCCATGCCTCCGGCCCCAGACAAGGTCTCGGAGGAGCAGCTTGCCGATATACGCCGTTGGATTCACTCGGGTGCGGCCTGGCCAGAGGGGCCTGAGGGGCACCTTAAAATGCCTCATTAACTGGCTTGGGTGGGGTAAGGAGGGTGGGAGGAAGCGCGCGAGTTTTTTTGCCGCCAGCGAACCCGACTGTGGAAAAAGGGGGGGCGCCCACTCCACGCTCTAAGTTTTCCGGGGGAGCTTGGGCTAATTTGACTAGGTACTCTAAGTTTTCAGAGTGTGTTGGGTTATTTGAATAGATATCCGCGTGCAGTTTTCCCCTGATATATGATCTCCCTTTCCTTGAGTGCTCGTTTTGCAGCAGTAGCCGTTCTTTTGCCGGCTTTTGGCGTCCAGGCTTTTGTGGCCTCCAAAGCGCCCGGAGGCCCTGTGAGTTACTATCAGGATGTGCGGCCGATTTTTCAGGCCAACTGTCAGGGATGTCATCAACCGGCCAAAAACAAGGGCGGGTATGTGATGACAAACTTCCAAAAGCTGCTGGCCGGTGGCGATAAGGATGGCGTTGCTGTGGTGCCAGGCAATGTGGAAAAGGGAGCGCTGCTGGCGCAAATCACGCCTCAAAACGGTTCGGCGGAGATGCCCAAGAATAAGCCTCCGCTTGCGGAGCATGAAATCGCATTGGTCCGGCGCTGGATTGCGGAGGGGGCCAAGGACGATACACCCGCGGACGCGAAAAAGCATTTTGACGCCGACCATCCGCCTCAGTACGCGCGGTTACCGGTGGTCAGTTCAATCGATTACTCGCCAGACGGCGAGGTGCTGGCGGTGGCGGGTTTTCACGAGGTTTTGCTTCAAAAGACGAATGGCGAGGGGATTAAGGGGAGGCTGATCGGCCTCTCGGAGCGGATTCAGTCGGTGCGATTCTCTCCGGACGGCAAATGGCTGGCGGCCGCTGGCGGGGATCCCGCGCGCTTGGGCGAGGTGCAGATTTGGGAGGTTGCCACCGGGAAGCTCAAGGTGTCCGCGCCCATCGGGTGGGACACACTTTACGGGTTGAGCTGGTCGCCCGACAGCAAACTTGTGGCCTTCGGGTGCGCGGACAACACGGTGCGCGCGATTGAGGCAGGCACTGGGAAACAGGTTTTCCAGATGGGTTCCCACAACGACTGGGTGCTGGACACAGCCTTTTCGGATAAAGGCGACCACGTCGTCTCCGTGGGACGTGACATGACGGCCAAACTCAGCGAAGTGGCTGGCGAACGTTTTGTTGACAACATTACCTCCATCACCCCGGGGGCGCTCCGCGGTGGGATGAACGCGGTAGACCGGCATCCCGGTTCGGAGGCGGTCGTTATGGGCGGTTCGGACGGGGCTCCGCAGATGTTCCGCATCTTTCGCACGAGCGCGCGCAAGATCGGCGATAATGCGAACCTTCTCAAAAAGTATCCGGAGATGACGGGGCGCATTTTTGCGACGCGTTTTTCCAAGACGGGCGACAAGTTTGTGGCGGGCAGTGCCTTGGATGGGAAGGGCGAGGTGGCCGTTTTTGTGTCGGAAGCCGCGCTTGTGCCGCCCAAGGATATTGAGGCGATTCGTGGCAAACCCGTCGGTCAGCAGACCGACGCGGAAAAACAGCGGGTTAAGGAGTTTGAAACTCAGCCGGGAAAACGCGTCTTTCAAGCGCGCATCGATACGTCTTCGGTTTACACGGTGGCTTTCCGTCCCGATGGCGGGGCTGTTGCCGCGGCGGGCGGGGACGGGAAAATTCGGATTTACGACGCGAATGACGGCAAATTGCTCACCCAATTCGACGCGGCTCCGGTCAGTGCTCCGGCAGTCGCTGGCTCCAAGGCGGCAAAGAGTGGTGGCTTCCGGCTGAAGCCCACGGAGGATGCCGGGGTTGAAGTTCTGCCTGAGGGGCGTCAGATCACGGGCATCGAAGTGCAGCCCGCGAAGGTCGAGATCCGCAGGCGCAACGACTACGTGCAGCTTCTGGTGTTCGCCAAGTATGAGGGTGGAGAAACCGCGGACATCACGCGTTCGGCAAAGCTTGAGGTGGCGGCACCTCTGGCCGAACTGACGGTCCGTGGTCAGTTGCATCCGCGCGCCGACGGTTCCACCGAGCTGCGCGTTTCGTTCGGGGGCAAGAGCGTGAGTGTTCCTGTGGTCATTTCGGGGGCAGGGGGCGCTTTTGAAACCGACTTCATCCGGGACGTGAACCCGGTCATGACCAAGCTCGGGTGCAATCAGGGAACCTGTCACGGATCCAAGGACGGAAAAGCGGGGTTCAAACTTTCCCTGCGTGGGTACGATCCGGAGTACGACCTGCGCGCGCTTACCGACGACATGGCTTCGCGGCGCGTGACGGTGGCCTCGCCCGAGGACAGCCTGATGTTGCTCAAAACCCTCGCCGAAGTCCCGCACGAGGGCGGGCGCCGCGCGCATGCAGACGAGAAGTACTACCAGATTTTGCGCGATTGGGTGGCGGGCGGAGCCAAGCTGGACCTGGCCGCCGCCAGGGTTTCGAAGATCGAACTCTCGCCGTTGAATCCGGTGGTGCAAAAGATCGGAAGCCGCCAGCAGGTGCGCGTGCTCGCTCATTTTGCCAACGGAACCTCCCGGGACGTCACCAACGAAGCGTTCGTCGAGAGTGGCAACACCGACGTCGCCAGCGTGGATGGCACCGGGCTTGTGACCACCCTGCGTCGCGGGGAGTCGCCCATGCTGGCCCGTTACGAGGGCAACTACGCCGCCACGACGGTGACCGTGATGGGCGACCGTTCCGGCTTTGAGTGGAAGGAACCGCCCGCGTGGACGCCGGTGGATTCGCTCGTCGCGGCCAAATGGAAGCGGATGCAAATCGAACCCTCAGGCCTCTGCTCCGATGGCGAGTTCCTGCGCCGCGTGACGCTGGATTTGACCGGGTTGCCACCATCTCCCGAGAAGCTTCGTGCTTTCCTTGCGGACACTCGCGAGCAGCGGGTCAAACGCGACGAGGTGATTGAAGGACTGATTGGGAGCGTCGATTTCATCGAACACTGGACCAACAAGTGGGCTGATTTGTTGCAAGTGAACGCCAAGTTTTTAGGCAAAGAAGGTGCCGAAGGGTTTCGCGCCTGGATTCGGACCCAGGTTGAAAAAAACACGCCCTACGATCAGTTTGTGCGCGAGGTGCTCACGGCCGCCGGCTCTAACAAAGACAATCCCGCGGCGAGTTACTGGAAGATCCTGCGCCAGCCCGTGGAGGCAATGGAGAACACAACCCATCTCTTCCTCGCCACACGTTTCAACTGCAATAAGTGCCACGACCACCCCTTTGAACGCTGGACACAGGATCAGTATTATCAAACAGCCGCGTTTTTCGCCCAGGTGAGCCTCGCTGAGGATCCCGCCAGCGGCGGCCGCAAATTGGGCGGCACGGCGGTGGAAGGCGCCAAGCCGTTGTACGAAATCGTGAAGGAAAATCCTACCGGCGAAGTCAAACACGACCGCACCGGCAAGGTGACCGCCCCGCAGTTCCCGTATGCAGCGACGTCTGAGTTGCCCGGCAAGCCCTCGCGCCGTGACCAGCTCGCGCAATGGATGACCGCCGCTGACAACCGGTATTTCGCCTCCAGCTATGTCAATCGTGTCTGGGGTTATTTGCTCGGACGCGGGATCATCGAACCGCTGGATGACATTCGTGCCGGCAATCCTCCGACGAACCCGGAACTGCTGGATCACCTGACCAGGGAATTCGTCAAGGCGGGTTTCGACACGCGCGCGGTGTTTCGGATGGTGTGTAAATCCCGCGCCTATCAGTTGTCGATTTCTACAAACCAGTGGAATGCGGATGACTCGGTGAATTACTCACACGCTCTGGCGCGGCGGTTGTCTGCGGAGACTTTGTTTGACTCGGTCTTTGCGGTGACTGGGGCAACTTCTGCGCTGCCTGGCATCGCCGTGGGACAGAGGGCGGCGTTGATGGTTGATTCCAGCAGCGAAGGGGCCGCGGGTTTTCTGGCGACGCTGGGCAAACCGGCGCGTGAAAGCGCCTGTGAGTGCGAGCGCAGCAGCGAGTTGAAGTTGGGCTCGGTCATGGCGCTGCTCAGTGGCAGCACGGTGTCCAATGCCATCCAGGACCCCAAAAACGCTCTGGCGAAACTCGTCGCGGCAGAGAAGGACGATGCCAAATTGGCGAACGAACTTTTCATGCGCGTGCTTTCGCGCGAGGCAACCGAGAAGGAGATCGCGGCGACGCGCAAAATCATGGCGACCGTGGATTCGGACAACACGGAAGTGAACGCCCTCTGGCAGGCCAAAGAAAAGGAGCAGGCGCCCCTCAACGTGCGCAAGGAAAAGGAGCGGGAGGCGGCGATTGCCAAGGCGAAGGTGGAGCTTCAAGCGTACGAGGCGACCACCAAGTTTTACCGCGAAGAACGCGAGGCGGTGCGCAAGGAGCGCGAGGCCCGCGCGGTGCGATCCCTCAAGGCGTTTGATGCGGCGCAGGAACAGCGTGTGGAGGCGTGGCTTTCATCGCTCACCCCGGCGCTAAAGGAAGTGCTGTGGACGCCTCTGGTTGCCAGCAGCGCCACCGGTGCGGGAGCTCTGAAGCTCACCGTGGAAAAAGACGGAACCGTTCTTTCCTCGGGGGCAAACACTCGCGCCGACTACAGCCTGACTTTCACTGCGGATTTGCAGGGAGCCACGGGCCTTGTTCTGGAGGTGCTTCCAGATGCTTCCCTGCCTCTTTTTGGACCGGGACGGGGTAAGGACGGGAACTTCGTTCTGAATGAAATTTCTTTCGTTCACGCGCTTCCGGCTAAGCCCGCGGAATTGAAAACTGAAAAGTTCTCGGGTGCGTGGGCCTCCTATTCCCAGGACAAGTTTCCTGTGGCCGCCGCAATCGATGGCAAAGAGGACGACGCTCAAAACGGATGGGCTGTTGGCGGAGGAACGGCGCGCCGGCAGGTGGCGGTATTCCAATTCGGCGAACCGATCAAAGAAGCTGGCGGGCGCAAGATCACCTTAAAGCTGATGCAGAAGTTGCGTGAGAATGACCAGATCGGGCGCTTTCGGGTCTACCTCACGAAGGCGGCGAATCCCCTGACGGAGGGTTTGCCTGAGGCTGTTGTGGCGGCATCGGGTCGTCCGGCGGCCGAGCGCACACCTGCGGACAAGGCGCTGTTGACAGCTTACGTGCGGACGGCAGATGGCGAATACTGGAGACAGAACAAGGAGTTGGCCGAGGCGAAGGTGGCGCTGGCGCCCGATCCCAAACACTCAGAGCTGAAAACGACGCTGGCGACAGCCTCGGACCCCATCAAGCTGGATACGCTTCTGGTGCAGTTGCGCGTCGATGCCGAGGCGAGCAAAAAGCAGGTCGGCAACAAGCGGCTCACAGTCGTGCAGGATCTGGCTTGGGCACTGATCAATAATCCAGCCTTTCTTTTTAACCGATAAGTTGTTTTTGTTTAATTACTAACCCCCCAAAGAACCAAACCGTTATGATCCATCTACCAGGCGGAAATTGCAGCGACCTTTGCAATTCAGAATTGAAAATGAACCGGCGCGACCTCCTTCGTTTGGGAGGCAGCGGCATTCTAGGGATGTCCCTCGGGACGATGTTGAACCTCCAGGCGAAGGCTGCGGAAGCCGGCGGAAAGGGAGGTCCCGGCTGGGGCAAGGCCAAGAGTGTCGTTCTCATTTATCTACAGGGCGGGCCCAGCCACATTGATTTGTGGGATCCGAAGGAAAGCGCGCCCGACAATATCCGTTCCGTTTTCGGCTCCATCCCGACCAAGATCCCGGGCATCAACTACACTGAGATGTTGCCCAGATTGGCGAAGCTCAACGACAAGTTCACGCAGATCCGGTCCATGAGTTACACGCCGAATGGTTTGTTCAACCATACTGCGGCGATCTACCAGATCATGACTGGGTACACGACCGACAAGGTCAGCCCGTCCGGCCAGCTCGAGCCGCCCGACCCCAAGGACTATCCAAATTTCGGCTCCAACATCGTCCGGCTCAAGCCTTCCAGCGAACCTATGCTGCCCTTCGTGATGTTGCCGCGTCCTCTGCAGGAAAGTAACGTCGTGGGCAAGGGCGGGAACGCAGGCTTTCTAGGTAAAGCATTTGACCCCTATACGTTGTATCCTCCGGGGGACGATCTCGACATGAACAAACTCGAGCGTCTGACCGTGGACGATCTCAAACTGCCCCCAGAAGTCTTCGCCCTTCGTTTGCAGCGCCGCGCTGAACTGCGCACGGTCATCGAAGCTGCAATGCCGGACGTGGAAAAAGCGGTTGAACGCTACAACCTCGACGACTACTACCAACGCGCCCTCAATCTGATCGTCTCCGGACGCGCTCGCAAAGCCTTTGATCTCTCGCTGGAATCCGACCGAGTGCGCGACGATTACGGGCGCAATACCTTTGGCCAGAGCTGTCTGCTTGCGCGTCGTTTGGTGGAGGCCGGGACGCGTGTGGTGGAAGTCATCTGGCCAAAGGTTGCCAACTCCGACAACCATTCGTGGGATCACCACACCGGTCTCACCGACCGGATGAAGGGCAAATCCGCACCGATGCTCGACCAGGGCATTTCTGCCTTCATTGACGATATGGATTCCCGCGGTCTTCTGGATGAAACGCTGGTGGTGGCCATCGGTGAATTCGGACGCTCTCCGATTAAAGGCGTCAGCACCTCGGGCAATTCCAACAGTGCGGATGGGCGCGACCACTGGCCCTACTGTTATTCGGCGATGATTGCAGGTGCCGGCATCAAGCGTGGTTACGTTCACGGGCAGAGCGACAAGACTGGCAGCAGCCCCTCAGAGGATCCTGTTCAT
This sequence comes from Chthoniobacteraceae bacterium, assembly GCA_947479475.1. GTDB lineage: Bacteria > Verrucomicrobiota > Verrucomicrobiia > Chthoniobacterales > Chthoniobacteraceae > Chth-196. Next base: position 53,052 of record CANJZW010000005.1, read on the forward strand.
CCGATGGAACTGCTGGCCACCATGTACCACGCCTGCGGCATCGATCCTGAAACCATCGTTCATAACCATCTCAACCAGCCGCGCGAACTGGTGAAGGCCAAGCCGGTCACCAAGCTGTTTGCTTAAATCTCCGGTGCCGTCCTGCCAGTCCTGTGCGGGTCCCATCCCCGTGCTACGGCTGGACGTTGAGGAGGAGCTCTCGAAAAACGGCGGCTCCCGGCGTGGGGCTCTGCCCAAGGCGGCTGAGGATGGCGACATGCCTCTCGATCGGAGCGCCGCAGAGAGCGAGTGCGACACAGCTCGGAGTGGGCTGCCGTGTGGCGAGTTGCGGCAGCAGCGCGACTCCCAGGCCCGCCGCCACGAGGGAGCGAATCGTCTCCAACTCGCTGCTCTCACACGCTATGCGGGGTTCAAATCCCGCAGCTCTGCACGCGGCCAGTGCGGTGTCACGCGCCCGCCCCTTGTAGAGGACGAACGGTTCCGAGCGCAGCTCCCCAAGATACAGGCGCGCGACTTTTGCGGCGGGATTGCTGCGTTTTGCGAGGAGCACAAAAGATTCCACCAGAATGATTTGTTCTTCAAATTTTCCTGGAGGAGCGGGCAGTTGGACGAGGCCGAACTCCACCCGCCCGTTTTCCACCCATTGCGCCACCGTCTCCGAGGTTCCTTCGTACAGGGCCAGTTCCACGAGAGGGTGCCGCTTACGAAACGAGGCGATCGCCCGGGGCAAAAGGCACGCGCTCGCTGAAGGGATCGAGCCGATACTCAAGCGACCGCCCCGCAGCCCCACGAGTTCCTGCACCGCCGCCTTCGCCGCCTGGGCCTGTTCGAGGAGACCCTCGGCGTGGATCCGGAGGGTTTCACCAGCCGCTGTCAGGATGCTCTCGCGCCGTCCCCGGTAGAAAAGCGGGGTGCCAAACTCGGATTCAAGTTTGCGAATCTGTTCGCTGAGAGCGGTTTGTGCGAGACTAAGCTTTGCCGCGGCCCGTGTGAAGTTGCGCTGCCTGGCGGTTTCCAGGAAGTATTCGAGTTGGTAAAGTTCCATCGTTTTTTCCGATGGTAATAAGCGAAAACAAATGTTTTACCAAGCGTTAGCCGCCGGATGAAATGATAAACAATGAACCCACCCGATTCCCGTCCGTTTGTGCGTCTTGGTGCGCTGAAAAGTTTGGAGGATTTCCAAGCTGCGTGTGCGGCGCTGGAAATTGATTTGCCCGCCGAGGTTGCGGGCGGGAAGAATTCCCCATTGAGCCAGCCCGCCGAGGTGCTGATAAACGGGAAACGGCCTGGGAACCGGATTGTGATTCACCCGATGGAGGGTTGGGACGGCACGACCACCGGGGGCGTGAGTGCTGAAATGAGGCGGCGCTGGCGGCGGTTTGGGGAAAGCGGGGCGAAGATGATCTGTGGTGCGGAGGCGATGGCTGTTCGTGCCGATGGACGGGCCAATCCCAACCAGCTCATTTTGGTGGAGGAGAACCGGGAAGGGATTGCGGAGCTTGTGGGGATCTTGAAGGAAGCGCACAAAGATTTGTATGGGACGGTGGAGGACTTGCTGATTGGGTTCCAGCTCACACACTCCGGCCGTTTCTGCCGGCCCGTGGACAAGGCGCGCTGGGAATCGCGTGTGGCTTTTCGGCACCCGATTTTGGACAAGAAGTTCCACGTTCTTAGCGATGAACAGGTGCTGACGGACGCGGAGGTGGGTGTCTTGATCGGGGATTATGTGCGCGCTGCGCGGTTGGCATGGGAGGTGGGAGCGGACTTCGTCGACATCAAACATTGCCACGGTTACCTGCTTCATGAATTTCTTGGGGCACACACGAGGCCGGGCAAATACGGCGGCAGGTTTGAAAATCGAACACGGATTCTGCGCGAAATCATCGAAGGAATTCGGGCGGATGGGAATCCTGTGGATATTGGGGTGCGGCTCAGTCTCTTTGACAAGGTGCCCTACCGACCGGACCCTACGCGGGCCAAGGCTGGCAAACTGGGGCCCGGGATACCCGAGGATTTTTCCGAGTGTCTTCCGTATCGGTACGGGTTTGGAGTGAATCAGGCAGATCCTTCCCAAATTGATTTGAGCGAGACGTTTGAGTTCGTGAAGCTTTGCGGTGAGCTTGGGGTGAAGGTCTTGAACACGACGGCGGGTTCGCCCTATTACACCCCCAACCTTCAGCGCCCGGCGACGTTTCCACCAAGCGACGGCTATCAGCCTGCGTACGATCCTCTCATCGATGTGGAGCGCCAGATTCAGGCGGTGCGGCAGGTGAAGGCCATCTCGCCCAAAGGCCTCTATGTGATTGGGTCCGGTTATACCTACCTCCAGGAGTTTCTGGCGCCGGTGGCGAGCGCGGTTCTCCGTTTGGGCTGGGCAGATGGGATAGGCTTGGGGCGTGCGGTCCTTTCGTATCCTACAATGCTAACCGATGCCGCTAACGGCCAGGCGGCGCAAAAGAAGTTTATCTGCCGCACCTTCAGCGAGTGTACGACGGCACCTAGGAATGGTCTTATCAGCGGCTGTTATCCCTTGGACAAATTCTATACCGAGCGGCCGGAATTTGCTCAGTTGAAGGAGATTAAAAAGAAGGCGGGTGTTTAGGTTTGAGCAAAGGTTCCATTTTATGAAGACATTGATTTCAGATCCCAAGGAGCTATCTCCCGAGACGCCCTGGCTGGACACCCTCTGGGCCTGGACCGGCGAAGAGGAACTCGTGGACCACAGGACCAAGGCGCGTTTGTGTGCGGCGGCTCTGCTGCCTTTTTGCAACGGCCAGCCGGACTGGGAGGGGTTCGCCGCGAGTATCCGCTGGATGCAGGCCACAGCGGACTTTTACGGGGTCGAGCTTGTTGTCGTGCTCAATGCGGACACCGGGTACATTTTCGATTTGGACGACGCGATGTACGCCGAGGTATTGCGCCGGTTTCGTGCGGATTTTCCGCTGGTGAAATTCATCGCGGGTGTCACGGCGCGTGGCGCGCAGGACGACACGGCGTTCAAGGCCGAGCGATACCGACCGCTTCTGGACATCGTCCAGGAGCACGACAACTGCGAGGTGATGCTTATGACGTCTCGCTGGCTAAACGCCCTCGGTCCGGCGCCCCGGAGGGACGCCTATTACGAGATCGCCGAGTGGCTGATCCGGCCGGGCATCGTCCACGCGCTTGAGCCGGCTTTTGTGCCTTGGGCAACCCCATATGAGCCTTGGTTGCTGTGGCAACTGGCGCTGCATCCGAAGTTTGTCGGTGGAAAAGTCAGCACCCTGGACGAACCGCATTTTCTCTATTGGGCGGCGATGTGCCGCGATCTCGCTCTGGATTTTGCCCCCCACAGCGGTGATGACTTCGGCATCGCTACCGCCATTCGGCTTGGACTTCCTTTGCTCATCGGAGCGGCGGTGAGCGGGGCGCCGCTAATCTGCGCAGCCAAGGATATGTGGCTGACCGACGATGCGCCTGCCAAAAAGTTCAAGACGGGTACGGGGCGTTTTGACACGCGGGTTTACAAAGTTTTTGAGGCCTTCCAGTCCTTGGAGGACCAGGTGTTCCGGCTGGATTCGAATATGAGCGCCGCCGCCTACAAGCACAGCACGGCCCACGTGCTTCATCTGCTCGGGATCCTGGCCTCGCCCGAGGCGCACCCCGCGTGCAAGGACCTGCGCGGCACCGATGAACCCGAGCGGATGGAAGACGCCTTGCGGCGCCCCCGGAGAGTGGCGCATCGGTTGGGCATTTCTTTTTAGTGGCTCACTCCGTGCAAAAAGAAACGCGCCCTCCGGGAGGGAGGGCGCGCTTCAAAACTGTTCGAAAGCTCGTTTTTTAGCGGATCGGTGAAAAGTCTGTGGCCTTCATGTAGACGGACTTTACTCCCTCCGGTTGGGGGATGGTGAGGGAGCCGTTTGCCTCGCTCTTGGCCTTGGCTGCGATCCATGCAGGGTCGGCGCGGAAGCTCTCAAATGCCTTGAGGCCGGCTTCTTTGCTGGGATGGGCCAGGATGTAGATCAATTTATTGGCGGCGCCCGCTTCCGGGTCGGTGGGGGTCCAGTAGGCGACGTGCGACATTCCGTGGCGGGAAAAAAGGCCGACGGTGTGGTCGCGGAAACGGCTGTTGAGGGCGTCGAGTTTGCCCTCGGCCGTGGTGTAGGTGCGAAGCTCAAATACTCTTTCCGTGGAACCCGTGGCGGGTTTGATCGCAGCGGAGTAATCGGTGGCCTTCATGAAGATCACCTCGGGTTTTTTGGCCAGGATTTTTCCAGCGGCTTCGCTGGCTTTGGCGGCGGCCTGCCAGTCCGGATCTTTGCGGAAAGCGTCCCAGGAGGAGGCGGCGGCTTCGCGGCTTTTATGAGCGATGACGTAGATCAGAGTGGTGTCTGCACCTTCGGTTTTTTCGACGGGGACCCAGTAGCCAACGTTTTCGATGCCGTGTTTTTTGAATAGGCCGACGGTGTGGTCGCGGAAACGGGAGAGGAGGGCGGGCAGTTTGCCCTCGTTGGTGACGTAGATGCGCATTTCAAAAACGCGGGAATCTTCGACGGCGTGGGCGGGGACGCTGAAACACATGGCGGCGGCGAAAGTTGTGGCGAGCCAGCTGCGGCGGTTGATGTGAGGGGCGGAGATGTTCATGGGGTGGGTGTTGTGTGGAGGGAGAGTAAGAAAGTGTGGCGGGGCGCCGTCGCCTGTTTGGAGACGCGCCCCGCAGCGGAGGGTGGGCTACTTGAGTTCCTTATCCCAGGCGGCGATGAGTTTTTTCTCTGACTCAAAAAGGTCGTCTGTGGAGTCGAGGATTTCGATGGAGTCGATGGTGTCGCCCTGCTTGACGGCGTTGACGATGTCCTGGCCCTTGGTCACCTCGCCGAAAACGGCGTGTTTGCCGTCCAGGTGGGGAGTGGGGACGTGGGTGATGAAAAACTGGCTTCCGTTGGTGTTGGGCCCTGAGTTGGCCATCGAAAACATCCCGGGCTTGTCGTGCTTTAGGCTCTTGCGGATTTCGTCGGGAAAGCGGTAGCCGGGTCCGCCCATGCCTGAACCGGTGGGGTCGCCGCCCTGGATCATGAAGTCTTTGATGACCCGGTGAAAGGTGACGCCATTGTAGAAACCGCGTTTAGCCAGATTCAGGAAATTGGCTGTGGTGATCGGAACCTCGGAAGCAAAGAGGGTGGCCTCGATAGCTCCGCGGGATGTGTTGAGAACGATACGGATATTTTCCATCGATGGTATTGTAGACAAAAAAAATAGAAGAGGGGAATCATTGCGTGAAACTAGTCACTTTGTAAAATCGCCTTCGCTTATGACAAAACCGTTCTTCCTCACCTTTGCGGGCTGCCTAATGGGCGTCCTTCTTCCCGTTTCCGCCCAGACGCCTCCCGCGTCCCCCGCGTCGGACCCTGCCGCCGCTCCGGCCCAACCCACGCCGGCCCCGATGAAGGAAGTGGCCGTGATCAAGACGACCAAGGGTGAAATGACCCTTGAATTCTGGAGTGACGTGGCCCCCAAGACCGTTGAGAACTTCAAAAAACTCGCCAAGCAAGGCTTTTACAATGGCACGGCTTTCCACCGCATCATCAAGGGGTTCATGATCCAGGGAGGCGATCCAAACACCAAGGATCCTTCCAAGGAAGCCAGCTTTGGCACCGGGGACCCTGGCTACAAGATCAAGGCGGAGTTCAACCCTCGCAAACACGAGGCGGGCGTCATCTCGATGGCGCGCAGCATGGATCCGGACTCGGCCGGTTCGCAGTTCTTCCTCTGCTTGGACGCGGCCCCCAGTTTGGACAACCAGTACACAGCCTTCGGCAAACTGACCAAGGGAGACGACGTCCTTCAGAAGATCGGCGACACGCCTGTTTTGAGTAATGGCCGGGAGCGCAGCAAGCCGGCCGAGCGTGTGGGTGTTGAAAGTGTTTCGATCATCAGTGTGCCCGTCAAGTAAGGCAGGGCGCCGCACAGGTTTTCCGATCGAGCGGGGGGGAGGGAGGGTTCGTCTTGAATCTCGCTCTCCCCGCTTTTTTGGTTGGTTTGCGTAAGTTTTCCCCAGTGCGTTTCTAAAATGTCACATTTTTCCCCACGCTTGCGCACACTCGCGTGGGCATAGTTTTTCCATGTCCCAACCCAAATCCGTAAAAATCGGCCTCATCCAGACGCGCTGCGGCGCGGATGTGCAGGCGAATATCCAGAAGGCAGTCGAGCGCACGCGCCAGGCTGCAGCCCAGGGGGCGCAGATCATTTGTCTGCAGGAGTTGTTCACCTCTGTGTATTTCTGCCAGATCGAGGACCATAAATATTTCGCTCTGGCCGAGGAGATTCCGGGGCCGTCGACGGAGCTCTTCACCGCACTGGCCAAGGAACTGGGCGTCGTCATCATCGCCTCCCTTTTTGAAAAACGCGCCGCTGGCCTCTATCATAACACCGCCATCATCATCGATGCCGATGGACGCTATCTGGGCAAGTACCGGAAAATGCACATCCCGGACGACCCGCTTTTTTACGAGAAGTTTTATTTCACCCCGGGCGACCTCGGCTTCAAGGCGTGGGACACCCGGTTTGGTCGGATTGGAGTGTGTGTGTGCTGGGACCAATGGTACCCCGAAGCCGCCCGCCTGACCGCTTTGCATGGCGCTCAGATCCTTTTTTACCCCACCGCCATTGGCTGGCACCCCTCCGAAAAAGCCCAGTACGGCGAGCGTCAGCACAGCGCCTGGGAAACAGTCCAGCGTGGCCACGCGATAGCCAACGGTTGTTACGTGGCGGCACCCAACCGCGTCGGGCACGAGGCGCCTGACGGTGGGGACGGCATCCAGTTCTGGGGGCAGAGTTTTGTGGCGGACGCCTCCGGGCAGATCCTCAAACGGGCTTCAGCCGAGGAGGAGGAAATCATGGTTGTGGAATTAGATCTGGAAGCACTGGACACACAGCGCACCCACTGGCCTTTCCTAAGGGACCGGCGGATCGATGCTTACCAGGGACTCGAGCAGCGCTACTTGGGAGACCGCCATGTTTGAAAAACGCAGCGCCAGCGCGCCCACCCCGGCCTCCCTCGGTTATCACATGCCCGCCGAATGGGAACCGCACGCTGCGACGTGGCTCTCCTGGCCCCGGCCCGATGGAATCTCCTTTCCTGAGGCTTACGACAAGGTGATGCCCGCCTTTGCGAAGATGGTCGACGCCCTTGCAGACTCAGAGCCCGTTTGCATCAACGTCTGGGATGCCGCCCACGAGGCGGACGTTCGGCGGCAATTGAACCGTCACGGCGCGCGGGATTCCCACGTCCGTTTTTACCGGCACCCCTCCTACGAGCCCTGGTGCCGCGACCATGGCCCAATTTTCCTCAAACGTTCGGGGACTCCCGAACCGGTAGTTGTCGACTGGGATTACAATGCGTGGGGTGGGAAGTATCCGCCGCACGACCTCGATGACGCGGTGCCTACGCAGATCGCAGAACTGCTTGGAGTTCCCGTTTACGCGCCGGGGATGATTTTGGAGGGCGGCTCCATAGAAGTAAACGGGGCGGGCACGCTGCTCACCACCCGCAACTGCCTGCTCAACCCCAACCGGAACCCGCATCTAAACCAGGCTGAGATTGAGCGGAAGATGCGGGATTATCTCGGGGTGAGCCACTTCCTATGGCTGGGTGACGGCATCGAGGGGGATGATACGGACGGTCACATCGACGATTTGACCCGGTTTGTGAGCCGGACTGCGGTCGTCACCGTGGTCGAACCCAATCTTGAGGACCCCAACCATCTGCCCTTGAGCGAGAACCTGCACGCCCTCTCCGGCATGCGCGTGGAGGACGGTTCCCGTCTGGAGGTGCTCCATCTTCCCATGCCCGCGCGGATCGACAGAGAAGGGCTCCGCCTCCCTGCGAGTTATGCCAACTTCTACATCGCCAACACGGCCGTGCTGCTTCCCGTGTTTAACGATCTGATGGACGCAAAGGCTGTCGCTGTTTTGGAGCCTCTTTTTCCCGGGCGCAAGATCGTGCCCATCGACTGCACCGAGTTGATCTGGGGGTTGGGGGCCTTTCACTGCCTGACTCAGCAGCAGCCTGCCTGAGTCGGGCCGGACTCCACCCATGGCCTCGCTTTTTGAAAACATCGGTCGCCGGCCGCTTTGCAACTTGCTCCCTGAAAGGGCGTTCTGTATTCGTGGATTTGTGCTTCCGATTTGCGCTCGCTGCACTGGCTTGCTTCTTGGGGCGCTTGCGGGTGGCGCGGTGCGGGGTGCGGGGGTGGTCGGCGGAGTGGCGCCAGTACTGAGGGCGGCGCTGGTCGCGCCCGTTTTGGCAGACTGGCTGGTTCAGTGGGTTCTGGGCCGCGAAAGCACAAACTTTAGGCGCCTAATTACAGGTTTTCTGTGTGGATTAGCTTTTTGCGTTTGACCAGATGGCTTAACTAACGCAACCTCCGCCCCCTTTCGCATGCGTCATACCCTTTCGGTTCTGGTAGAAAACAAGTTCGGAGTGCTCACCCGCATTGCCGGAATGTTCAGCGGTCGTGGCTTCAACATCGACACTCTCAATGTTGGCCCAACGCTGGACCCGGCAACGTCCCGGATGACGATCGTCGTCCGTGGCGACGACACTGTTTTAGAACAAGTCACAAAGCAACTTCGCAAACTCGTGGATGTCATCGAGTTGCAGGAATTTAGCGGGGACGAGAGCGTCGACCGCGAGCTCGTTCTGATGCGCGTCAACGTTCGGCCCGAAACCCGGGGTGAATTGATGCAAATCTGCGATATTTTCCGGGCGAAGATCATCGACGTACAGCGCCACAATATTTCCATCGAAGTCACCGGTGACGACAGCAAGATCAGCAAGTTCATCTTCCTGATGGAGCCATTCGGCATCAGCGACCTGACCCGCACCGGCAAGATCGCCCTTGCCCGTAGGGCAGATTAGTCTGCGTTTCATTTCCAATCCACCTCCACCCAACTCATTCTATGGCTGTAAAAATCTACTCTGACAAGGACGCCGATCTCGGCATTTTCAAAGGCAAGACGGTCGCCGTTCTCGGTTTCGGCTCCCAGGGCCACGCCCACGCGCTCAACCTCAAGGAATCCGGAGTCCACGTCATCATTGGTCTCTATCCCACCAGCAAGTCCCGCAAGACCGCTCAGGATCGCGGCTTTGAAGTGGTCGACACCGCTGAGGCTGTGCGCCGTGCGGACGTGATCTTCGTTGCGATTCCCGACACCAAGCAACCTGCCGCATTCAAGAAGGACATTGAACCCAACCTCAAGAAGGGCAAGACGCTCCTCTTCAGCCACGGCTTCTCCGTGCACTACAAGACGATCGTTCCGCCAGAAAACGTGGACGTGATCCTCGTCGCGCCCAAGGGCCCGGGCCACATCGTCCGCCGCCAGTACACGGAAGGTAAAGGCGTTCCGACGCTCATCGCGGTGCACCAGAACCCCAGCAAGAAGGCGAAGAAGATCGCGCTCGCATGGGCCAAGGGCATCGGCGGCACCCGCGCGGGTGTGCTCGAAACCTCCTTCAAGGAAGAAACCGAAACCGATCTCTTCGGCGAGCAGGCTGTCCTTTGTGGCGGCACCTCCGCCCTGGTGATGGCAGGCTTCGAAACCCTGGTGGAAGCTGGGTATTCGCCTGAAATGGCCTATTTTGAGTGCCTTCACGAGTTGAAGCTCATCGTCGACTTGATGAACGAAGCCGGGATCGCAGGAATGCGTTTCTCCATCTCCGAAACCGCCAAGTGGGGCGACGTGACGATCGGACCGAAGATCGTCGACGCAGGCACCAAGAAGCGCATGAAGGCCGTGCTCAAGGACATCCAGTCCGGCAAGTTCGCCAAGGGCTGGGTCAAGGAATACGAAGGCGGCTACAAACAGTACAAGGCACTGCTCGCCGCTGGGGAAAAACACCCCATCGAGAAGACCGGTGACAAGCTCCGCAGCCTGATGCCTTGGATCGCCAAGCGTAACCTCAAGGGGACGCAGGCTTCCTACTCTGCGTAAACGCTTAATCGCTTAACCATCAAAAAGGCTGCGGGTCCTCACGGGCTCGCAGCCTTTTGTTTTGGTGCGCCCGCCAGGGTGCGCCGGTTTGCGCCCCGTGAGAATCCCGGTCCCACGGAGTAGGAACCCAGTTTTGGGAAACGTTCCCCTTGGACGGTTCCAGAAAAAGAGGGTGGTCGCTTTTGCAAGCGCCACCCTTTTTTTCAGAGTGCGTCCGCGTGCCGGTGCTGGCGGGCGGAGCGCGAAAGGCCGTTTCTGCTTACTTGATTTCGCCGCTGAAGCCGTTTTTGTTCAGAGCGGCAGCCAGGGCCTTGGTGTTAAAGTCGCCTTCCACCTTGAAGGAGGTCGCACCTTTGGTGGCGGTGTGACCGGTCACGCCCGACACGGAAGTGACCGCAGTTTCCACGGCGGTGACGCATTTTCCGCAGCAAAGGTGCACGCCGTTGACGGTGGCAGACTTCACCTTGGCGTCGGCCACGGCCGGTGCCACGGCGCCTTCGCCAAAGTATCCCCCGCTTACCAGGGACGCGACGGCGAGTTTGGCGGTCGCCTCGTCCTTGGCTGTGACGGTGACCTTGTTCTTTTCAACCAGAGCGGTGGCGCCGGAAACCTTATTGACGGCTTCGTTGATGCCGGTATCGCACTTTTTGCAACAGTTGTGCACGCCGTTGAGAACGACGGAGGAATCGCCAAAAGCAGCGAGGCTCAGGGCGAGAGAGAGGGCGGAGATAAGGGCTGGAGTTTTCATAGGTGTAGATTGATAACCCAGCTAGGCCTCAGTTGTTTGCTAAATAAAAGCATATGTTTGCCAGTTCCCGGGTAAGGGGATTTCTGGCGCGAATGTCCGAAAGGTTTAAATGCGCCTTGGAAGGCGTCTTTTTCCCCAATATTGCGCTCTTGAGGTTGCCGAGCGGCCCAGTTCATCGTACGGAGAAGGGTATGGCGCACGCGGTTTTTCTCTGGCACATGCACCAACCCTACTACGTGAACCCGACGTCTCGCACCGCGATGATGCCGTGGGTCCGGCTCCACGCGGTGAAGGGTTATCTGGACATGATTTCGATTTTAGATGAGTTCCCCGGCATCCGGGTGAATTTCAATATGACCCCCGTGCTGCTCCTGCAAATCCTCGAGCTTGCCGAAAAAAGGGTTCATGACTTGTGGATGGACTGGGCGCGCAAACCGGCGGCCCAACTGGAGGAGCACGAGCGGTTGGCGATTTTGGAGAATTTTTTCAAAATCCAGTGGGATAATTTGGTGAAGCCGTATCCCCGCTACTGGGAGTTGCTCAACAAACGTGGGCTTGTCTTTGATGCACAGGAGGCGCGCCGGGAGTTGCGCTACTGGTCGGTGCAGGAGTTCGTAGACCTCCAAACCTGGTTCAACCTTTCCTGGTGCGGCTATACCGCGGAAAGGCTGTATCCGGAATTGCTCGAGTTAAAAAAGAAGGGCCGTTACTTCACAGAGGCGGAAAAGAACAGGGTTCTCGACGTTCATCAGGAGATTCTGGGCAAAATCATTCCGCTGTACCGGGAGGCGGAAAAGCGGGGGCAGATCGAGATCACCACCACGCCCTTTTTTCACCCAATTTTGCCTCTCGTCTACGACAGTGACTTTGCAGAAAGGTGCATGCCCGGCAGGCAGTTTCCCAGCCGCTTCCACTGGCCCGAGGACGCTCTTGCCCACCTCAAAATGGCGGTTCAACAACACGCCGAACTCTTCGGCAAGCCTCCCCGCGGCCTCTGGCCCAGCGAAGGCTCCATCGCCCCGGAACTCGTGCCACTCATGCAGGAGGCGGGCATTCGTTACTTTTGTTCTGACGAAGAAAACCTCTTTCGCTCCCTGGAAAAAGACCCGGCCTTCAAGGCCGCCGGGGTGGATCACTTGGAGCTGTTTCAGGGCTGGCAGGTCGAGTTCGGGGGCGCGTCGGTCCAGGCCGTTTTTCGCGAGAAACCGCTCTCGGATTTTATTGGTTTTATGGCGGCAAAAAACCGGCCCGAGGAGGCGGCCGGGCACCTGTTGCACCACCTGTGCCACATTGCAAAGGCGTTGCCCAAACAGAAGGGGGTGATCCCTCTCATTTTGGATGGAGAGAATGCCTGGGAAACCTTTCCAGATGGGGGGCAGGGTTTTCTGCGCGCGCTGTACGCTGGTGTTTTGAAGGAGCCCACGCTGGAAACTTCGACTATTGAGGCGTATCTGGCTTTGGAACCGCCCGCAAAAACGGTCCATATGCTTCATACCGGCTCGTGGATCTCGAGTAATTTTGATATTTGGATTGGCGAGGATGAGGAAAACCGGGCGTGGGATCTGTTGGGGGAAACTCGGGGGTTTCTACAGAAACAAATCGACGAGGGAGGCCTCACGGCCCAGCAGCGGGAGGCGGCCTTGCTCGAGATTTATGCCGCGGAGGGAAGCGACTGGTTCTGGTGGTACGGGCCAGATTTTTCGACCGAAAATGACGCCCTGTTCGATGAACTGTTCCGCCAACACCTCAAAAATGTCTACACGATCTGCGGCAAGCTGCCTCCCTCGCGCCTGGAGGAGCCGATCACGGCGATGCGTGTGGCGCCTCTGTACAGTAAACCCGAGCGCCCAGTCACACGCGAGCTGACCGGCCGGCGCTCCTCGTATTTTGACTGGATGGGGGCGGGCTGTTACATCGCGGGTAGCGAGCAGGGAGCGATGTACCGTTCGGGACGCATTTTAAAGAGGTTCTTTTTCGGAAATGATATCGAGTTTCTCTACCTGCGTTTGGACCCCGTCCGGTGGGAAAATACTTTGGTGCGGATTGAATTCCACGGGAGAACTCCGGGCGTGATCGAGCTTTCCCATCTTGAGAAGGGTGGCCCGGGAACTTTTGTGTGGATCTCCACGGAAGGAAAACGCTCGCAACACGAGGGGCTGGTTTCTCGCGACGTGGTAGAGTTGGAGATCCCGCTGCCGCTCATCGGACTCAACGGAGACGCGGCGGTGCGTTTTCAGGTGAAGGTGTTTGAGGGCGGCCTGGAGCGGGAGTGTTATCCGGAGCGTGTACCCATTGAATTCAACCTCACGCGCGGGGAATACGCGCTTGAGCATTGGATGGTTTGAGTGGGCAGGGTGCAGGGGTGGCCTCCGAGCGCTGTGCTCGGGCAGGGGCAGGGACTGCTCTAGGGAACCGGTCCCGGGGGCGTCCGGTTGAAGGGCTGCGCCGCCTTTTTGCGTCGCGGATTCCTCTGATCGGAGTTTCTGGGATTGCCGCCGGCCCCCCTTATCCCCTTAGATAAGCCGCCCCCAGCTTATTAGCTGTTGATTTTGCCTAATGAAACTTTTCATCCCTGGTCCCGTACAAGTCTCTGAAAAAACCTTCGCCGCTTTCTGCAAGCCCATGATGGGGCACCGCAGCAACGACTTCAAAAAGCTGTATGGCGGCATCCAACCCCGGCTGCAGGAGCTTTTCCAGACCAAGCAGCCCGTATTTCTTTCCACCTCCTCGGCCTGGGGGGTCATGGAAGGCGCCGTTCGCAACCTCGTCGGCACCGGCAAGGTTCTCAACTGCATGTGCGGCGCTTTTTCAGACAAGTGGCTCGATGTTTCCAAGCGCTGCGGCAAAGAGGCTGTTAGCCTTCAGGTGGAGTGGGGTCAGCCCATTCGCGGAGAACAGGTGCGGGAGCATCTCAAGCAGGGCGGTTTTGATGCGGTCACTTTGATTCACAACGAAACCTCCACCGGAGTGATGTCCAATATCGCGGAGATTGCGGAGGTTCTCCGTGAATTCCCCGAGGTGCGTTTGATTGTCGACAGCGTTTCCTCTTTTTCCGTGGTGCCCATCGCGATGGACGCCTTGGGCATCGATGTCCTTCTGACCGGTTCCCAAAAGGCGCTGGCGATGCCTCCCGGCCTGGCGCTGTTTGCGGCTAGCCCTCGCGCCATGGAGCGTGCGGCCTCTGTGAAGGGGCGCGGCTACTATTTTGATTTCATTGAGTTTCAGAAAAATCAGGCCGAGGACATGACGCCCTCGACGCCCTCGATCTCCCACATTTACGCGCTCGAATCCAAGCTCGAGGACATCTTCGCCGAAGGTGTTTCGGCCCGGCACGCCCGCCATGCCGCCACAAACGCGCTGGTGCACGAGTGGGTGCTCAGTCGCGGCTTTGAGTTTTTCGCACCCGAGGGGTACCGCTCCAAGTCGCTGACCTGCGTCGCGAACAACCGCAATATTGATGTAGCCGCCCTGTTGGCCAACCTTAAGAGCCGTCACCATTTAATAATTGATGGCGGATACGGCAAACTCAAAGGCCAGACCTTCCGTCTCTCCAACATGGGGGACGAAACGGTGGCTTCCGTGGGCGAACTGCTCGCCGCTTTGGACGATTGCCTTAAGGGCTAGTTTTTCTCCCCAGCTTCCCAATTCAAACCAAACCAAATACTACCATGTCCGTACTCGTTGGAAAAAAAGCCCCCCATTTCAGTGCTCCCGCCGTTGTCAACGGGGGTGAATTCGCCTCGGATTTCTCACTGGACCAGTTCCTTGGCAAAAAAAACGTGGTGCTCTTCTTCTATCCGAAGGATTTCACGTTTGTGTGCCCGACGGAACTCCACGCTTTTCAGGAAAAACTCTCTGAGTTCGAAAAGCGCGGCACCGCAGTGGTCGGCGTCTCCACCGACACGGAACAGTGTCACTGGGCATGGCTGCAGACGCCCAAGAACCACGGCGGGATCCAGGGGGTGAAGTACCCCTTGGTGGCCGACGCCAACAAGACGATCTCCTCCGCCTTCGACGTGCTCAACGGCGAATTTGGCGTCGACGAGGACGGCAATCTCACGGCGTCCTCGGAAATGATCGCCTACCGCGGTCTCTTCCTCATCGATAAACAAGGCGTTGTGCGTCACCAACTCGTCAACGACCTGCCCTTGGGCCGCAGTGTGGACGAGGCATTGCGCGTGGTGGATGCACTCGGATTTTTTGAAAAGAACGGCGAAGTCTGCCCCGCAAACTGGGCCCCCGGCAAGGAAGGCATGAAGGCCGATCACGCCGGTGTGGCGGACTACCTCTCCAAGCACTAATCCGTGAACCTGCCCCCCCCTATCTCCCGCGTGGCGGCGACGGGCGCGAGTGTTTCCCCCGAAGACGTCGCACAACTGGTTGCAGAGGGCTGCCCTCTTGAGGATTACCGCGGAAAACGCGTCGTCCTCATCATCCCGGATTCCACGCGGACGTGTCCGGTGGGGCAGCTTTTCAAAATCCTGCACGCGCACTTGGGGGGGGCGGTGCGGGCTCTGGACATCATGGTGGCGCTGGGAACGCACCAACCCATGAGTGAGGAGGCCATTTGCGAGCGCCTTGAACTGACTCTGGAACAGCGCAAAACTCAGTATGCCGCCGTCGGTTTTCATAACCACGAATGGGACAACCCGGCTGCGCTCCGCAGGATAGGAGTCATCGGCCGGGATGAAATCAGTGCGCTGAGCGGCGGTCTCTTCGCCATGGATGTGCCGGTAGACATCAACGAAAAGGTGCTTGGATACGACCGTATCATTATCTGCGGGCCTGTGTTCCCCCATGAGGTCGTCGGATTTTCCGGGGGCAACAAGTACCTGTTTCCCGGAGTGAGCGGGCCGGAGATTTTGAATTTTTTCCACTGGCTGGGGGCTGTGGTGACCAATCCGATGATCATCGGGAACAAATGGACCCCGGTGCGCAAGGTGGTGGATCGTGCTGCCGCTTTGGTGCAGGTGCCTAAAGCCTGCTTGGCCATGGTGGTGGACCACGGGCATCTCGCGGGCCTCTATTGCGGCTCTCCGGAAAGCGCCTGGGACGGTGCTAGTGAACTTTCCCGGAAACTGCACATCGAATACAAGGAGAAGCCGTTCCACACGGTGCTTTCCTGCGCCCCCGCGATGTACGACGAGCTGTGGGTCGGAGGCAAGTGCATGTATAAGCTGGAGCCTGTCGTGGCCGACGGCGGAGAGCTCATCATTTACGCCCCGCACATTCACGAGATCTCGCTCACCCATGGGGAGTTGATTCGGGAAGTGGGCTATCACTGTCGTGACTATTTCTTAAAGCAGTGGGACCGTTTCAAGCACTACCCCTGGGGCACGATCGCGCACTCCACGCACGTGCGCGGGATCGGCACTTATGAAAACGGGGTGGAGCATTGCCGCGTGCAGGTGACGCTCGCGACGGGGATTCCCGAAGAGGTGTGCCGCTCGATCAACCTTGGCTACCGGGACCCGGCTTCCATCAATCCCGCGGATTATGCCGGGCGCGAAGAGGAGGGGATTTTGTACGTGCCGAAGGCGGGCGAGATGCTCTTTCATCTTCGCGAGCGGCCCGAATGGGCGCGAGAAATGTAGTCCGGGCCCTGATTCCCGGGCAGTGGAAATCCCCGAGGGCGGGGCCGTTTACTCAGGCGGCGACTCTGTATAGCGGGTCCCGCCGAGGAGGCGCTATTCGCGCACCCTGTTTTCGTGGCGTTTGCGTTTGTGTGTTTTCGCGGTACCAGTGGGAATGAACATACGCAGACCGGTGAGTGCAAAAATCCTGGTGGGGGCGGAGGGTTTGGGGACTCCGGATCAGGATCTGGTTGAAAAAAGGGCGAGGGAGGTTGCGGCAATTCAGGGACATGAGATTCCCACGATTGCGGACTGGGAGGAAGCGCGCCGCGAATTACACGGCCGCGGCGCCTCAAACGAGGTGCTGCCTTTGATCGAGGGGCCCTCGGGCTTGGGTGAGGCGTTTGGTTTAGGTGAGGAGTTTGGTTTAGGTGAGGAGTTTGGTTTGGCTGAGGCGTTTGGAGCAGTGGCCGGAAACGGGGACGAGACGAACCTGGGGGAGGAATTAATCCGGGAGGGTATGGAGGAGGCCGAGCACGAGCGGATGTTGCTTGCCAACAAACACTCGGAGGAAGGACTGGAGCTGTAAGAGCCTGGTTGTTTGGAGGTAACCGGGCGGATGGAGCGCCGAAAAAGAACAATGGGGGCAACAATGGGGGCAACAATGGGGTGAAAAGTCGAGGGATGAGCTGGCGGGTTTTCGCGGTTCTCTCATTCACTCGGATTCTCCCATTTCCACGCGTCCAGCTTGGCGCTAGCATTGCTGATTATGTCGCAAATCCCGACCTCCATCACGGCCGAGACCACCATGCAGGAACTCGTCTCCCTTTTTCCAGGCGCACAGCGCGCGCTTTTTCGCGGCTACCACATTGGCGGTTGCTCGAGTTGCGGGTTCGAGCCTTCGGAAACCCTCTCCCAGGTGTGCGAGCGTAATGGTGGGCTTCCCGTTGCCGATGTCATCGGGTTTCTGGGCCAAGCCCAGGAGGAGGATGCCCGCCTTGAGATCTCCCCGAGTGCGGCCCGAGATCTGGTGGAATCCGGGGCTGCGGTTATTGTGGATATCCGGTCTGGAGAAGAATTTAACGCCGTATCCATACCGGGGTCCATTTTGTTCACCGAAGACCTTATGCATGCGCTCCCAGGCTGGGACCGCGCGAAGGAGATCATTTTTGTGTGCCACCACGGCGTCCGCAGCTTGGACGCTGCCGCGTATTTCGCGGGACACGGTCTGGAGAACGTGCGGAGCCTGAGCGGGGGGATCGACGCCTGGAGCTGTGAGGTGGATTCCTCTTTGCCTCGCTACGAACTGGCCTGAGCCGTAGGCTTCTGGTTTTTATGAGCGATCTCCAACAACGCATTCAGGAAGCCGTTTCGCATCCGAAAAACTTGGGCGAAATGGTGGACGCCGACTCCGTGGGCACGGCCGGGTCTGCAGGCTGCGGGGATATGCTGCGGATGTGGGTCAAGTTCAAGGAGGACGCCACGGGTCGCAAGGTCATTGACCGCGCGACATTCCAGACTTTTGGGTGCGAAACAGCCATAGCCGTGGCCAGTGTTGCTACCGAGCTTGTGGCGGGCAAAACCATTGCCGAGGCTTTGGAAATGTCCAGCGGCGATCTGGCTGCTCCTCTGGGGGCGTTGCCTCCGATGAAAATACACTGCGCCCAACTGGTGGAAAGCGCTCTGCGTTCGGCCCTCGAACCAGCCCCCGCGGCCCCCTCCGCTGCGGTGACACAGCTAGGGGAGAGTCATTCCCAAGCCGCCCTTGGGCCTGCGCCTGCGGCGGCCGTCCAAAGCCCTTCGCTTCGGGACAGCTTCAAGCCTTCCGCCGATTCGGGCCGGAAGGTGCAGATCATTTTTAAAACCCCGGGATCGGCCCAGTAGAGCCACCCCTGCCACCCCGGCCACCTTAAAATTCATGCACGAAAATACTGAAAAAGTCCTGACTCGCGATTGCGAGGCCATTCGCATTCCAAGCGGCGAAGTCATCCAGCTGGCGAAGGGCTCCACCGTGATGATCACCCAGGCGCTGGGTGGCAGCTACACGGTGGCCACCGCAGACGGTCTTGCCCGGATTACCGACGAAAATGCCGACGCCCTGGGCTTGGAGTCCGCTCTTGGAAAACGGGAGGACCGCAAACCTTTGGTCGACGTCAGAGTGGAGGAGGGAGCGGTTTGGGCGGAATTAAAGACGTGTTACGATCCAGAGATCCCGGTGAACATCGTGGATCTTGGGCTGGTCTACGACTGTGTGGTCGAGCAACCGGAGGGCCAGGCGGCCAAGGTGCTGGTGAAGATGACGTTGACCGCCCCCGGCTGTGGGATGGGCCCGGTGATTGCGCGGGAGGCGGAGCAAAAAATCATGGCGCTTCCAGGCGTGGATGAGGCACAAGTCGAGGTGGTCTGGGATCCGGCCTGGAACCAGTCGATGATCAGTGAAGTGGGCAAGATGAAGCTGGGGATGATCTAGCTTGGCTGGAGCGATGCCGTTGAACGGACGTGGAGCGAAGCCTTTGAGCGGCTAGGGAAAAGCCGTTGAGCGGCTAGGGAGCGAAGCCGTTGAGGATCCCGTGCTCCAGAGCGAGTGCTTCGTTGACTCCGGTCATGCCAAGGTGCTCGCGCATGCGGGTGATGGCCTGCACACGGGCGATCGCCTCGTCGGGGCTGAGGGTGCTCGCTGCGTTCTGGGCATGTTCCGCGCAGACTGGAAGGTGTCTGGCTGGCTGTCCGTTTTGGAGAAGCAGCACGTCTGTCCAAAAGGCTTCCAAGACCTCCAGTAAGCGGGTGCGTTCGCCAATATACAGGGCTTCGGTGCGGGCGGCGTGAGATTCCTCCAGTTGCTCCAGCCACTTTGGATCAACGGTTTGTTTGTATTGTTTTTCTTCCGCCTTAAAAGCTTGGGCGGCCGAACTGTGGATGCTCTCCTTGGTCTCAGCCAGGAGCGCCTGTAGTTGCTGCGCCAGCCAGAGTCCGCCCTGTAAGTCAGGTTTTCGCGTCGCAAAAAAGGCGGAGACAACTTCGGCGGCGGCCGTCGCCGAGGGGGAGAGGCCTCTGTGTGAGGGCGCCCTCAGCGGGATTTCAATGCAACGGGAAAGGATGGTTTCAAGTAACTGCTCGGGCAGTTCGCTCACGAGGAGCAGGTGTGTCTTTGGAGGAGGTTCCTCCAAAGTTTTCAAAAACGCGTTGGCGGCCTGTGGGACGAGTCGGTCAGCTTCGAAGATGATTCCAAACTTGCTCCCTCCCTTGGAGGAGCGCATCCGCAGTTCTCCCTCAAGACCGCGCAGCTGTTCAATGAGCAGTTTTCTGGACTTCGACTCGGGGGCGATTGAATGGACGTCCGGGTGGGAAAGGACGGCGTCTGGTTCGCAGCCGAGCACCCTGGCGCAGAGATCCAGCGCGAGCTGGCGTTTGCCACTGCCTTGAGCGCCGGTGACCAAATAGGCGTGCGCCAGCCGGTTGTGAGCATGGGCCTGGAGCAGGAGAGCGAGGGCGTCTGGAGCGGCAAGTGACATGGGTGCATCCTACGCGAGGCTCGGCTGCGGAGCAAAGCGGGAAGGGGCCGGGCTTTGAGGTGCGGACTGAAGTGCAGACTCCACCGCACCGGCTAGCGGACGAAAACGCGCGGGCCGTCCGAGGGGGAGGTCGCCATCCTGTCCTTGGAGCGGCGGGCCTGCTGAACAAAATCGTTGTTTTCTCCGTAATCAGACCACGGACCGCGCGGGATTTCGCTGACCTCGACGAACTTCCAGTCTGTTACATCGATGGAGTTCAGGCGCAGGTAATCGCGCACTGCAGGGGAAACATCCAAGCCAGCGCCGCTATTGAGATTGGGGAGGGGGCGTTCCTTGCCGAAAACGTATTCCCAGTGGTCGGTGCGGAAGGGGCCGCAGTCGCCCCACTGCGCGTAGCAAACGCGCCCCTGATTGTTCCGGATGGCGATCCAGCGGTCCCGGCACACGCTTTGGCCCTCGCGCACAAAGGCAGCGCGGAACCAGGGGATGACCGCGCGTGCCTCCGACTTGTGCGAGCTTCCCTTGACATCGTTGTAGGGCAGCGCGAAGTAAAACGGGTTAAGTTTGGGCGTAAACGTCGCGGGTGAAAACCCCCTGCGCCGTGTGGGATCCGGATTATCGAAGCCACCAAAAGAGTCTTTCCAGTTCAAATCCCAGCTTGATGAACGGTTGTGGACCGGGTTGTTGACCGTGGCGGCCTCACCCACCCAGAAAATGGTGGTGACGATCTTGTTTTTCCACGGGTAACGTCCCAAAGAAGCCCCCGCGGCCCCCTGTCCCAGTCCCTGTCTCGCCGCTAGCGCGACGGGACTTCCCGAGGAGGGCACTCGCACTTCCGGTTCCAGAGATTGCAGGACGCTTTCCCTCAATTTCTCTGCGTACCGGACAAATTCGGCTTTTTCAGAAAACGGAGACGCCAGTTGGCCGTCCGCCAGAGGACCGGACGCCAGAAAGAAGAGGCTGACTCCGACCGCCCCAAGAGTAACAGGGCGGCAAAAGGGTTGCTGCGAGAGATTTCCCATTCGGTAAAGAGGTTCACTTTGAGGTTGAGACCTGTCGTCGTAAAGAGGCAAATACGCAAGGAGAGACAGAAGCTGTTGCCCCCGCCCCGAGTCTTTGTATAACAGAGGGCCCTTTTCCAGACTGTCCGGCGCTTTGCGTTTTTTGGCAGTCGGGAGATAAATATTGAATATGAGCACCCAGAATACGTTCCCAAAACTCCACAACGCCATGTGGCCCGGCTTGGTTGGTAAAGAGCCAGGCACAGATCACCCTCCCATCAGTCTCGAGCGCATGCTCGACCTCACCGCCCGCGCGGAAGTCGACGGCCACAAGTTTGAAGGCGTGGATCTCTTTCTCTTCCACCCGCATACCGATCCTGATGCGAGCGATGACTCCATCAAGCACATGGCCGATTTAATCGCCTCCAAGGGCCTCGCCGTGGGTTCGCTGGTCGCCCCCGTCTGGCCGGGTACTGTGGGGGATTCCTCCATGGGCACTCAGGAACAGCGCGAGAAATTCGTGCTCGCCGTCAAGAAGGCCTGCCGTATCGCGGGCATCCTGAACAACCACGGAGTCAGGAAGTACGGAGTCATTCGCATTGATTCGGCCGATTCACCCGCGCACTGGGCCGCGGATCCCGAGGGAAACACGCACAAGATTGCGCAAACCTTCCGGGAAGCGGGGGCTGTTGCGGCCGCCCATGGCGAACGCCTTGCCGCCGAGGGGGAAATCTGCTGGGCGGGCATGCACTCCTGGAAATATATCGTCCAGCTTCTTGAAGAAGTGGGAATGCCCGGCACCGTCGGCTTCCAAGCCGACCTTGCCCACACCTACCTCTACCTGCTCGGGTACAACGCCCCTGAGCACGGCCTGCTTAAAGCTGGCCACAGCCATGCGGAGTTCACCGCAGCTTACACCCAGATGACCGACGCCCTTAGGCCCTGGACGCTTGATTTTCACGTCGCCCAAAACGACGGTTCGGTTCATGGGACGGGTTCCCACGACAAAACCGGGCGCCACTGCCTGGCGGACGACCCCAACGGCAAACTGGATATTGTGGAATGCTCTGGATACTGGCTCAAGGGGGCGGCTGAGCGTGGCCTAAAGCATATCTGCTGGGATGGATGCATGTTTTCCAACGAGCTGCTTGAGAAACAGGAGACGTGGAACACGATCCTCGCGGCGATGGTCAAGGTGCGGGCCGCACACGGTTACAGCCTGTAGTCGAGGGTTCGCCATTTAAGATTAGAAGTCATTTATAAGGAAATATTTATGTCTAAAAAAACGCTGAACGTCGGAATCGTCGGCTACGGCTTCATGGGCCGCACCCACGCCAACGCCTTCCGGAAGGTGGTCAATTTTTTCGACCTGCCCATCACGCCCGTCCTTAAGGCGGCTTGCGGCAGGGATGAAGCCAAGCTCAAGTCCTACTGCGAACGCTGGGGCTGGGAAACGGCCGAGACGGACTGGCGCAAGCTGATAGACCGCAAGGATATCGATGTCATCGACATCTGCACCCCCAACGATTCCCACGCCGAAATCGCCATCGCCGCCGCCCGCGCCGGCAAGATGGTCATGTGTGAAAAACCCCTGGCCATGGACGGACCGCAGGGCGAGGAAATGGTGCGCGAAATCGAGAAGGCCGGCGTCTCCAACATGGTCTGGTACAACTACCGCCGGGTCCCCGCGGTGACCTTTGCCAAACAGCTCATCGACGAGGGCCGCCTCGGCCGCATTTTCCACTACCGCGCCAAGTTCCTCCAGGATTGGACCATCAGCGCTGAACTCCCCCAGGGGGGAGCCGGCCTCTGGCGTCTCGACGCCGCCGCCGCAGGTTCCGGCGTCACGGGCGATTTGCTCGCGCACTGCATTGATACGGCCCTCTGGCTCAATGGCAACATCAACACGGTGAGTGCGATGACCGAAACCTTCATCAAGGAGCGCACCCACAGCCTCACCGGTGAAAAGCAGGCCGTCAAAATCGACGATGCCTGCGCGTTCCTCGCCCGCTTCGACAACGGGTCGCTTGCCACTTTTGAGTCCACGCGTTACGCCCGCGGTCACAAGGCCCTTTACACCTTTGAAATCAACGGTGAAAACGCCTCCATTGCCTGGGACTTGCACGATCTCCACCGCCTCCAGTACTTCGATCACCGCGATCGGGGCAACCTTCGCGGCTGGCGTTCGATCCACGTCACCGACGGCGACCACCCGTACATGAGCAAGTGGTGGGTGCCCGGTTTGCAGATCGGCTACGAGCACACCTTCGTGCATCAGGTGGCGGACTTCTTTGAAGGCGTGGCGTCGGGACAGCCCGCCGCGCCGACCTTCCGGGATGCCCTGGAAACGCAGTACGTGTGCGACGCGGTGCTGGATTCGGCCAAGACCGGCCGCTGGCACGATGTGAAGCACGTGTAGCCTCGGTCCAGGCGGGTCCAGACGGGTCCAGACGGGTCCAGACGGGTCCAGACGGGTCCAGACGGGTCCAGACGGGTCCAGACGGGTGGGCCGGGCCGGGAGAGCATCCCCGCCCGGCCCTTGCTTTTTTGGGCGGCTTCTCTCAGTCGCCTAGGTCTGCAATAAAAAAAGCCGCTCCCAGGCAGACCCGGGAGCGGCTTTTCGAATTTAAACTAGCGAGGCGCTAGCCTAATGAACTACTCATTGAACTATTTATTGCACTTGGCGCAGACTTTTCCGGCGGCCTTAGCTTCCACGCAGCAGGGATGTGCGCAGTCTTTGCCAGCGGCCTTTGCCTTGTCGCAGCAGGACTCTGCGAAGACGGGGGCTGCGAAGAGTGAGAACGCCAGGGAGGCAATAGTGAGGATTTTGGTGATGTTCATAGCAGCTTCATGGATACAGAAGGCGCGAAGATTTGCCAGTAGGAAATTAGTGATTTGCGCAGAAATTTGTTTTTCCCGCTCAAGCGTGCTTATCTATTGGTGCTAGTTGGAAGTTGCCTTAAAGCGCCAAGCAATCGAGAGTCAAAACACCGTCATGCCCCTCCCAATGCGATCCTCCTGTTTTCTGCTACCTCTGGCCGCCCTAGTTGCCGCACCTTTTAGTGTGCCGCTGGTCCTGCAAGCGCAGGTTGATCGGGCGCAGGGGGAGATGATCAAGCTGACTTTTCCGAATGCGGATGTTCGCGATGTGCTCACTCAATACGAACTTCTCGTTGGGAAACACATTATTTATGACAATACAGTTCAGGGGCAGGTGAACATCAACGTGCCGGAGGTGCCCAAGGAAGAGGCGATCCGGATTATCGAGATCACTCTGCTAATGAACGGGTATCATTTGGTGCCCTCTGACTCGGACCCGAACCTGATCAAGGCCACCGGCATCGGCCGCTCGCCACGCCAGGTGGGCGTTCCCATTCTAGCGGAACCCGAGCCTATACCCGAAGGCGAACAGGTCATCATGTACCTGATAAAGCTCCAGTACGCGGATCCCACCGAACTGGCCCAGGTGTTGCAGCAGGCGATGCCTGCTTCCCGGCAGGAATACGCGCCCAACATTGTGGCTTTGCCGAAGGCGCAGTCGATCATCATCACCGAAAACACGGCGATTTTGCGGGGTTTGATGCGCATTGTGCGTGCCGCAGATCTGGAGCCAACCAAGGTGGAGGGCGAATTCCTCACGCTGCAACGTGCTTCTGCCAAGGACGTGGTGCAGATGCTTGAAAAGCTTTTTGAAAAGCCCCAGTCAGCCCCCGGAGTCTCGGCGCCCCGACCGGTGGCGCAACCGGCCGCCCCGGCAGGTCAGCCTGGCGCCCCGGCAGCTCCCGTTTCCCAGCTCACCACTGTGGAAATCGGCGGCATGACAGAGGACTCGATGCTCTCGGGCAAGGTTCGTCTCACGGCGGACGAGCGCACGAACCGGATCTACGTAGTCACCCGGCCCGTGAACCTGCCAGTTATCCGCAAATTAATTCAGGAGTTTGACTTGGACGTTCCCTTCAGCGAACCGATGGTGCGTCCGCTGAAGTTTGTTTCGGCGGGAGATATTCTCGACGCCTTGGTCAAGGCAGTCTCCGATCCGGGCACCAAGGATGCGGGGGTCACGGGTGCGTCGGGAGGCCAGGGCCAGCGTCCCCAAACGCCGACGCCGGCTCAAAATGCATCGCCCTTTGGAAATCAGGGCGGGCGCAGTGGTTTGGGCGGTTCCCAGTCGAGTGCGCAGTCTCTGAGCTTGCAGACCGAACCGCGGGAGATCATCCCGCAGACGGTCTTGGTTGGGAACGCGCGAATCATGGCGGACAAGCGGCGTAACGCGATCCTTGTGATCGGGAGCACGGACATCAAGGAAAAAGTTAGTAACATCCTCCAGCAGTTGGATGTGCGCACGCCACAGGTGATGCTGACGACGGTGATCGGCGAACTGACCCTCTCGGAAGGAGAGGAGTTCGGCGCCACCTACATTTTGCACAACGGCAACCGCAGCGTCCTCACGGGAACGACAGTGAACACCGGATCCGGCGCAACGACAACTCCGGGTATCGTGAATATAGGGAACAACTCCATGACCCTCAACTTGGCGCAGCTCCTCAGCAACACGGCTGTGACGCGCGCCCTCTCGGGTGGGGCAGGGGGGTTGGGAGGGTTTGTTTCTGCGGGCGACTCGCTGGGTGCCTTGGTGACGGCACTGGAATCCACCAGCAAGTTCAAGGTGACATCGAGGCCAAGTCTGTTTGCCAGCAACAACAAGAAAGCGCAAATTATTAGCGGGGAACGCATTGCTGTTATCCAGGGGACCCAGTCCGGCTTGGGGACGGGCTCCAGCCTGGTTCAGCAGAATTCGGTCAGCTACATCGACGTGAATCTGGACCTTCAGGTGGTGCCTCTGATTAACAGCGACAAGGAAGTCTACCTTGAAGTTGCCCAGACGCTGGCCGAGGTCACGGGAAGCTCCAAAATTGGTACCGACGATTATCCGATCATCTCCAACCGGCAATTGCAGACGGCCGTCATGGTTCCCAACGAGGGGACCCTCGTTTTAGGAGGTTTGATCAAGGACCGGCGCAATAAAAAGACCGGCGGGATTCCCGTGCTGGGCAAGATTCCCTTGCTTGGGGGGCTATTCCGCAGCACCTCGATGAACAAGGACCGCACCGAACTGGTGGTTTTGATCCGCCCCTCGGTCACCGTCGGCCCCGAAGACACTTATGACGTCCGGGACCGGAATATGCGTCCGCTCAAGATTCCCGTGAATTTGGAGGACGACCTCATTTTTGGCGAACAGGTGTCTCAAAAGAAATCCAAGCCCGAGCCAGCCAAGCCTTTCCGGGCAAACCCCGCGGGCGTGCGCACGGCGGACGAAGTAGCCGCTGGTTCCCCCAAGACGCCCCCGCCCGCCGCACCCGCCGCAGCCGAATACACGGCTCCACCCGCTGTCGAAGCGGTGGCCGTTCCCAAGAAAAAGGCGCCTAAAAACGCGGCCCCTGCGGGCGCCCTTTAAAGCACCTTCCCATGAGCGCGCGTCAGGCATTGGTGGGATTATTACAGGCCACGGGAGTGGAGTCGCTGGAAGCCGCCGAGGCTTTGGCGGCGCTCCCGCCTCCGATTGGAGGAAGCTGGACTGTGGCAGCGCTGGACTCCGGCAAGGTCGACGAAGTCCGCCTGGCCCAGGAGTTGGCGAGGATGGGCCGCGCGGAGTATCTCGCGGTTGAGTCCGTCCAGGTGGAGCGATCGGTGCTCGAACTGCTGCCAAGCCGGCTAGTCTTTAAGCATCACATCCTTCCCCTTAAAGTGGGGGAAAAAGGCGTTCAAATAGCGACTTACGATATTTTCAACATGGCGGCGCGCCGTCTTGCCGAGCAGCAGCTGGCAGGCAAGAAAGTAGAGTGGATCTTGTGCGCCCGTGCGCCGCTGTTGCGGACGATCAAGTCGTTGTACGGCGTGGGGGCCGAAACGCTGGAGGAACTGTTGCAGTCCACCCGCTACGACAACCAGGAGGAACGAGAAGAAGCCCACGACATAGGCAGCGACGATCCGGAAGCGAGCGTTGTGAAGTTCGTGAACCAGATCATCCGCGAGGCCATCCACGAGCGCGCCACCGACATCCACGTTGAGCCTCTCGAAAACGACCTGCGCATCCGCTACCGGATTGACGGGATCCTGCATGAAGTGGCCGTGCCTCCGCAGTTGAGGCGCTTGCAGAGCGCCATCATTTCGCGCTTGAAGGTCATGGCCCACATGGACATCGCCGAGCGTCGGCTCCCGCAGGACGGCCGTATCAACCTTCAGACGGCGGGAGGCGCCATCGACGTGCGTGTGTCCACGATTCCTACCGTCAACGGCGAGAGCATTTCGCTGCGTCTTTTGAGCCGCAGCGACACACTCCAGTTCGGTCTCGACCGGCTCGACATGACAGCCGCGCAGATGAGCGTCGTTCAGAGCCTTCTGACGCTGCCCAACGGGATCATCATGGTGACGGGGCCGACAGGTTCCGGGAAATCCACCACGCTTTACTCGTTTTTGACCTCCATCAATTCGGTGGTCCGGCGCATCATCACCATCGAGGAACCGGTGGAATACCGGCTTCCCGGGGTTTCCCAAATCGACGTCAAACCGGAGATCAACCTGACCTTCGCCAACGGGCTGCGCGCCATTTTGCGGCAGGATCCCAACGTTGTGATGGTCGGCGAAATTCGCGACTTCGAGACGGCGGAAATCGCCATCCGGGCCGCGATGACCGGCCACGTTGTGTTTTCGACGCTACACACCAACGATGCCGTCGGCGGGATCACCCGTCTGCTCGACATGGGGATCGAGCCCTTCCTGCTCGCAAGCGTGGTGCGCGCGTTTCTAGCGCAGCGTCTGGTGCGCACCCTTTGCACCCATTGCCGCGAGCCGTCCGAATATCCCGAGGAATACCTCAAGGAACTGGGCTTCGTGGTGCCGGAGGGGACGGTTCTTTACAAGGGGCGCGGTTGCGAGCGCTGCCGGCAAACCGGCTACCGAGGCCGGACGGCGATTTACGAAATTTGCGTGCTCACCGAACCGTTGCGCCGGTTGGTGGTTAAAAAGGGCACGGGCTCTGAAATGAAAAACCGCGCCGTTTTGGACGGGATGGGAACACTCCGTGCGGATGGTTGGCGGCGCGTTCTGCGTGGGCAGACTACGATCGAAGAGGTGTTGCGTGTCACGCAGGCCGACGATCTACCAGACGAGTAGCAGGCATTTGGTTTGGGCGGTTTTGGGGCGCGAAGCGCCCCGTTGATTCCGTCTCGGCGCTTGAAGGCAGTCCAGTGCTCCGGTGGTTGCGGCGAAACTCAGTCTCGAACCTAAACACCCGGGGCAAAGGGCTTGGGTTTTATGCACTGCCGTTTTCCTATCGCAGTTTGCGAAGCGGCAGGCAGGGGATCCTCCAGCCACATGCGCTGGTTGGAATGCACGGCGGCTACAAAAACTTCCCAGTCCACCTTCGGAGCTAGACGTGAGGCTCAGGCTGCCGGTCAGGTAATCTTGGAGTTGCCGGTGTGGGGAGGAAGTATAACCCTAAAAACGGCAATGGAGGAGCGAACCGCGACTCCATTGCCGTTTTTAGGGTAAAGTCTTTTTTGGCTTTGCCCTGCTGGCCGTCTGCGTCAACGGGGCGGCAAATAGTCGATGGTAGGAGCGCATAAGCGGCCCTTCGGTGAGGACCGCTGTCTTTGGCGGCAAACTCCTCGCGCAGCGCGCTTCGGAGCGCGTGCGTAGAATTTGTGGAGGGAGTTTCGCTTTTTCCTATGGAAATGGGGGGAACGCCGCTTTGCTAGTGAGGTTCCCAGAGAGATAAGGAACCCACCCAGCCCCCCCTATGAAAACACCCCCCATTTGCGCGCCCTTGTTGTGGGTAAGCGCCTGTTTCGCGATTTTTCCATCCGCGCTCCCTGCGCAACAGACTAAGGCGTCGGTTCGCTGGCCGGGCCGTCAAGCCGACGGTTCGGTGCTGCTGCCCAACCTGTGGTCGCTGCGCCCAGCCGGGGTGCAGGTCGACGTTGCGGATTTCCCGGTCAACATTGCGATGCATCCCGAGGGAAAATTCGCCGCCGTTTTGCATGCCGGCCATTCGGCCCATGAAATCCAGGTGCTGGATATCGCCGGGGCTAAGGTCGTTCAGACGGTGAAAGTGGAGGAAACGTTTTACGGACTCGAGTTTTCCCAAAATGGCAAACGCCTCTACGCGAGCGGCGCGGGGAACGAGGTGATCCGCTGCTTTATCTTTGATCGGGACAAGGGAACGCTGGGTGCCGAGGAGCAGATCGTCCTCCGCGATGCCAAGGAACGCGGCATTCCAGCGGGACTGGCGCTTTCCTCCGATGCGCAGTCGATGTACGTGGCCAATGTGCTTGGTCAAAAAGTAGCGAAAGTGGATCTTTCGGGTCAAGGGCACGCCGTGGTGGACATTGCCTTCGAAGGTTCCGCCGCCTCGAAGGCGCCGTTGCCCGGGCAAGCCGCTGCCCCCCAGGCTCCGGATGAAGCCGCCATCGCCAAACGGGCCGAGGCCGCCGTGGATCCTGCCGATGCGAGCGCCCCTTATCCTTACGCCTGCCGTCTGGACGAACGCCGCAACCGGCTTTATGTGAGCCTTTGGGCGCAGTCAGAGGTGGCGGTGATTGACCTCAAGTCCAACGCGGTCATCACACGCTGGAAGACGGAGGAACATCCCAACGAGATGCTGCTCACCAAGAACGGCAAACTTCTCTACGTAGCCAACGCGCACCGCAATACCGTCAGCGTGATTGATACGGAGACAGGCCTTCCGACCGAAGTGATCTGGGCGGCGCTCCATCCTCAATCGCCTCCCGGAGCCACTCCCAACAGCCTCGCCCTCTCGCCGGATGAGAAGACGCTGTTTGTCGCGAACGCGAACATCAACACGCTGGCAGTTTGTGACGTGAGTGTGCGCGGTAAAAGCCGTTCGCTTGGCTTCATCCCGACGGGCTGGTACCCGACCTCGGTGCGGGTGACGCCCGATGGCAAGAAGTTGCTTGTGGCAAACGGGAAGGGGAGCATCTCCAAAGCCAATCCAAAGGGCCCGCAGCCCGGGGTGAAGACGGCGCCGGGCACGGTGGTCGAATACATCGGCGGTCTTTTCAATGGGACAATCAGCATCATTGAGCTGCCTTCGCGGGCCGAGTTTGAAACCCGATTGGAGGGGTACACGGCGCAGGTCTATCAGTGTTCACCCCTTCTAAAAGACAACGCCCCCGTGGGCAAACGGCCCAAGTCGAGCCCGATTCCGGGCAAGCTCGGGGATCCAAGCCCGATTAAACACTGCATTTACGTCGTCAAAGAAAACCGGACCTACGATCAGGTTTTTGGGGACATGAAGGAAGGTAACGGAGACGCAAGCCTTTGCTTGTTTCCCGAACGGGTGACTCCCAACCACCATAAACTCGCCCGCTCGTTTGTCTTGCTCGACAACTTTTACGTCGAGAGTGAAGTGAGCGCAGACGGTCACGAGTGGAGCATGGCAGCGTATGCGAGCGATTACGTCGAGAAATTCTGGCCTCTGAGTTACGGGCACAACAAATCCCGTAAATACGCCTATCCCAGTGAGGGTCACTTTCCCATCGCCACGCCGGCGGGCGGCTACCTGTGGGATCGCGCGGCCGAGGCGGGTGTCAGTTTCCGGAGTTACGGCGAGTTTGTTCAAAACGGTAAAACCCCCGCGGATCCGAGCACGGCGCGGCTGAAGTCGCTGCAAGGAAAGTTTGATTCCGCCTACCGTGGTTTCGATATGGATTACCCGGACGTCAAACGGGCCGAACGGTTCATCAGTGAGTTACAGCGTTTTGAGAAGGAGGGGGAAATGCCGAGACTTCAGATCGTCCGCCTCCCTCAGGACCATACGGCTGGCACTGCCGCAGGAAAATGGACGCCGACGGCATGTATGGCGGAAAACGACCTGGCGCTCGGCACCTTGGTGGAAGCCGTTTCAAGGTCAAAGTTCTGGCCTAGCACGGCGATTTTTGTGGTGGAAGATGATGCTCAAAACGGCCCCGACCACGTCGACGCCCACCGCACCGTGGCTTTGGCAATCAGCCCCTACACGCGCAGCGGCACCGTTGATTCTACCATGTATTCCACCAGTTCGATGCTCCGCACGATGGAACTGATCCTCGGCATGCGTCCGATGTCCCAGTTCGATGCCGCCGCCACCCCAATGTACAAATCCTTCGTGAGCCAGCCCGACGTGCGCCCGTATGGGGCCGTTGCGGCGAAGGTCGACGTTAACGAGGTTAATTCCAAGCTCGCCTGGGGGGCGGACAAATCCCGGAAGCTCGACTTCTCCAAGGAGGACGCCGCAGACGACCTCGTTCTCAACGAGATCATCTGGCGGAGCGTGCGCGGAGCCGCAAGCAAGATGCCGGCACCCGTCCGGGCGGCGTTTGTGTTTGCCGGCCCAGGTCGTGACGACGACTAAAGTGGAGGCCTGAGGGAGGCGACGGCTTTTCCTTCCGAAGTTGTTTAGGGTTTCTGAAGAGTGGGATTGGCCCAAATGGCGTAGTTGCTTTTTGAGTCGCCCCCCTTGGAGTTAAGCGTGAGCTGCAGTTCGGAGACGCCGCTCAAATCGCATTCCAAGGCGTGCGCCGGTTCTGTCCCGCTGACAACCGCGGTGGCCAGCGGTTTCCCATCGCCAGAGAGCGTGAACTCGACCTTGCCCTTGGCGCCGAGTTCGGAATGCAGTCCTGCCAGAACCGTGAAACGCGAATAGACGCCGGCGGGTAGGAGAAAAGTCAGGGAGCGACCCATGCCTGCGCTGATGCCTTCGGAAAACTCCTGCTCCTTCGGCCCGGTTTTTGAATCCACCTGCAGCTTGAGGGGCAGGGCCTGCTTGCCTTCAGCCAGAACAACCCCGCTACGTGCGTGCCCCCAATGCGGCGAGCTGAAAAACTGCGTTTGTGGAAAATAGAGGCTCGCCGCTTCAAGGGGATAGTAGGCGGCGATGGGTGTGTTTTTGAGGGCGATGCCTTCGGGCGACTCCTCCAAATCCGCTGGCGTGCGGGTTCCAATGCAAAGAATCGTGTACAGAGCATCGGCCACGATTTTGGCGTCGAATGTGGCGGCCTTTAATTGGTGGCGCTCCACGGTTTTCGCATCCTCAATATAAAGGGCCTGGATGATGGGGATGGTTGTCGAGCGAGCGTTAATGATGCCTTCGTGGATACGGTGCATGAGTTTCCACGCCGCTTCGTTCACCGTGGTGCCGAGTAGTTTGGGGGTGTAATCGGGAATGGCGACGGTGAGTTCTCCGCTTTCCACGGGGCTGTGCAGGAGTTTGTCCCGCATGACTTCCGACGGGGGCAAGAACTGCTGCAGAAGGGTGAACATGTTGTCGCCGGGCATCGTGTGCGAGGGACTTCCGTAGTCTTCAATCTGGTGGCAGATTGTCCCCATATAACGGGCGGCGTCTTTGATGTTCTGGGACTGGGCGGCTGCGACGGCCTTCCCCAAAAAGTAGCGGATCGTTTCCAGGTTTTCGGGCTGCTGTGCGGGAAGGTGGAGGTTCAGTCGGTAGATCTCCTTGGGTTTGTCGTCAACCATCGCGAATTTTGCGTTGGCTCTGTCGGTAAATACATGGTCCGGAATCAGGCAGTAATCGTCTCCGAGCAGAGCAAGCTCTTCACCGAGGAGCGCCTTTTGAGCGGCGGGGAGACGTTCGAGCGCGGCCCGTGTGATTGCCTGGTGCGGCTGGCTCCAGGCCAGAGCGGAAGGAAGGGGAGCCAAGATCGCGACGCTGGCGGTCAGGAACAAACGCGGGAGGGGTCTCATTCAGATACTTGTATTGGCAGGGCGCCGCAGGGCGCGAGATAATCCCGATTCGGCGAATGCGACGTTTAATCTCCTTAACGTGTCTTTGTTGGGCGCTGTTTGTGATGGAGTGGAGAGACAACGCGCCGCCTTGCGCGTGAATTTTGTGGTGCCCCGGACAATGGCTCAATTCCATGTCTTGTTTGCCCGACGCGGCTCCCGGAGGTGCCGGGTTTCTGCTCTTTGCATTTCTCCGCGTTTGAGCATCATTCGCAGATGTTCTCCCCGCGTTTTTTCAGGGTCGCCGGTCTGGTCTCAAGCCTCACCTTTTCAGGATTTGCGGATTCCGCCGACTGGCCGCGTTGGCGTGGTTCGGCAGATAACGGCAGTGTCTCCATGGGGAGTGGCCCGCACAAGTTGGATGAGTCCTCGCTGGTCTGGAAGGTGGAGCTACCCGGCAAGGGGTGTTCGACGCCGATTGTGGTAGGCAAGTCGGTCTATGTGACCGTGCCGGTTGCAGGCAGTGACGCCTTGCAATCCTACGATTGGAATGGGAAGTTGCTTTGGCAGAGTGTTTTTGGGGTGGAAGATCCGGGAAAACACCGGAATGCTTCCGGCAGCAACCCGTCGCCCGCGAGCGATGGCAAAGCTGTTTTCGCCGCCTATAAAAGCGGGACGCTCGCCGCGGTGAATCTCGACGGATCCTTGCGGTGGAAAACCAATTTGATCGAAAAGTTCGGGCCGGTGAATCTGTTTTGGGACTTTGGATCTTCCCCGGCTTTAACCGATAAAAATGTGGTGGTGGCTCGGATGCACAATGGCGAGTCGTGGCTTGCTGCGTTTGATAAGCAGACGGGAGAGCTGCGTTGGAAGACCGCTCGCAATTACGATGTGCCGAGGGAAGTCGATAATGGATACACGACGCCCCAGGTGATTGTGTACGAGGGCAAGGAGGCGTTGTTTAGTTGGGGTGCCGACCACCTCACCATCCATTCCGCCGCCGATGGAACGCTGCTGTGGAGTTGCACGGGGTTTAATCCGGAGGCCACGCCGCTCTGGCCTGCAGTGGCATCGCCCGTATTGATCAAGGATATGGCGATCGTTTGTTTTGGCCGTGCGGACAAAGGGTCGCCCCGCCTGCATGGAATCAAGGTGAGCGGCCTTGGGGACGCCACTTCCAGCGCGCATGTGTGGAAGCGTGACGAGGTGAGTTCGTTTGTGCCTTCGCCTGCGGCTTATAAAGGGCTCGTTTACATTTTGAGCGACCGCGGGCAGGTGGCCTGCGTCGAGCCTGGAACAGGCAAGACGTTGTGGATCGCCGATATTCCCCGCGCGAGTTCCAACTTCTACGCCTCACCGGTCATCGCGGATGGTGTCCTGTATGCGGCGCGCGAAGACGGCACGGTTTTTGTGGCGAAAGTGGAGGGCGGTTTTGAGTTGTTGTCGGAGAACAAACTGGATGACCGCATCATTGCCGGTCTTGTTCCCGTCGGAGGCCGGATTTTCGCCCGAGGCAATAGTCGCTTGTACTGCTTTGGAAAGTAGTCGCCCGTAAAAGACTTTTCCTGACCGCCAAGGCCGCTTTTCAGAAAGGCGATCCCGAGGTCTTTGCCTTGCCAGCCCTTTGGACGGTTCGGATGTATTCTCCTTTGACGGCTATTTTTGCTTTTTGAACATGGAGGCACTCATTTTTAGACCGGCTAGCTCCATGGTTTGCTGTTGTTCTTGGAACGTCTTAAGCGCTTCCAGTTGCTTTGGAGATAAAAAAGAGGCTGCGGCAGCGGCAACCTGCTGGGCCTGAAGTTTCAATGAGACGGTCATTTTTGCCATTGCCTTTTCATCCCCGCTCCAAACCGCGAAATTTTCAACTTTCGTAAGATCAGGAACATCGCTGCGCTGCGTTCGCGCGAAGGCCATGGCTTTCACAAGCTGGTCTTCCTGCTCCGAAGTGAGTGGTTCGCCCACCTCCGAAAAGGCCGAGTGGCCCAAACTAAGCACCATGCGATCGGCCGCTGAGCCCTCCCACGCTTGAAACATCTGGTAGTCCTGTTCGTTGTTCAGAAAAGTTTTAATTTTCACATCACTGGCCGCCTTCGCCTCCTTGAACGAGTTGAGGGCGGCTTTTTTTTGGTCTTCGGAAAGTCCCTCTTCAATCAAACGGAGCCCTAAATCCGACTGCTCCTGCAGGCGTTCGGAAAGCATTTGTTTGAGATCCTGTTTTTCGCCGGTGTTGAGGTGCAGTCTGCTGATGAGCCCGCCATAGGTCATGTCGATCTGGGTCTCTCGCTGTTGCTTCATGACGTTTTTCATTTCGGGCGCCTTCATCAAATCGGTGAGCATTTTGCCGAGTTTGTTGGTTCCCTCTGCACCCGAATCTGTGGGTGGGTTCTTTTGGCTCGATGGCGCCGTGGAAGCCCGTTGCGTCAATTGAGTTTGGATGGCCGTTAGGGCCTCCTCCAGTTTTACAGCGTTTGATTTTGCTTCGTCGCGCTCTTGGGTAAGAGCTTTCACCGATACCTGAAGAGTGCGGAGTTCGGCGCCGAGGACCTCAGAATGGGATGCGTTCGCGCGGCGTTCTGGCTGAATCTCGCTGTCCTTCCAAAGCGATCCAGCGCACAGGCCGATGGAAAAGGTGGCTAGGCTGGTGGCGGCGGCGAGAGTGGGCTTCATGGGTGAAGTGAGAATTAGCTACGATTAGTTTCCAGTTAAACAATCCGGGTCCAGCGCTACGGGCAAGAAAAGGTAGGCAAAACGGACACTCCCTAGTTGTTGACATTCCCAAGCAGGGGGGACGGGTGTTAGAGGCTCTTGACGTTGGGGAGTGAACCGACTCGGAGCAGGACGGAGGGCGCGGGTTCATCCATGACGATACGCCCGGCGTGCATCGAAACGACGCGTCCCGCGCGGGCTGCCAGCGAGAGGTCGTGGGTGACCAGTACCAGGGCTGTGCCGTTTTCGCGATTGAGATCAAAAAGCATCTCCACTAGGAGTTCACTGGTGGCCGCATCGAGGTTGCCGGTGGGTTCATCGGCAAAAAGAATGCGCGGGGGGCGTACGAATGCGCGGGCGAGGGCGACGCGCTGCTGTTCGCCCCCGGAGAGTTGGTTTGGGTAGTGCTTCAGTCGGCCGCCAAGGCCGACTTTTTGGAGTAAAAGTTCAGCGGCTGCCGGGGCGCCAGATTCGCCGCGCAGCTCCATGGGAACCTGCACGTTTTCAAGGGCCGTGAGGGTAGGGATGAGCTGGAAGTTTTGGAAAACGAAGCCGACGTGGCGGCCCCGCACTGCGGCACGCTGGTTCTGGGAGAGGGCTTCGAGCCGCTCGCCAGCGAGCAAAATGGTGCCGGAGGTGGGGTCATCGAGGCCAGCGCAGAGGCCGAGGAGGGTTGTTTTTCCGCTTCCGGAGGGGCCGACGATGGCGCAAGTTTCTCCTGGGAGAATGGATAAAGAGATATTGTCGAGCACCGTCAGGGAGTCTTCTCCATCCGAATAAGTTTTCGTCAGGCCGCAGACTTCCAGAACAGGGGAGGTTTGGAGCGAAGAGACACGATCAGCCATGGTCACAAGGTGCTTCAGGATGTAAGTTCTAGCAAAAGACTAATGATCACGCGTCGAAATATGCTGGGGCTCCTGCTGCTTGCCGGTGGGGACTGTTATGCGGCTTCCCCTGGAAAACGGATTGTTATTTTGGGGGATTCCATCACTGCAGGGTTTGGGTTGGAGCGCGCCCAAGCTTATCCGGCCCTGTTGCAGCGGAAGGTGGACGAAGCGGGGCTCCCTTTTGAAATCGTGAATGCCGGCATCAGCGGCGACACTACCGCGGGCGGGCTGCGCCGGGTGGGCTGGGCGCTGGGTGCGGGCGCTGCGGTTGTCGTGATCGCCTTGGGTGCGAATGACGGGCTCCGGGGCGTCCCTGCATCCCAGACGCAGGCCAATCTGGAGGGGATGATCCGAGCGGTCCGTGCAAAGAGTCCGGAGGCGCTGATTGTGGTTGCAGGAATGCAATTGCCGGCAAACTTCGGGGAGGATTTCAGGGAGGCCTTTGCGGCGGTATTCCCCAGAGTGGCGGCCCAATGTGCAACCCTGCTGGTGCCGTTTTTACTCGAGGGCGTGGGCGGGATCGCTGAGATGAACCAGGACGACCAGATCCATCCAAACGTGGAGGGCCAGAGGCGGGTGGCTGAAAATGTTTGGGCGGTTCTGGAGCGAGCGCTCAAGAAGCTTCAGTGAACCTGATTTGTTTGAGAAGCCGTTTCAGGGGCGTTCGGGCGGTCTCAGGGGATACCCCGCTTCGGGCGGTCGCTCCAGCCCAGTTGCGACAGGAGGGATATCCGGTTCCCTGAGGGAGGAATATCCCGGTCCCTACTTTACGGCAGGCTTCTGTGGTGTCGCGGCGGCTGCCACCGAGACGGACACGACGTCGCCGAAGGGTTTGCCTCCGTCGGCAAGTAGAAAGGCTTGGACGCGGCCGTTCCAGTCCCCGGCCAAGACCGTTTCACCGGAAAGAACGGCGCGGAGCGCGATTTCAGTGAGGGGGACGGTGGTAAGGAGTGCTTTGCCGGTTTGATCCCAGACTTTGGCCACTTTGTCGCGACCACAGGAAACGATCTTGCCCTCGGGAGTGAAATCCACGTACTCACAGCCGCCTGGGTGAGCCGCCCATTTTTTGATCTCTTTGCCATCAGCCACGTCCCAGAGGACGATATTTCCATCCTGACCTGCGGAAACAATCAGACCTGGGAGAAAAGCCAGGGCGTTAACGGCGGTTTTGTGGCCGGCGAGCGTGACGGATTCCGCACCTGTGGCAGCCTCCCAAATAACGATTCCGCCTGCGCGGTCTGCACTGGCAACGTAGGTGCCGTCTGGTGAATAGGCGAC